>JAEUHQ010000038.1 GCA_016794565.1 Planctomycetota bacterium | reverse complement strand
GCCGTCCTTGGCATCCTTGCCGGTCTTCGGATCCTGCTTGCCGTCGGGCTTCTCCTTCGGGTCCTGCTTGCCGTCGGGCTTCTCCTTCGCCTTCTCGGCCACCGGCTTCGGGTCCTGCGCGACCGGTGCCGGCTCGACCTTCGGAGCAGGCGCCGGTGCCGGCTTCGGGTCGCCGGCGGGCGTCTGCGACGCGGCGACGGAACAGAGCAGCAAGGCGGGCAGGAGCGACTTCATCGTGGACCTCGCGGGCGGCGTTCGAAGGGCCGGGACTATACGACGATCGGAAGGCTCGCGGCGCTCCTCGAACGATTTCCCGGCGCTGGCCGCCGCGATCGCTGGCAACGAACCCTGGGCGCGCGCGACCCTCGATCGAACGACCGCGCGGCTCACCGTTGTCGCCGTCGAACCGCGCCCGCTCCGCGCGTCGGCTCCGACAGCGCGGGCGAAGCCCGTGGTTCGCACGAGCCTCGGTAGTTCTCCATCCGTGAACACACGGTCCCCGAGGATGGAACGTCGCGCGACCCAGCCTGTCGCCGTTGAGCCGCGCCCGTTGCGGGCGTCGGCTCCAACCGGGCGGGCGGAGCCCGTGGTTCGCCGCTAGTAGTTCTGCGCCAGGTTGTCCGCGACCTGGGTCATCGAGCCCTTCACCGCGGGCAGGAGTCCGGCCGTCGCGCCGATCGCGGTGACGCCGACCACGAGCCACGCTTCCCACGCCCTCCACTGCAGCCAGTCGAGGTAGACGCCGGTCATGTCCTCGACGAGATCGCGCAGGACGAACGCCGCCAGGTGGCAGAGGGCGACGCCCAGAAGCGCTCCGACGAACGACAGCACTGCGGCTTCGCCGGCGATGATCGCGAGGATCTGGACGCGGCGCGCACCGAGCGACCGCATGATCGCGATCTCGCGGCGCCGCTCGTTCATGGTGTTGTAGAGGGCGACGGCGATCGCGACCGCGGCGACGAACAGCACGAGCCAGGCGATCACGGTGAGCGCGTCGGCCGCGTTGCCGAGCTGGCGCAGGAACTTCGGCACCACGTCCTGCGGCCACGCGACCTGCGCGTCCTTCGCGCTGAACTCCTGTCGGAGGAAGCGCGCACCGAAGTGGTCCTTCGGATCGACCACGATCGCAGTGAGCCCGATCCCGCCCGGCTCGACCGGCAGCTTCTTCGCGTCGTCAGGGTTCTTGCCCGGCGGAGTCTCGACCAGGAACACGCCTTGCTCGTGGCCGTCGATCAGCAGATGCGTTCCGAGCGGCAGGAAGATCGTCGAGTCCAGGGGTGAGTTCGTCGGAGCCAGGATGCCCACGACCTCGCACGCCGCTTCCGGGTGCTCGTGGAAGCCGAACTCGCCCATCTTGCCGTGCACGGGCACGACGATGCCGCCGATGTCGAGGGCGAGCGATCGCGCGACGCGGGCGCCGATCACGGCCTGCTTCCATTCCTTGCGCAGCTGCGGTCGCGACGGCGGCGAGGCCTCGCCTGCGCGGCGGCCGTTCTCGTGGTTCGCGAGCTCGCGCGCGAGCGCCTGCAGATCGTCGTACGAGAACGTGAACGCGCCGCCGCGTTCGAACACGAGCGGTGCGCCTTCGCGTTCGAACTTCGAGAACATCTCGTCGATCGTCGCGACAACGGGGAAGTTGAACCTGCTGACGCTGTCGCCGCGCGCCTGCGGGATCGCGTAGCGGACCTGTGCCCGACGCCCGACGCCCCGCCCGGCGCGCAGGTCCTCGCAGATGCGCAGCGGGAACAGCCCCGGCGCCTCCCCGACGTTGAAGATCGTGTTGAGGACGAGTTCGAGCTGGCTCGAGTCCTTCGGCCCGATCACGGCCTGATAGCCGCCGACGCTGCCCTTGTAGCGCTGTTCCGTCTGACCGGCCATCACGAGGATCGCCGCGTAGAGCGCCGTCGCGACGACGATCGACGTCGTGGTGAGCACGGTGGCGACGAGGCGGATGCGCAGGTTGCGCAGACTGATCGACCAGAGCCTCACGCCGGCCTCCGGAGTGTCTCGAGTTCGACCGTGCGCTGCATGCGCTTCGCCGACTCGGGGTCGTGCGTCACCATCACGACCGTCTTGTTCCCGTCTCTCGCCATCTGCAGCAGCAGATCGAGGACCTGCACGCCGGTCGTCCGATCCTGGTTGCCGAGCGGCTCGTCCATCAGGATCAGCTCGGGGTCGTTCACGAGCGCGCGACAGATCGCGACGCGCTGCACCTGGCCGACGGACAACTCGCTCGGGCGATGGTGCAACCGGTCGCCGAGGCCGACCCGCTGCAGCAGGGTCTCGGCGCGCGACTTCGCTTCGCCGCCCGCACCGCGACCGAACAACGCGCCGAGCAGGACGTTCTCGAGCGCCGAGAACGGCTGCAGCAGGTTGAAGGTCTGGTAGACCATCCCGATGTGGCGCCCGCGGTGCCGATCGCGAGCCGCCTCGCTCATGCGATCGATGCGCGCGCCGACGACCTCCACTTCGCCGCGATCAGGCCGCAGGATGCCCGCGAGGATGTGCAGCAGCGTCGTCTTGCCGGTGCCCGAGCGACCGACCAGCGCAACCTGCTCCCCTGCTTCGATCCGGAGATCGCCGACGTCGCACGCGGTCACGCGTCGCTCTCCGAAGGCGTAGTCCTTGTGCACGTCGTGGAGGCGGATCATCGGGGCGCGCACGATACGACGGCACCCGGCGATCGGTCAGCTGTTCGTGCGGTCGAAATCGAGTCGCGCGGCGGCCCAGTCCAGTTCGCGCACGATGCGTACGGCCAACGGTTCGGCGCCGAAGCGGTCACCGAGCACGTGCCAGGTGTAGGTCTCGACTTCGAGAAGGGGCGCTTCGCCCGGGGCGCGTGCGATCGCCCGCAGCACACGATCGACCTCGGCGCGGGTCGATCCGAGCGAGCCCGGGTCGTCCCAGTAGAGCGGAACGTGGTAGTGCGAGCGGACGCGCCGCGCGCCCGCGAACTCGGAGCGCCGCGCCGCGACGAGCGGGAGGTCCAGCGCCCGCGGACCGTGTTCGGCGACGGTCTGGTGCAGGTAGCGCGGCTCGGCGAACGCCAGCAGCCGGTCGAGTCCGGCCTCGTCGCGAGCCTCGAAGCACGCCGACACCTGGACCTTCGGCACGGCGATGCCGTGGGCGCGCAGCATCGCGAGCGCGCCGAGGGGTTCTTCGCCGACGACCGCGAGGTGGCACAGGTCGACGCACACGCCGAGGTGACGACGCAGCACGTCGCCCGAAACGGTCGCCCACGCGCCCTCGTCGAAGATCCAGCGCTCCAGGAAGGTCGTTGTCGCCGCACACGTCTCGAGCAGGCAGTCGGGCTCCGGTTCGAGGGCGAGCACACAGCGAACACCGGTCGCTTCCTCGATCGCCGCGAATGCGCTCGCGCAGCGCGCGAGATTGCGGGCCATCAGGCGCAGATCGGGAGCCTCGTCGCCGGGGCCGCGGTAAGCGAGCGGCAGCGTCGACAGCGGCAACACGGTGCCCGCGGGAACCAGCGACGCGGCAACCGCAGCGCACGTTCGCGTGTACTGCAGCCGATCCTCGTCGCTCCAGTCGGGGCGGTAGACCGCGGTCTTCACGACCTCGTCGTGGAAGCCGCCGAACGGGAAGACGTTCAGCGTCCACAACGGCGCTCCGGCGTCGTGCAGCGCGGCGGCGTAGCGGTCCCGCGCGGCAGCGTCGGTCGCGAGCTGCACGGCGAGCGCGTGCGGCCACCACGCTCCGACCCCGAAATCGCGACCCGCGGCGCGCGCCGCCGCCGCCACTGGCGCGGTGTGCTGGCGCAGCATCGCGACGGCTGTGTCGAGATCGTCGGCCGCGTGCACGTTGCCGCAGTACGTGAGCCGCGGGGATGCCATTCGCGAAGCCTAGCGCGCGGCCGTTCTACTTCCGCGCAGCGCCCGTGCGTTCCCATTCCGCGTCGGGCGCACGAAGCAGCAGCTCCGCGGCGGCGGGAAGAACCACCGTCGCCGGTTCGACGCGCACTCGAACAGTGCTCCCGCGCAGGTCGACGTGGGCGCGGATGGTGTGTTCGCCGGGCACTCGCACGGGCATCTCCATCCCACGCGCTCCGTCGAACGAGAGCGTGCTCCCGGCGACCTCCGCGAAGCGGACACCCGGCCGGCCGTCGATCCGGACGAACGCCTCGTCCACCTCGACCCGTGGCGTGACTTGCACGTGGAGCGTCGCGCCCTCGGGAAGTGCACGCGGCAGTTCGAGCCGAACGCGCTGCCGTGCCGCGCGGCGCAGAACGATCGTGCGCGCCTCGACAACGGCGCTCACGAACGCTGTCTCGTGGCCGTCCGCGACGACCACGAGGTCCACTGGATGAGCCGCCGTCACTTCCGCTGTTCCATTGCGGATCCCGTAGCCGCACCAGCCTTCGCGATCGCCACGCACGATCACAGCGGCAAACGGATCGGTGATCGGTGCATCGTCCTGCGACGTCACCAGGATCGTGAACGCCTTCGCCCTGCCGCGCAGGTCGATCGCCTCGAGGCGATCGTCGCGGCACGGCCCCTCCGCCACCGCGATGCCGTTGACCTCGGCGATCGGCACCGGCGAGCCACCGTACAGGGCCTGCACGCGATAGCTGCCCGGCGCGAGACCGCTCCATGCCCGACGCAGCCGGCCGTCCGGTGGCGGCCGCTGAATGAACTCCTCGATCGCCCCCGCTTCGAGGACCCGCACGAACTCGATGGGTGTTGCCGCGGGATCGGTGTTGCGGCAGCGCAGTTCGAGCCGCTCGGTCCGAATCGACCCGTCGACCAGGAACGTCGCCACCACCGAGCCGCCTCGACGAACGGGGATCTCGATGCCCGTTGTTCCGGCGACGAACTCGATCGGCTCGATCGGCAGGAACTTCGCAGCCTCGACGACGAGACGCATGGGCGTGCCCTTCGGCGCGGTGCCCACGAACGTGAACGCGCCGCTCGGGTCCCATGCGCGCGTCGCGCTGACAGTCGTCCACCGACCATCGATGCGCCGTTGCACGTACATGTGGAACGGCAGGGGATCGCCGCCGTCGCGCATGACGAGTTTCGCCGCGAGCAGGACCACTTCGTCCGCGAGACGGATCTCGCCGAGGTCGTTCTCACCGCGCACGAGGAGGCGAGGTTCGAGCTCGACGGCGCTGCGATCGGCGAAGCTCCGGCCCGTGACCCGGAACGTGAGCGTCGCGAGAAGGGCCTCGGGCAACCGGGTCAACGCCGCGCGAAAGCGGCCATCGGAATCGGAGACACCGCTGCCGACGCCCCCCCCACCATGGTCGACGAGATACCTCGCGTACGCGGCCGGAACTCCATCGGTACCCAACAGCAAACCGGTCAGCACCACGGTGTCCGGTGACTCCGAAATCGTGATGTCGACGCGTGGATTGGCCATCGTCGGCCCCTGGACGACCGCGCTGTGCAATCCGTTGCCCGTCGTGCACGCCATCACTTGGAGGCCGAACGGCACGCCGCCGAAGATCGCATCGCCATGCGCGTCGACTCGCGCAGCCACCGTTCGCTCCGGAGCTTCGGCGGACGAAAGCGGCTCTCGCCACCACGTCGAGAGCGACGCTTGCCGGAACGAGCCGCTGCTCGACAACGGACCGTACTCGGGGTCGAGCGGCCGACCGGCCCCATCGCGGAAGTGCACGGCAACGGAGCCGCACGAAGGCAGACGGAACACCACTTCCGCCGGCGGCGCCCCCGGATCGACGGCGACCGGGTCGGTCTCGCCGCCGGCGTGACGAACGAAGATCGCTCGCGATCGCGCCGGTGGCGGCCCCGCCCACTCCTGGACGTGGGAAAGCACGAGGCGGCCGTCGATGTCCGTCCTCCCGAGGCTCCACTTCCTCTGGTCGCCTGCCCGCGCCATCACTTCGACGTGGGCAACGGCGGCCCCCGAGTCCTCGATCGCGAGCACGTTCACCGTGCGGTCGACGCGCAACGCGACGACGGTCGGACGATCCGGCTGCAGGTACTGACGCCCGAACGAGCCGTCCTTCGACGCGAGCACGAGTGCACGCGCCGCGCGAACGCGGCATCGCCCGTCCGCGTCGGTCCGAACGTGCCACCGCAGACGGCGCAGTTCGGCCTCTCGTTCGGTTTCCGTCCAGCCGGTCCTGCGTTCGACGAACAGCTGCCAGTCGAAACCCTCTGGCAGGAACGACACCACGGCGTCCGCAACCGGCTCTTGCGTGTCCGACACCACGACGCGGATCTCGTGTGCACCCTCGAGGGCCGTCTCCTTCGCGACAGCCGAGGCATGTCGCTCCGGGGCCGACGGCTCCGCGTTTGTCGACTCCGTGCTCACCGAGGGTTCTCCGGTCGTCGCGCGGGCCGCCGGATTCGGGTCAGGAGGCGACGATGGGGCGAGATCGCTGGACGCGAAGAACACCCACGCGAGCGCGGTGCACACGGCGCAGGCGGCGAGGGCGATCGAGCGCGAGGGACTCATCCTTTCGTGGGGCGCATGCTACCGGCGAGGCGGGCACACTGGGCCGGGAGACAGGGGCTCACACTGCCTCGATTACGCCTGCATTTCAGGTCTTTGACAGGAAGTGCCGATTCAAGTACCCCGTTTGCACTCGTTGTAGCTAGAGTTCTGAGGCATCGAATCGGTCCGTCCGTTCGCCTTTGTTTCCGTGCGTTGTCCGACTCCGGGCGATCTACGCCTCCTTTTAAAAGCATTGGAATCGTCGAAAAACACCTCCGAGTGGCTGGCCGCGCTGGGCGACCAGCTGCGCGACCTTCGCCTCGCCCGGAACCTCGGCCAGGCGGACCTCGCCGCGCGGGCCGGTGTCGCCCGCAGCGCCGTGCAGAACCTCGAAGCGGGTCGCGGCAACCTCACCACTCTCGTGCGCATCGTTCGCGCCCTCGGCCGCGAGGACTGGCTGTCGGCTCTCGCGGCGACGCCGACCATCAACCCGTTGCACCTGCTGCCGCAGAAGAAGCGTGAACGCGCCTCGAGGAGATCGCGTGGCGACGCGTCGAGCTGAGCGCTACGTCGCCGTCGGCCGCGTCGAGGTGTGGTTGTGGGATCACTTCGTCGGCGCGTGCGCGCTCGATCCCGGCCTCGGCTTCTACGTGTTCGCGTTCGATCGCGACTTCGCGAAGGCAGGCATCGAACCAGCGCCCCTGCAGATGCCGGTCGCGGCGGACGAGCGCACGTTCGTCTTCCCGACTCTGCCCGTCGACACCTACCGCCGACTCCCGGCGATGCTCGCCGACGCGCTCCCCGACGACTTCGGCAACGCGCTGATCGACCGCTGGCTCGCCGACCGCGGCGTGCCGCGCGAGAGCGTGACGCCGCTCGACCGCCTCGCGTACGTCGGCCGACGCTCGATGGGAGCGCTCGAATTCCGTCCGCAGCGCGGCCCGATGTCGCGGAAACCGACGGCGATCGAACTCGGCGAACTCGTCGTCGCGGCGCGCCAGGCGCTGCTCGGTACGTGGAGCGACAACGACGACGTGGACGCATCGACGCTGCGCTCGATCATGGAGGTCGGCACGTCGGCCGGCGGCGCCCGCGCAAAAGCCGTGATCGCGTGGAACCCGACCACCCACGAGATCCGTTCGGGCCAGCTCGACGCACCCGAGGGTTTCGAACACTGGCTGCTGAAGTTCGATGGCGTCGGCACGGACCGCGAACTCGGCAGCACCCGGGACTACGGACGCATCGAGTTCGCCTACCACCGCATGGCACGGGCGGCCGGCATCACGATGACCGACTGCCGCCTCCTCGAGGAGAACGGTCGCGCGCACTTCATGACGAAGCGCTTCGACCGCGATGGCGCGTCAACGCGCCACCACGTGCAGACTCTGTGCGCGATGGCGCACCTCGATTTCCGCCGCCGCGGCGCCAACAGCTACGCGCAGGCGTTCCTCACGATGAGGCAGCTCGACCTGCCGCGCGAGGACCTCGTCGAGGCCTTCCGCCGCATGGCGTTCGCGGTGATGGCGCGCAATTGCGACGACCACACGAAGAACGTCGCGTTCGTGCTGCGGCAGGGGCGACCCTGGCGCCTCGCGCCGGCCTACGACGTCACGTTCGCCCACAACCCGCGCGGCGAATGGACGAACCAGCACCTGATGAGCGTGAACGGCCGCTTCCGCGACATCGGCGCCGACGACCTGCTCGCCGAGGCGGATCGCTTCGCCATCGGTGAGGGCAAGGCGATCCTCGCCGAAGTGCGCACGGCTCTCGCCCGGTGGCACGAGTTCGCTGCCGCCGCGGGAGTGGCGACCGCGGAGATCGAACGCATCGCCACGCTGCACCGACCGGTCTGACCAGGCGAATCAGCGGATCCGCTGCTTCGACGCCGACCCGGACAGCCGCGCCGCCCAGTCCTCCTCGAGGATCTCCACACGGACCTCGTCCGTCGACGGAAGGCGGACCCCGCTCGTTTCGAAGACGAGCCGCCCGGGAGGGTCGCGCAACGTGACGTGCGCTTCGACATCGTAGGTCCGCGCGAACGGCACGCGAACGGTCGCCGCGCCAGCCGCGCCGACCGAGACTGTCTCGGTCGCGAGCTGCGCGATGTCGTACGACCCGCCCGCCGAGTCGACCCTGACGTCGCCCGCTTCGGCCCGCGCCACGAAGCGCAACGAGACCACCGCCTCGGCCGGCATCGACGTCGGCTTCACCACGCGAACCCGCGTTTCAGGCGCCGGTTCGAGCGCGACGGCGCACATCCCGACGGCGCGGTCCACCGCCTTGGCAGCGAAACCCGGCGCGACGACGAACAGATCGAGCGGCGTCGACGACGCGAGCAGCGCACGCCCCCCGACGAGTTGCGCAACCCGCCACCGTTCTCGTCCGCGAACGACCACGCTGGCGCGCGGACCGGGCGCGATCGCCTCCGGGGCCGAGACCACGACTTCGATCGGCCGCACGTGGCGCAGGTCGGCGCACCCGAGCCGCGCATCCGCGCACGGTCCGTTGTCGACCCGCAATCCGGCGAACGCGAGCGCCGGAGCGTCCAAGTCGTCCCCCCAGGCTTCGAAGCGGTACTCGCCGGACTCGAGACCCCGCCACCGCAGTTCGCATCGCCCCGGATCGGTCGATGCAAGTGGCTCGGCTGGCTCCGGAGTCGCGGCCCGAGCGGGGGTCACCGCGTCGGTCCGGCGCAGTAGAAACTGCAGGCGCTCGCGCGGCACTGCGGGGTCGACGAACGCGGCGACATCGATCGAACCGCCGCGACGAAGTTCGACACGAAGGTCGGTCGAACCCGCGGTGAACACCAGGTCCGTCGCGACGAACGACCGTGCCGACACCGACAGCCTCATGGGAACGCCCTCGGCGATCGCTCCGTCGACGACGAACGCCCCGTCCGCGCGAATCGTCTCGGTGAGCGACGCCGGGGCTCCGTCGATCCGCCGCACGTTCAGCCAGACGCCAGGCACGGGCTCGCCGGTGTCGGTGACGATCCGACCCGCCGCGACCGGCCGCGGTGCGACGATGCGGAGCTCCCCGAGGTCGTTGACGCCAGCGACCAGCGTTCGCCCTTCGAGCATCACCGACAGACGATCGCTCTTCGGCGCGGAGCGCCCGTCGAACACGAGGCTCGCGCCGTCGCCGGCACACGGCCCGACGTCGACACGGAAGGCGCCCTCGTCGTCCGTCCGGCCTGTCACACTCGACGGTGCGGAGCCGCGCCGGCACTCGACGGTGAACCTGCGACCCGCGAACGGCCTGCCTTCCCCCGTGAGCAGCGTTCCGACCAGCACGACGTCGTCCGCACCTTCGCGAGCGACGATCGCGACCTCGGGTCGGCGCATCGTGGGCCCGACTTCCGTCGCCGATCGGGCGAAACCGGCGCGGGCGGTGACCGGGACACCGAGTGTCACGGCGCCAAACGTAGCTCTGCCGTCGGGACCGACGATCGCGATCGCGGACACACCCTCGTCCCTAGCGAGGGGGAAGGGACCCGACGACGGATCGCCGACGACGAGCCCGGCCGCGGGACTGCCGAGGTAGCGCGGGTCGAGCGCTCCATCCCGCGCGTCGCGCAGCGACACGACGACGCGTCCGCACGCCGGCAACGTCAGCACGACTTCGTTCGATGGCGGCGCCGCGAGGTCGACTTCTGCACCGAGGCTCTCGCCACCGGGCACGACCGCGTGCACACGAACGACACTCTCGGCAGCCGAAGCGCTCCACGCCTGCGAGTGACGCAGCACGAATCGGCCCTCGCCGTCGGTGACGCCCACCGACTCGCCGCGCGCGCCGTCGCGACGGAACACGACGTGCACCGCGGCGACCGGCTCTCGCGCCACACCGACGACGCGCACGCGCAGTGCGTTGTCTCGATCGAGGCGCACGAGGTTCCGTTCGCGCGAGGTGTTCACCGCGCCGGTGCCCCACCACCCGTCGACTCCGGCGGCAACCTGCGTCCCGCGCCCGGCGAGCGGCACACGGCACCTGCCTTGCGCGTCGGTCGCGAGGCGCGGACTCACTTGCTCACGAAACCCGTGCGGATCACGGGTCGCGAACTCCGCTTCCTCCGGCGGGAGATCCTCGAAGCGGAGCCCGGGCGGCCACGCCCACACCGCGGCGTTCGGCACCGGAGCCTCGTCGTTCCCGCGCACGACCAGCACCTCGACGGTCGCTCCGTCGAGCGGGGCCACAGCAGCTTCGCGGGCCGGCGCGACGATCGAGGCCTCGACGGGCGGAGCCGTCCCCTCCGGCTTCGGCGCTGTCGCCGGCGCCGTTGGCGGCGCCGGCGCGAACCCGGCCCCGGCCCCCGCCCACCACACGACGCCGGCCAAGGCCGAAACAGCCAGAGCGGCGAGGGTCAGGTTCAGGGTGCGGCCCATGGCGCCGCGATGGTAGCCGGACCGGGCGACAGGCACGTGCACTGCGGAATGGACCCCGCGAATGCCGATGCGGGAATTCGTCGGCGTCGAGCCATTCCCTGCATGAAGCACCGCACCCCGCCCGTTCCTTCGGCCGACGACGCGCACGCGCAGCGCATCCGAGCGATCCGCGAATCGACGTCGTACCGCCAGTCGCACCTCGACGCCGATTTCATGGGCCGCGCCGAACTGCGCCCGGTGCGCCTGCAACTCGAACTGCTGAAGCCCGAACTGATCATGCACGAGACCGGCGTGCAGTCGACGGTCGTCGTCTTCGGCGGCACCCGGGTGATCGAGCGCGAAAAGGCCGAACGGAAGGTCGAAGACGCCCGCATGGCGCTCGCGAAGAAGCCTGCCGACAAGACCCTCCAGCGCCGGCTCCGCATCGCGGAGAACGTCCTGAAGAAGGCGCACTACTACGACGAGGCCCGCGAGTTCGCCCGCATCGTGTCGAGCCAGTGCCAGGTCGACCACACGTGCGACTACGTCGTGTGCACCGGCGGCGGGCCCGGCATCATGGAAGCTGCGAACCGCGGCGCGTTCGACATCGGCGCGAAGTCGATCGGCCTCAACATCACGCTGCCGTTCGAGCAGGAGCCCAACAGCTTCATCACTCCGGAGCTGTGCTTCGAGTTCAAGTACTTCGCGATCCGAAAGATGCACTTCCTGATGCGTGCGAAGGCGATGGTCGCGTTCCCGGGCGGCTTCGGCACGATGGACGAACTGTTCGAGGCGCTGACGCTGATCCAGACGCGCCGCATGCAGCCGATCCCGATCGTGCTGTTCGGCCGCGACTACTGGAACCGGCTGATCGACTGGGACGTGTTCGTGGAGGAAGGGACCATCTCGCCCGAGGACCTCGAACTGCTCTCGTACGCGGAGACGGCGCAGGAGTGCTGGCGCATCATCGAGGACTTCTACCGCGAGAAGCCGGCCGAACGGCTGCCGCGCGGTCAGTGACGCGTCGCTGACTCGGGCAGGCGCCAGCGCCGGTGCCCCCACAGGTACTCGTCGGGGCAGTCGCGGACCGCGGCCTCGAGTTCGCGGTTCAAGTGCTCGAGGATCCGCCGGACGTCCGCCTCCTTGTCGCCAGTCGGCGCGAAACGGAACGGTCCCGTCGCGCGGAACTCGAACCGCATCGGCGCGACCTCCGTGCAGTAGCCGAAGACGAGCGGCGCCTTCGTCACCAGGTGCAGCAGTGCGATCGCCGTGTGGCTCGACGCCGGTCGCCCGAAGAAGTCGACCAGCATGCCGCGGTCCTTCGCGTTCTGGTCGATCATGATCGCGAGCACCTTGCCGTCGCGCAGTGCGCCCATGAGGCGGCCGAGGTCGGCGTCGCGCTTCGGCGTCGTCTCGAAGCGGTTGCGCGGCTTGCGCCGCAGCATCAGCCTGTCCACGTACGGGTTGTTCATCCGCCGCGTGATGCCGAGCACGGGCTTCCGGTGCGAGAGCACCTGCGCCGCGATCTCCCAGTTGCCGAGGTGGCCCGACGCGAGGATCACGCCCCGCTTCGGATCGGCGAGAAGCGCATCGACCTCGGGCGGCACCTTCCACGCGATGCACTTCTCCCACGAGTGCTTGCCGAAGTAGGCGTCGGACTTCAACGACTCGATCACGACGCGCACGAACTGCCGGAACACCGTCCGCGCGAGCCGGCTCGCTCGCTTCCCGTCCGTCTCGATCCCCGCGGCGACGATGTTGTCGATCGCGATGCGCCGGCGACCGGGCCAGAAGAGCCACACGAAGTCCCCGATCGTGTGCGCGATGCCGATGCAGATCGACAGCGGCAGCACGTCGACGAAGAACAGAACGACGCGCAGCAGCGCGTACTCGAGGAGATGGCGGACGCGTTTCACGCCGCGATGCGCTTCTCGACGAACGCCGCGAGCTCGCCGAGCGTCTTCACCGCCACCAGTTCCTGCGGATCGAACTCGATCCGGAACTCCTGCTGCACGTCGTAGAGGAAGTCGAGCATCGACAGGGAGTCGATGCCGAGCGACGCGATCGTGTCCTTCTCGCCGATGTTCTTGACGTCGATCACGTCGCGGCCTGTCCGGGCGATGATGTCGCGGAGCCGGTCGAGAATGTCCTTCTGCACCACCTAACGTTCCTCGTAGCGGGCCAGGATCAGGGTCGAATTGCTGCCGCCGAAGCCGAAGCTGTTCTTCATACAGACTCGCAGCGGCAACGCCAGCGTGTCGACGCCGGTCGTGCGCACGGGGCACGCTGGATCGGGACGTTCGAGGTTCAGGTTCGCGTGCAGTCGCTGTTCGTCGAGGCACGCGATCGACGCGATCGTCTCGACGACGCCGGCCGCCCCCAGCAAGTGGCCGAAGAACGACTTGCTGGACAGCACCGGGATCCGGTCCGCCTCGGCGCCGAACACCTTGCGGATCGCCGCGGCCTCGCACTCGTCGTTGGCGCGCGTCGCCGTACCGTGCGCGTTGACGAAGTCGACCGCCGCCGGCGACAGTCGGGCCGAACGCAGCGCCGCGGTGATCGCCGCGGCCTGACCGTCGATGCTCGGCCGCGTGATGTGGGTCCCGTCGGAGGACTCGCCGAAGCCGAGCACTTCGGCCCGGATGGTGGCGCCGCGGCGCTTCGCTTCGTCGAGCGACTCGAGGACCAGCGCACCCGCACCCTCGCCGAGCACGAACCCGTCGCGATCGACGTCGAACGGCCGGGACGCGCGCGCCGGGTCGGCGTTGCGCGACATCACGCCGAGGTTGTCCCAGCTCGCGTAGAGCGCCGGCGTGAACATCGACTCGCTACCGCCGCACAGCACGCGCACCGCGTCGCCGTTGCGGATCATCCGGAAACCGACTCCCAGCGCGATCGTCGACGAAGAGCACGCGCTCACCAGCGTGTAGTTCGAGCCGAGCAGGCCGAAGTGGATCGACACCGCGGAGCTCACGACGTTGAGCATGCACCGCGGCACCGTCGTCGGACGCACCGCGCGCGGGCCGCCCTCGAAGAACGCCTTCCACGACTCCTGCAGCGCATGCGAAGGGCCCGAGCCGGTCCCGAACAGCGCCGCCGTGTCCTTCGGCGCGCCCTCGGCGAGCAGGCCCGCGGCGCCGAGGGCCTGGCCTGCCACGAGGATCGCCATGTCGCACGTGCGGTCCCCTGGACGGATCCGCGCTGCGGCGAGTGCCCCCGCGAGCAGCGTCGGGTCGACCTCCGCCGCGTTCTGCGACTTGTACGGCGCGGGATCGAGCGACCGCAGCTTGCCGACGCCGGGCTCGCGCCCGAACAGGCGACGCCGCATCGTCGGCTCGTCGCTGCCGAGCGGCGTGAAGAGCCCGACTCCGGTGACCACGACGCGTTGCTGGTCGCTCATCGCTCAACCCTTGGTGAAGAGACCGCCGTCGACGTGCAGCACCTGTCCGGTGACGTACGCCGCGGCATCGGAGAGGAGGAACACGACCGCCCCGGCGACTTCGCCGGGCGTCCCGAATCGACCCAGCGGCACACCCACCGCATCCCTCTTCTCCGCGGTCAGCGCGGCCGTCATGTCCGTCTCGATCATGCCGGGGGAGACCGCGTTGACGCGGATGCCGAGGCGTGCGGCCTCGAGTGCGAGGCTCTGCGTGAGCGACACGAGGCCCGCCTTGCTCGCGGCGTAGTCGGCACCCATCCACCGACCCGGTCCGTGCGCAGCGAGCGATGCCACGTTGACGATGGCGCCCCGGCGCCGGTCCCGCATCGCGACGTAGGCAGCCTGCGTCGCGAGCATCGCCGCTTCGAGGTTCGTCGCGAACGTCGCACGCCATCCGTCGAGCGTCATCGCCCGGAACGGCGCGGCCTTGCCGCCCCCGGCGCAGTTCACGAGCCCGTCGATCGCGCCGGCGGCGGCGACGAACGACCGCACCGCGGTCGCGGCCTGCGATGGCTCCGCGAAATCGGCGGCGCACTCGACGACGCTCGCACCCGGCACACGATCGCGCAGGGTGTTCGCGGCCTCGCCGACGCGCGCAGGATCACGACCGTGCACGCCGACCACGGCACCGCGGCGCGCGCCTTCGGCGGCGATCGCGAAGCCGATGCCGCGCGTCGAACCGGTCACGAGGACTGCACGCCCGCGCAGCGAATCGGGCGCCGTAGGAGTTGGTTCCGTGCGCGACATCGAGAACGGACGGTAGGAGAAGCGGCGGGCGATACAAGATCGGGCGCCGGCGTCACGGAAGGCGCACGACGTCGCCGTCGCGCACACCGCGACCCGCGGTGACGATCCGTTCGATCGAACGATCCATGACCTCGCGCACGACTGTGCCGAGTCGTTGGATGCCGAAGGTCCGCGCCGTCTCGCGCGCGAGGTCGACCGCCGACAACGCCTGGTGTTGACGCAGGAGCCAGGTCATCGCGTTGTCGACCTCGACGGCCGGCAGTTCGTCGGCCACTCGCGCCTCGGTGTCTTCGCTCGCGGGCACACGGAAGCCGCGGAAGGACTCGGCCTGCCCACGGTCCGCCCACACCACGCCTTCGACCACCACGGCATCGGCCGGCAGCGCGCCGCTCACGCGTTCGCGCACACGATCGGTGACCCGCTGGATGCCCCACGCCTCCGCGACGGAACGCACGAGCCGGTCGAGCACGATCGGGCCCTCGGCGGCGAGCACCCGATGCGCCGCCTCGCGCACACGCGGCGCCGAACGCGGCAGCACGAACGTGTCCGCGTCGCCAGCCGCCGGCAACACGGCGCCCACGTACGGCCGTGGACCGTCCGCGTCGAACGCGGCGGGTGGCGGCGAAGCCTCTGCTCCAGACTCGGGACCGGGCCCGCCCGCAGGCTCTGCACTCGGTGCAATCGGCGCCGCCGAGGGCATCGCAGGCACGGTTTCGACTCGCGGCGTCTCCGCCGCCTTCGGGATCGTGCGCGCCGCGGCGAGAGCCGCCTCGACGCGCTCGAGTTCGCCGCCGGGGTCCTGCCAGTAGTCCGTCGACCAGACGCGGTGCAGCCGCCAGCCGAGCCCCTGCAGCACCGCCGCGCGCAGCCGATCGCGATCGCGCGCAGTGGCCGCCGAGTGGTACGCAGCGCCGTCGCACTCGATGCCGAGCAGGTATCGCCCCGGCGCGCCCGGATCGACCACGGCGAGGTCGATGCGATAACCGGAGCACCCGACCTGCGTGTGCACTTCGTGGCCGCGCGCCCGCAACGCGGTGCACACGTTCGCTTCGAACGGCGACTCGACGCCACGCGACGGGTCCATGGTGGTCGCGGCGACCAACGCGTCCGGTCCGCGTTGCGCGTAGTCGAGGAACGCACGGAGATGGCGCGCACCGAGCGACTGCGACCGCGTCGCCACCTGATCGGCGCGCACCGACGCGAACACCACCAGCTCACGCCGGGCACGCGTGACCGCCACGTTGAGGCGACGCTCGCCGCCTTGCTGGTTCAGCGGACCGTAGTTCTCGTGGATCTTCCCCGCCGGATCGGGCCCGTAGCAGACCGAGAAGAGGATCACGTCGCGTTCGTCGCCTTGCACGTTCTCGAGGTTCTTGACGAACACCGGTTCTGCCGCACTGGCGAACGCCGGCTCGATCTCCGGATGCTCGACACGGGCCCGATCGAGAAGGTCCTCGATCAGGACCTGCTGCGCCTGGCTGAACGTGACGATGCCGACGCTGTGGTGCGCACGCGACGGGTCGCGGAGTCGCGCGACGACGTCGGCGACGAGTGCGTCCGCTTCGCGCCGGTTCTGCTGCGACGCCGCACGGTCGTAGACGCCATCGACGTGCACGAGGCGCACGCCGAGCCCCGCCGCGGCAGGGGCAGGTGCAGGGAAGGTGAGCAGACGGTTGTCGTAGTAGTTGCGGTTGCTGAACGCGATCAGCGACTCGTGCCGGCTGCGGTAGTGCCAGTCGAGATGGGCGCGCGGAAGACCGGCGGCCACGCACTCGTCGAGCACGCTCTCGAGATCCTCGGGCACCTCGTCGGGCAGCGGCTCGTCGCCCTGCGACACACGCTGGAAGAACGTCGTCGGCGGGAGCTGCCGGCTGTCGCCCACCACGATCACCGAAGTGCCGCGGCCGATCGCGCCGACCGCATCCCACACCGGGATCTGCGACGCCTCGTCGAAGACGACGAGATCGAAGCGTGTGCGGGCGCGGCCGAGGAAATGGGCCACCGAGAGCGGACTCATCAGGACGCACGGAGCGAGGCGCGCGAACAGACCCGGGATCTCGGCGAGCAGGCGACGCACCGGCTTCTGCCGCCGCTGCTTCTTCATCTCGCGCTCGAGGATGCCGAGTTCGCTGCTCGCGACCTGCGTGTCGCGCATCTGCGGCACGCGTGCGGCGAGGCGCGCGAGCACGACCTCCGCCGCCAGGGTGATGGCACGCCGGTCGAGATCGCCGAAGCGCGCGATCGCGACCTCGTGGTCCTGACCGCGGAAGCGGCCGAGTTCGGGCTCATCGCGGTGGATCGCATCGAGCCAGGTCTCGAGGAACGTGCGACGGAAGACCGGTCGCAGCGCAGGCGTCGCCGTCGCGCCGTTCGCATGCGATGCGACGAGCGGCGCTGCGCCTGCTGCGGCAGCCGCCTGCGCCGCACGCTCGTACGCACAATGGTCGCGGAGGCGCGGCACCGCGCCCGACCATCCGCGAGCCCGGGCCTCGATGCGCCGCAGATGACCGGGTGCACTCTCGCCGCCGAACGCAGCGACACGGTCGAGCTGCAACGGATCCGCGAGCCGCTGCAGGGCGGCGGCGAGTTCGTCGTCGGTCGCCCGCATCGCGGCGATCTCCGGCGGCAGCGTCGCGCTCCCGTCCGCGAAGCGCTCGAGCTGTGCCACGATCGCAGCCGTCGCTCGCGCATCCGGCTGCAACGCACCGGGCACGATCTGCACGAGGATGCGACGCACGTCGTCGACCCACGCGCACCATGCCTCGACGCTCGCCCAGTCCGTGCGTTCACCCTGCCAAGGGGCACCGAGTGCGGCCGCCAGGGCGCCGAAGGTCGCCAGCCGTTCGTCCGCAGCACGCACATGGACCGCGGTCTCGAGGTCGGCGAGCACGGCCGCCGGTGCGCCGAGCCGTGCGGTCGCGGCGACCGTCGCGAGCACCCGACGCGGCGTGCGCAACCGCCACCAGCGCGACAGGAAGAACGACGGCACCGCGTCGCGATGCGCGGCCAGGAGGCCGGCGAGATCCTGCTGCAACAGCTCCGGACGCCACCGTGGCGCGAGCCCCGCCCAACGCGCGCGACGTTCGCTGCCGACCGCGACCGCGTTCGCCGCCTCGCCGCGCACCGCTCGCCAATCGCACGCGAGCAGGGTCGTCGGCGGCAGGGACGGCGCGGCCATGCGCGCGGCGAGCTGTCGCAACAACGCCAGCTGGGCTGCCGACGGGCCCTCCGAACCGAACGCCGCATCGAGCCCGAGCGCAGTCGCGACGCGCGCGACCGCTGCGTCCGCGGCGCGGGCGGCATCCGCCACACGCTGCGCCGCCAGCGGCACGTCGCGCGACAGCGCCGGCGTCCAATCGGTGCGACGCACGCCCCACCACGGCTCCTGATCGGGCACGCCGATCGCCGCCGCCACGTTCGCCAGATCGACGACCGCGCTCTCGACAGCCTGCACGCGCGCCGCGTCGCGACACGGAACGTCGGGCAGCAGCACGCGTGCACCGGTGCCGAGAGCCACCAGTTCGCCCATCGCCGCGAACACCGAGATGCGGTGCTCACGAGGCCGATGCAGCGAGGCCACGAACGCGTTGAGCCGCGCGCGCTCCTGCTGGAGCGAGTTCGCGAGGCGCATCCACTCTTCGGGTTCGCGCCGCGTCCCGACGTCCATCGCGCGTCGAAGCTGCTGCAACACTGCCTTCGGCCCGCTCTTGCTGGAGTGCAGTTCGATGCAGAACGGGCCGAGGCCGACTTCGTCGAGACGACGCTGCACGACCTCGAGCGCGGCGCGCTTCTCCGCGACGAAGAGCACGCGCTTCTCGTTCGCCAGGGCCTGCGCGATCAGATTGGTGATCGTCTGCGACTTGCCGGTTCCCGGCGGGCCCTCGAGCACGAACGACCGCCCCGCCGCTCCGGCGAGCACCGCCGCGAGTTGCGAACTGTCGGCGTCCTTCGGACACAGCACCGTCGATGCGTCGCGTTCGTCGATCTCGTCGCGCGGCACCTCGGGCTCGTCCTGGACGAACGCGGTGCCCGGCCGTTCGACGAGGTGCCGCAGCACGGGGCTCCGCAGCAGCTCGTCCCGGTCGTTCAGGTCGAGCCACATCAGGTACTTCGCGAACGAGAAGAACCCGATGCACGCGACGGGCAGCACCTCCCACCGCGGCAGCGCCAGCACCGCGGCGCGGAACGCATCGAGCACCGCGCCGACGTCGACGCCGTCGTCGTCCTCGGGGGGCGCGTCGCCGAGCGGCAGTCGCAGATCGTGGTCGCGCGCGAGCATCTGCAGCAACGACTGGTTGATGCGCGGCTCCGCGTCGTCGAGCACGAAGCGGAAGCCCTCCTGCACCGACAATCGTTCGATCTGCAGCGGCAGGAGCAGGAGCGGGGCGCGCCGGGCCTTCTGCGACTGCGGCGTCTCGAACCACTGCAGGAAGCCGACGGCGAGGTAGAGCGTGTTCGCGCCGCTCTCCTCGAGCGAAGTGCGCGCGTGACGGAAGATCTCGACGAGGCGCGCGTCGAGGTCCGGTCCTTCGAGCGTCGCTCGCAAGCGCCCGGCGCGCAGCTCCTCCGCGAGATGGGCCGCTCGCACGTCGACGCCGCTCCGCTGCTGCGCGACCGCCAGATCGCGCGGATCCTCCCCTGCCTTGCCCACCGACGAACGCGCGTGGAGACGGACGCGCGCTCCGGACTGCAGGCGCTGGACGACGGCCGACAACTCGTGCTCGTCCAGCGGGATCGTCTTCTTCGTCTCGACGAAGTTGAGCAGGCGGTTCCACAACGACAGATCGAGGAGCTTGCCCTTCCAGTGCTCCAGGCGATCGCGAGGCGGCTCGGGCACCGGGGTGACCGGCTCGGCCACGTGCGGCGGCGGCGCGGCGGCGGCCGGTTCGATCCCCACCGCGGCCGGCATCGGCACCTCCGGCGGCATGACGTGGAAGGCGGCGGTGCGCGGCGGCAACGGCAGGATCCCGGATCGGCGGGCTGCGGCGACATCGATCGCGGCGACGAACGCCGCTTCGTCGGCGAGCCGCGCGCGCGCTCTCTCCGCCGCGGCGACGAACGGCGCCCGCCCGTCGACGCAGGCCATCGTGCATTCGACCACGGCGAGTGCGCCGAGGTCGACGCGCTTCCTCAATTCGACCGCCGATGCGACGAACGCTTCGGGCGTCGATCCTGACGCGAGCCACGCGCCGACGAATGCGTGATCTCGCAGCAACACGACCATCGGATGGAGCCCGACGTGCTCGAGCAACGCGGCGTGCAGCAGCGCGAGGTCGAAGCACGTGCCGAGACGCCCGGTGAGCACCTGCTCGGGCGTGCGCACCTTCTGCCCCGTGCGTTCGAAGCTCGGCGGCGACGTGACGTAGGTGACCGCCGCGTCCGCGACGGCTTCGTGCACCGCCGCGACCATCGCCCGCACTCGTGCGAGATCGCCGCTCTGGTATCCGTCGAGCGCGCCGGAGCCGGTGTCGGCGGCGAGCTTCATGGCGACGGAGTGCAGGAGCGGCGCGAGCGCCGGGTGGTTCGGCATGACGAAGGACGCGACGAGCTCCGGCAGCGGGGAGAGACCCGGCCACTCGTTCCACGCGAGGACGTCGAGCGTGGACGCTGACGTCGCGAGGACTTCATCGCCCGCGCGCACATCGATCCGCAACTCGGCGCGGTGGCGCTCGACGGTGTTCGCGAGAAGCTGCAGGTCGAGGAGCGGGTCGACGGCCGACAGGGTGACGCTCCCTCCGGGCGGGATCGCGTCGATCCGCGCCGTGAACGGGAGGACGAAGGCGGGCTCGGTGCGCAGATGAACGGACACGTCGCGCAGTTCGGTCGCCCCGTCGTTGTGCACCTCCAGCCGCGACAGCCACGGCACGGCACTCTGCTGCATCGCGTGGCAGAGGCGGCCCTCGTGGCGCGCCTCGATCCGGACACCCTGATTCACCCGCGCACCGTAGGCACGACCGACGGCGGAGGCCACCTCGGAGACTGCCGCGAACATGCAGTTTGCCGCATCTGTCCAGCCTCCAAAAACTGATCTATCCTGCTTGCCAGACGCGCGGCCCCCGGCGATCCTGCTCGCCCCACTCCGCGGCTCCCGAGCCCGTCGCAAGCGCATGATCGACTTCAACCGGAACCCAGCCAGCTACCACCATTGGCAGCTGGAGATCGATGGCGACGTCGCGCAACTGCGCATGAACGTCGACCCCGAGCACCCCTACCGACCCGGCTACGAGCTGAAGCTGAACAGCTACGACCTCGGCGTCGACATGGAGCTCGCCGACGCGATCCAACGGCTGCGCTTCGAACACCCGTCCGTGAAGGTCGTGGTCGTCGGCAGCGCGCAGGAGCGCGCGTTCTGCGCGGGCGCGAACATCTGGATGCTCGCGGACAGCACGCACCCGTTCAAAGTCAACTTCTGCAAGTACACGAACGAAACGCGCCTCTCGCTCGAGGACGCGAGCCGCAACTCGGGCCTCAAGTCGATCTGCGCGGTGAACGCTGCATGTGCCGGCGGCGGCTACGAACTCGCGCTCGCGTGCGACGAGATCCACCTCGTCGACGACAGCAACTCCGCCGTTTCGCTGCCCGAGGTTCCGCTGCTCGGCGTGCTGCCGGGCACCGGCGGCCTAACGCGCCTCGTCGACAAGCGCAAGGTGCGCCGCGACCGGGCCGACGTCTTCTGCACGATGGCCGAAGGCATGCGCGGCAAGAAGGCGGTCGCGTGGGGTCTCGTGGACGCGACGTGGAAGAAGTCGCAATTCGCCGAAAGGGTGCAGGCGCGCGCGAAGGAACTGGCCGCGACCCTGCCGAACAAGGCCCAGAAGGGCATCGCGCTGCTGCCGATCCGCCCGAAGGTCGACGGCACGAGCTACACCTACACGCACGTCAAGCTCGAGGTCGAACCGGGCTCGCGCAAGGCAGTGCTCACCGTGCAGGGACCCCGAGGGCCGCAACCGAAGAACGGCGCCGACTACGAGCAGGCCGGCTGCAGTGCCTGGGCGCTGCAGTGCTACCGCGAACTCGACGACGCGCTGCTGCAGCTGCGCTTCGGCCACGAAGAAGTGGGCCTCGTCGTACTGCACACGCGCGGTGATCGCGCCGCGATCGTGCAGGTGGAGAAGGACCTCGTGCAGAACCGCTCGCACTGGCTCTGCAACGAGATCCTGCTGCAGATGGCTCGCACGCTGCGGCGCTGGGACCTCATGGCGCGTTCGATGTACGCGCTCGTCGACGACGCCGCGTGCTGCGCGGGTGCGTTCTTCGAGATGACGATCGGCTGCGATCGTGTCTACATGCTCGACAGCGATCAGGTGTCCGTGGCCATCGGCCCGCTGAGCGACGGCGCGCTGCCCATGAGCCACGGCCTCACGCGCCTGCAGAACCGCTTCCTCGCGCAGCCGGCGCACGGCAGCAAACTGGCGAAGGAGCAGCCGACGCTGTCGGCGCTGGAAGCCGACGAGCAGGGTCTCTGCACCTACCTGCTCGACCCCGTGGACTGGACCGACGACGTGCGCATCGCATTGGAGGAGCGGGCGTCGCTCTCTCCCGACGCACTCACGGGCATGGAAGCATCGCTGCGCTTCGGCGGCGCCGAGAACTGCGACAGCAAGATCTTCGGCCGCCTCAGCGCCTGGCAGAACTGGATCTTCACGCGCCCCAACGCCACCGGCGACGAAGGCGCACTCACCCGCTACGGCGCGCCCGAGAGCGCCAAGTTCGACTGGAGGAGAACCTAGTCATGAGCATCGTCGACCTCGAAGCCAAGATCCCCAACAACGTCGGACTGCGAGACAACAAGCGCCTGACGATGGCGCTCGAGAAGTGGCAGCCGAAGTTCCTCGACTGGTGGGCGAACCTGGGTCCGACGGACTTCAACCAGGACCAGGTCTACCTGCGCACCGCGGTCGGCGTCGGCCAGGGCGGCTGGGCCCACTTCGACTACGTGAAGATGCCGGACTACCGCTGGGGCATCTTCCTCGCCGACTCGCCAGCGGACCGCAAGATCCACTTCGGCGACAGCATCGGCGAGAAGGCGTGGCAGGAGGTGCCGGGTGAGTTCCGCAATCGCCTCCGCCGCCTGATCGTCACGCAAGGCGACACGGAACCGGCGTCCGTCGAGCAGCAGCGCATGCTCGGGCACTGCTGTCCGTCGCTCTACGACCTGCGCTCGCTCTTCCAGGTCAACGTCGAAGAAGGCCGCCACCTGTGGGCGATGGTCTACCTGCTGCAGACGCACTTCGGCGCCGACGGCCGCGACGAGGCCGAAGCGATGCTCGAACGCCACAGCGGCGACAAGGACAACCCGCGCATCCTGCAGGCGTTCAACTACCCGGTCACGAACTGGCTCGACTTCTTCTGCTTCACGGCCTTCATGGACCGCGACGGGAAGTACCAGCTCGCGTCGCTCGCCGAGTCGAGCTTCGATCCGCTCGCGCGCAGCACGCAGTTCATGCTCGCCGAGGAGGCCTACCACCTCCAGACGGGCGAGAACGGCGTCGGCCGCATCGTGAAGCGCACGGGCGAACTGATGGCGCAGGGCCAGGACCCGCGCAAGGTCGGCGCGATCCCGCTCGACGTGATCCAGCGCTACGTCAACTTCTGGTTCACGGGCTCGATGGACCTGTTCGGCGGCGAGGACAGCACGAACGCCGCCGAGTCCTTCGCGAACGGCCTGAAGGGGCGCTACCGCGAGAGCGACGGCATCTACAAGGACCCGAAGGCCCTCAATGCGAACTACACGCTCGAGGTGCCGAGCGAAGACGGCAAGATGACCAAGCACGACATCCCGCTTCGCCGCGCGATGAATGCCGTGCTGCTCGACGCGTACATCGCGGACTGCCGCCGCATCGTCGACCGCTGGAACAAGGACCTCGAGAAGATCGGCGTGAAGGAACGCATCGCTCTTCCGGACCGCAAATTCCACCGCTATCAGGGCGTGTACGCCGGCTTCCGCTTCAATCCGACGGGCGAGTTGATCGACGAAGCCACGTGGACGCACAACCACACGAAGTGGCTGCCGACGCAGGCGGATCGCGACTACGTCGACTCCTGCATGGTGCGCGTGACGCAGCCGGGCAAGTTCGCGAACTACATCGCGCCGCCCCAGCAGGGCGTGAACGACAAGCCGATCGAGTTCGAATACGTGAAGTTCCACTGATCGGAGGCGGACACCCTTGGTGGCTCCGATCCGCGGCTCTTGCGCGCAGCCGGCGCGCTTCCTCCGCCGGCCCCGTCGTCCATGACCAACCGACTCTGCTATGTCTGCGAGGGTGGCGACTGCACCGAGAAGGGCAGTGGCGACCTGTTCGACAAACTCCGTGACCTGGTTCGGCAGTTCGATCCCGGCGAAGAGACGATCAAGATCCGCCGCTACCCGTGCTTTGGAGCGTGCGATCAGGGGATCAACGTCACCCTCTACCCCGACAAGGTCTTCTACAGCCGCGTCACCCCCGCCGATCTGCCGGAGATCGCCGCGCACATCCAGGGCAAGGGAGCACCGGTCGCACGGCTGACCGGAAAGTGCCAGCCGGACGTCGAGCAGATCATCTGGGACATGCTGGACAGCCCGTACTGACGTTCGCAGCGCCCGACCGGTCCCACCGCGTCCACCGCACGACCCTCGAGACCGAACGAGGCACGGACCGTTGGGCCGATGGCGTCGGGTGGTAGAGTTCCGCGACCCCGAACTCGGGGGAACTTCCTGTGCTTGCCTCTTCGTCAAAGGCGGCACTTGGTCGGTCCCCCCATGCCCCTCCACCACAGGGAATCCCGATGCCGGTTGCCTTCCCCTCGGCGACACGCGTACTCGCGGCCATCGCCGGTCTGATCCTCGCTCCATTCGCGGTCGCCCAGACCACACCCCCCAACCTGCTGCTGATCGTCCCCGATGACCTCGGGATCGACGCAGTGGGGTGCTACGGCTGGCCCACGGCCGCCGCGACGCCCAACCTCGACGCGCTCGCGCAGTCAGGCATGCGGTTCACGCATTGCTTCGTGAACCCCGCGTGTTCCCCGACGCGCGCGGCGATCCTCACGGGACGCTATGCGTTCCGGAGCGATTGCACCGGCGCACTGAGCCAGGGGGCTCTCGGAATGGTTGCTGACGCCTTGACCATCGCGGCTCCGCTCAATGCGGCGGGATACCAGACTGCGATGATCGGCAAGTGGCACCTCGGCAACCGCTTCGGCAACGTCACTCCCGGCGCCTACGGCTGGAGCCACTTCGAAGGCGTTCTCGACAGCGGCGTCGCCAACCCCTACCAGTGGCCGAAGATCACCAACGGGCTGGTGTCGACGTGCACGCAATACATCATGACGGACCAGGTCGATTCCGCGATCTCCTGGATCCAGTCGCAAACGGGGCCCTGGGCGCTCGTCCTCACGCCCACGCTGCCGCACGTTCCGTTCCACACGCCCCCGGCCAACCTGCACACGCAGAACCTCGCCGGCCTCAATCCGGTCACGACGCCGCGCCCGTTCTTCGAGGCGATGGTGCAGGCAATGGACAACGAGGTCGGCCGCCTGCTCGCTTCGATCGGCCCGACGACGCTCGCGAACACGAACGTCGTCGTCATCGGTGACAACGGCACCGATGGCGCGGTCGCACTGCCACCCCTGTCGTCGACGCGGGCCAAGGGCTCGATGCACGACGGCGGCTCACGAGTGCCGCTGATCGTCCGCGGACCGGCCGTTGCAAACCCAGGTACCGTCGCAACCGAGATGGTGAACGCCATCGATCTGTTCCCCACGATGCTCGCGATGTGCGGAATCTCGTTCCCGCCACCGCCCATCGCGTCGGCGGCGGCGCCGCTGGACGGCCAGGGCTTCGCGGCAGCACTGACCGGAC
The DNA here is from genome assembly GCA_016794565.1 of Planctomycetota bacterium. Classification (GTDB taxonomy): domain Bacteria; phylum Planctomycetota; class UBA1135; order UBA1135; family UBA2386; genus JAEUHQ01. The sequence goes on along the minus strand of JAEUHQ010000038.1, from coordinate 46,245 downwards.
AGACGGGGTACGGACGGCCTTACGTGTACAACGAGATCTCTTCCTGCCCCCTCGGGGACGGCTACACGATCCGAACCGCCACGCACCGACTCGTCCGGTACGAGCAGAACCAACCCCAGCATCAGGAGTTCTACAACCTGGTGACGGACCCCTATGCGACGACGAACCTTCTCGGCGGCAGCATGTCGCCGGCAGACCAGGCCGCGTTCCAACAGATCATGGCGACGCTGCAGACGGTCCGCAGCGATGGCTGGGGGGAGCTCTTCGGCAACGGATGCTCCGGGAACGCCGGTGTCCCGCTGCTGCGGTGGCAGACGCGCCCGCAGATCGGGCACACCTTCGTGGCCTACATGGGCAACCTGTCGGCGAACTGTTTCAACCTGATGGGCGTGCTCGGGCTGTCGCGCACGGCGAGCCTGGGCAATGCACTGCCGCTTTCGCTCGACGCGCTCGGCATGACGGGCTGCAATCTGAACGTGTCGCTCGACCTGATCGTGCCGATCTGGGTGCAGAACGGGTTCGGCGTCTATCTGCCGATTCCCGACGCGCCTGCCCTGTATCAACTGGAGTTCTATCTGCAGGGCATCGCCTACGAGACGGGGGCGAACCCCGCGAGCGCGGTGCTGTCGCGCGGGCTCCGCTGCGTGATCGGCAACTGACGCAAACCAGCAGTCCGGCTGGTCAGTTGCCCGCCGGACGAACCTGTTTGCCGTCCGCCGAGAGGCCGGTAGTCGCCTCGCGATCCATCCGCAGCCACCAGTTGCCTTCACGCCAGCGCCATTCGGTGGCAAACGGGCCGCTCTTGCGCAGCGCCGAGGGGTCCTGGGGCCCGAGCGAACGACGCACCTTCGGCGGCAGCCGATCGAGCTGGAGTTCACCCTCCAGAACCATGTCGACAGTCGCCTCACCGGTCGCAGCGTCGATCTTGCGCTTCTTCTCCTCGAGAGAGACGACCTTCAGCGTGCCCATGCCGTAGAGGGAAAGGTACTGGGCGAGAGGGCATGCCTGGCGATCCGATGCATCCGTCATCGAGTAGATCGCCATCCAATCATCGGCCTTGCGAAGGCGAACGTACTCCGCCACACGCTCAGAGAGCGCGGCCTCCGGTTCGACGGCGGAGTGCAACCAGCGACCCCAGGGCATCGCGACGACGCAACCGAGGATTCCGATCGACAGGAGCACAGTGACCGACTTGTTTCCGAAAGAGTTCATCGCGCCGAGCCCTCCTTGGCAGTCACGGCAGTGTTTTCGATGGCGAAGATCTTGAGTCCGTATTGGCCGACGACGAGCAGGTCGTCCGCCCCGTCTCCGTCGACGTCCCCGGCACCGACATTGAGGATTCCCGTCGTGCCCTCGATCGCACCGAGGGTCTCGCATACGCCGTCGCGCCGGCAGCGAACAACGACCGCCCCGTGTTTGCCGGCGAGGAACAGGCCCGACTCGCCAGTCGCGAGACGTGCGAACACCACGTCGAAGAACGATTCACCTGTCGGCAAGCCGGAGCCCCAGACTTCCCACTTGTCGCCTTCACCGCGATAGATGCGGATCGGCGGGTGACCCTCGGTGGGAAGGCACGACACGGCGATCTCGGCCTTCCCGTCGCCATCGATGTCGTGCGCGTCGATGCCACGAATGATCCCGCTGATCTGCCCGACCCCTTCTGTGGTCGGCAGTCCAGCACTCTGTTCCACCCACTTGCCGTCGTGATAGGACCAGGTCTTGGCTCCGTTCGAAGTCGCGGCCAACAGCTCGACGCCGCCGTCACCGTCGAGGTCGACGAAGCGCACGATCGCGCCATAGTCGCTCTTCGGCATCAGCAGCGTCGGCTCCTCGAACTCGCCAGTGCCCTTGTTGCGCATCACGTAGAGGCCTCCCGTTTTCGGGAAGAAGCCCATGACGGCCAGGTCGACGTGCCCGTCGCGATCGAAGTCACCGAACGCCACGTCGGAGCACGAAACACCCTCCACACCGGGAACCGGGTCCATCGCGACCCATTCGTTCGCCTTCTCCTGCTCGAGGAAGTTCGCGAACACGCGCGGAGCCAGGTCGTGGCCCGAGTACACGAGATCGGGGCGACCGTCGCCCGTCACGTCCGCGGCGTCGAGACCGCCGTAGCCCATGTCCTTTGCGAGCCCGGCATCACAGGGCTTCCATTGCTTCCCGCCGTCGCCGAGGAACACGTGCGGGCCGTCGGCAATGCGGACCTTGTCGTACCGACGGATCGAGGCCGCGATGTCCCGCTTCCCGTCCCCGTTCAGGTCGGCGACCAAGGGCTTGCCGCGCCACTCGCCCTTGTCCGGGAGACCGGCACCGAGTGGCCGGACCCGCAGCGAGGGATACGCCGGCCTGTCCTTGGAGTCGGTCTTGGTGTCGACGGTCGGCGGGCCGAATTCCGGCTTCGGAGCAGGCTGCGTCCGAAGCCACACGACGGTCGCCAACAGACCTGCGAAAGTGATTACGAGGGGGGCGCGTGTCATGGGTCCATGCAGCGGCGCTTCGCCAGGGGCACTCGCACCTACCGCGAACGAGGATACCCGGCGCGGCTGGTGGAGGCCGTCGCATCGTCTCGTCCGGAGACGAAGCAGGCCGGCCGCTCCGAAAACGACGACGGGCGGCCGCGACTTTCGCCGCGCCCGCCCGTCGGTCGTCACGATCTCGAACGATCAGTGAGCGAACGCGCCGTTCGCCTGCTTGGCGACGCTTTCGCCTAGGAGACGACCGCCGTTGATGACGCCACCGACACCCGTCGTGATCGCGCCGAGCATCGCGCCATCGGCCGCGATGAGCGTGCCACCGGCGTTGCGGACGCCGAGGCTCTGGATGATCGCCCAGCCGGTCTCGACGTCATCGACGCCGTCGCAGCTCAGGTCGAGGGTCGACGGATCGTTCGGCGTGCTCGACAGGAACGAATTGGTGAAGAGCGTGCTGATCGACGACAGACGCGCTTCGAACCAGCAGTTGAACTCGATCGTCGCGGACAGCGGGAACTCGTAGTCGTTCCACACCGAGAACAGGACGCGGTTCACGTCGTGGTCGGTGCCCGTGAAGTTGATCAGGGTCAGGGCCGATTCGGCGATCGCCAGGAACGACGAGATGTAGAGGCGGTCCGGCAGCTGCTCGTACTCGGCGCCGTCGAAATCGCGCATCCCGTTGCTGTTGAGATCCGTGGCCTGGCCGGCAGCGACCGGCGACTTCAGGGCGACGGCTTCCATGCTGTAGGTGATGCCGCTCGACGCGACGACGAGTTCGTCACCCAGCAGGTGGTTGTGCGACCACGGCGTCTGGAACAGGCTCGGGTTCTCCGCATAGACGACCACGTAGCCTTCCTGCGAACCGAACGTCGCATTGTGGCAGCTCGTCAGAACCGACACCGTGTCGGCAGGCGTCAGGGCCTCGACGCGGTCGAAGATGAAGCAGCCGTACGGACGGAACTGGTTCGCGTAGTTACGGTCGACGTTCACATAGTTGAAGTGAACGTTCGTCGAGCCGCCCAGGCTGAGGATCGTCGCCGGCTGCAGGTTGGTGTTGGTCACCGACAGCACGGAGAAGAACGCCGCAGCGCCGGGGACCACGGATGCCGTGGTGCCGGAACGGTGGATTGGGAACACGAGAAGGCTGCCGGGCTCACGGCCGCCGGCCAGGACGTCGGACACGAGCGTGGCCATGCAGAGCGAGGCCAGAGCAGGAGCAAGGAGATTCATCTGTCTGTTTCCTAGGGATTTGTGAATCAGGGTGTTCGTCGAGACGCAGGAAAACGACTTTCTTGGTTCGAGACAGTCGAATTTATTTGCTTTCCCCGACCTGTCAAGCCAACCGACTGCGTAGCGCGTCTTGACATGCTGGTGGTTTCCTGACAGCGTGTCGTCTGACAGCAAAGGTCCCTGCGCAGCGAGACATTACCGCGCACGGCACCACGAATCCGGTCGAGCGGTGTCAGTCGACCGAGTTCGCCCGTGGCAGCGTCGATCCGCCCTCCGAGCCGCAGCGCACAGCGTCGCGACGCGGCAATGCTGGATCTCCACCGTCTTCCTGCTGTCCGCATGGCAACCCCGCTCCGCGCGCAGTGCAATGCGCCACCGCGGCATTCGAGAATCTTCCGATCGCGGCGAAAAAAAGCGCGGCGTGCCGCCGTGACCCCACCTCTCGATCGCAGAGCGCATCGCGGATGGGCTGGACAATGGCCCGCGGCCTCTGGGCCTCGCTGGACCCGTTGACTTCGATGACATGGGTGCCGCACAGCGGCCGCGGCCCCACAATGAGACGAAGCAGTCGTGGCAGCAGCGCACGACAGGGGAGCGACACGAGTGCGGGTATCCTGCTGCGCCTGGAGCGATCGCTTTCGGGCAACTGGAGCCCCCATTGATGCTCGCCCCCAAGCGATTCCCCGATCGCACGATCCTGCTCCTCGGACTCGCCACACTCGCAGCCTGCGATCCGCGGAACGCCGTCGATCGGAGCGCCGCACCCGCGCCGACAGGCCCCATCGCATCCAGTCTTCACCTCGAGTTCCTCGAGCCGACCGGAGATGTCATGACGACACGAGGTTCCTCGGCCCACATCGTGGTGTCGACGACCGACCCGCTCGAGACCTCGTCGGTGCGGATCCTCGCCGACCGTGACGGCGACATGGCGACGACCGGCGATCAGTGTGAACTCGGCATCGTGTCCGCTCGCGCGACAACGACCCCGATCGACCTCTCCGCCACCATCCCGATGGATCTGGCTTTCGGCTCCTACACGATCTTCGGGACGATCGCCGACGGCGTGCGTCCGTCCGTGCAGGCGAAGGCCCGCGGTCGCCTGCTCGTCGACGTGTCACATTCACTCTCGCTGCTCGAACCAGCGACCGATGTCGTCGTGAGCCGTGGCGGCCAGCTCCGTGTCTCCTACATCGCCACCGACAACGACGGCGTCGCCGATCTCCGCTTCCTCGCCGACGCCGACGGCGACCGCGCCTCGACCGGGGATCAGTTCCTCCTCGCGAACTTCTCCACGTCCCTCGAGACCCAGCAGACGCAGTACCTCGACCTGTCGAACCTCCCGCTCGGCACGTACCACGTGTTCGGAATCGCCAGCGACGCGGGCCACCAGGATGTAGTGGTCGAGGCCGGCGGTACCGTGCAGGTGACGAACGTCGCGTTCGCAGTGCAGGAAGGCGGGACCGACTACGAGGAAGCGCGCGCGCTCGCCGTTTGCCCCGACGGCTCGATCGTCGCGACAGGCCGCTACGCCGGCAGTTCGCTGTTCGGATCCTTGCCTTCGTTCATCAGCCTCAACTCGGCCGGTGACGACGACCTGTTCCTCGCCCGCTACTCGGCGACGGGTGCTCTCCTGTGGGCCAAGAGCGCCGGCGGCCCTTCCCGAGGTGACTGGGGCAACAGTGTCGCGTCCTTTCCCGATGGCTCCATCCTGCTCGGCGGGTACTTCCACGGTCTCGCGGCCTTCAACGGCGGCTCGATCGCGAGCGGCCTGCTGTCGGCCGGCGAGGACGACGCGTTCGTCGCCCGGTACTCGGCGAACGGCTCGCTGCTGTGGGTGCAGCGCGCCGGTGGGGTGTTCCACGATGAAGTCGGCGGTGTCGCCACGACTCCCGACGGCGGCTTCTTCGCGACCGGACACTTCCGGGCCCAAGCGACCTTCGGCGATGGCACGACGCCGCCGTCCCTGATCGTCGCCGGCTCCCTGCTCTCCGCCGACGGTTTCGTCGCCCGCTACGCCGGCGACGGCAGCATCGCGTGGGTTCGTCAGTTCGGCGGCGCCGACGGCGACGACCAGGGCGTCTCCGTCGCCGCGGGTGCCGACGGTTCGTGCTTCGTCACGGGCACGTTCACCGGATCCGCGACGTTCGGCCAGGGCGCGAACCAGGTCGTGCTCACCTCGGCTGGTGGCACTGACGTCTTCGTCGCCCGCTACGACGCCGCCGGCACTCTTCTCTGGGCGCGGCGCGGCGGCGGCCCTGCCGACGACGTCGCGCGCGGCATCACGCTTCTTCCGAACGGCGCCGCTGTCGCATGCGGCGCCTACACTGGCGCCGCGACGTTCGGCCCGGTCAATCCGGCCTCGCTGCAGGCTGCAGGCCTGCGCGACGCCTTCGTCGCGCGCTTCGACGCGGACGGCACACTCGCGTGGGCCCGCAGCGCCGGCGGAACGAACGACGACGAAGCACGCGCCATCGCGGCAACGGCCGACGGCGGCTTCCTCGTCAGCGGCGCGTTCCACACGCTCGCGACGTTCGGTCAGCCGCCGTCGCAACGGAGCATCGCGGCCGTGGGCCTGCGAGATGCCTTCGTTGCGCGCTACGACGCCAGCGGCACGCTCTCGTGGGTGAAGCGCGCCGGCGGCGCGAACCACGACGGCGCCAACACCATCGCGGCCTTCCCCGACGGCTCCTGCGCGTTCGCAGGGCAGTTCCAGGACAACGGCACGTTCGGCGGCGGCAGCGCGACGGTCACGCTGACCGCCACCGGCCTCGGGGACGTGTTCGTCGCCCGGATCAACGCCGACGGCGACTTCTGAAGTCGCCGCGGCGTTCGTCGCTCACTTCGCGCCCGTGATCTCGCGGACGAGGTCGTCTTCGCCGTAGATCTTGCTGATCGCTTCGAGCATGCCACCGGTGTGGACGGCCACCGTACGGTTGATTCGCTCGTCGAACCAGTAGTTGCCCGGCAACGACTCGATGTTGCCGTCGAACACGAGACCGACGACCTCGGCATTGCGGTTCAGCACCGGGCTGCCCGAATTGCCGCCGATGATGTCGCACGTGCAGACGAAGTTGTACGGCGTGTCGAGGTTCAGCTTCGTCTTCTTCTCGATCCAGTGCTTGGGCAGGTCGAACGGCGGCTGGTTGTCGAACGCGGCGTTGCGCTCGAACAGGCCGTTGAAGGTCGTCTTCGGCGGCACCATCGTCGTGCCCGCTTCGTACCCCTTCACGGCGCCGTACGTCAGACGCAGCGTGAACGTCGCGTCGGGGTACATCGCGGTGCCGTAGACATCGAAGCGCGCCTGGTTGATGACGGCCTTCGCCGCCGGAACGATCTCGCGGTCGAGCCTCTTGCGGAAGTTCTGCATCTCGCTCCGCGCCTTCTTCTCGGCCTCATTGTCGGTGATCTCCTTCGACCGATCGATGACCGCGCGGTAGTCGGCGTAGCCCTTGGCGATCGCTTCGAACGCGGCTTTCACTTCGGGCTTGCCCGACTTCTGGATCAGCTCTTCGTCGCGCGCCTTCATCTTGGCCATCATCTCGGCGTCCCGCAGGCCGGCGAGGTGACCCTCGATCGCCTTCAGGCTGTTGGCGATGCCGAAGTACTGATCGCGCAGCTCGAACGCGGCCTTCTCGCTCTTCGCCATCTGCTTCGCCAGATTGTCGCGCATCTGCGCGTACGCGGCGACCTGCTGCGGTACACGGACATCGCGCAGGAACTCCATCTCGGCGTGCGTCAGGAGGCGCTCCGTGCTGCCGGGATGGCCCGAGACGAACACCAGTTCGTCGGTCGCCGCGCCGGCCGCGTTCCACTTGAAGTAGAACTTCGAGGAATCGATCGGCTTGTCGTCCTCGTAGACGCGGAAGAAGGCGCAGTCGAGGTCGTAGCGCGGGTAGGTGAAGTTGTCGGGGTCACCGCCGAAGAACGCGACCTGCTTCTCCGGCGCGAAGACGACGCGCACGTCGTCGTAGACGTGGTAGACGTGGATTCGGAACTGGTTGCCGTCGTAGAGCTGGACCGGGTCCGCCACGATGTGCTTCGCCTTGTCGGTCAGCTCCTTGCACATCGCCTTCAGCGTGTCGCGCCACGCGTTGCCATCGGGACCGTCCGCGGCCTTCGCGGCCAGGATCTCCTTGGTGACGTCCTTGATGTCGATGAGCTGGCGCAGCGTGAGGTCCGTGCCCTTCACCTCGCTGCCGAAGAGGCGCGAGCTGAAGCCGTCCTTCACCCAGTCCTTCTCCTGCGTCGAGACCTTCTGGATCGTCTCGAGCGCGACGTGGTGGTTCGTCATCACGAGGCCGTTCGGCGACACGAACGAACCCGAACCGCCGGTGTCGAAGCGAACGGAGCCGAGGCGAACGTGGTCGATCCACTCGGCCGTGGGCTCGAAGCCGTACTTCTCCTTCAGCTTGGCCAACGGCAGGCCATCGAACGGCCACATGCCCTCGTCGGGGAAGCCGGCAGAGGTGGGGACGACCGCGCCGAACAGGACGACGGCGGCGGCCAGGTGGAGAACGGAATTCGGGTGCATCGTGATCTCTTCGCGGGGTTCCCGGCGCTCGCCGGGGCTCGGCGATGATAGGGACCCGCGCGGCCCGAACCAGCATGGTGAACCACCCCGCCCCCTTTCGCGGGGTCACCACTCGATCGTGGTGACTCCTTCGTCGAAGCGCACCCGGACGTCCCGGCGGAAGCGGCGCACGAGGGCCGCGACGAGGCGGCGCGCGACGTGCAATCCGGTGGTCGGGATACGAACGCGGTCGTCGCCGACCTCGATCCGCATCACACGCTCCATCGGATGCTCGCGCACCTCCGCGCGCTCGACGTTCGCGACGATGCCGCGGACCTCGCTCCACCAGCGCGGCAGCCCGCCCGACAGCTCGACCATGTGCGCGGGCGCGTTGTCGCGCATTCGCGAGCAGGCCGGGCAGATCACCGGCGCCAGGTCAGGCGGCGCCTCGCCCCACCGCCATCGGCCGCGCCACTCGCTGGCGCCGCACTGCGTGCAGATGGCGGGATGGAGCTTGCCGATCGGACGATAGGTGTCGACCCAGCGTCGGGCCGCGTGGCGGGCACGGGCGAACGCGAGGGCGCGCGACGAGTCGGGTGTGCGCATACGTACCTCCGCCGGCATCGCAACCGCCGTGGCCCTGCACCGCGCCCGCACTGGGACCCTGCGCACTTCTGCCCGGGCCGGCGATCGGTAGCATCCCGCCGTGCCCCTGCGCCGCGCCGTCCACCGACTGCTCGAGTCCGACACCGATCCGAGCCGCGCCGCCGGGACCGTTCGCCTCGCGATCGGCGCACTGATCGTGGTGAACGTCGCCGCGCTCGTGATCGAGACCGTGCCCGGCGCCCACGATGCCGCGCCGAAGCTGTTCCACGGGATCGAGACAGCGGCGGTCAGCGTGTTCGTCCTGGAGTACGCCCTGCGCCTCTGGGCCGCGCCCGAGAACCCGCGCCATCACCGCGCCCTGCTCGGCCGCCTGCGGTGGATGCTCACGCCGATGGCCGTGATCGACCTCGTCTCGATCCTGCCGACGCTGCTCTCCGTGACGACGATCGATCTGCGCGCGATGCGCCTGCTGCGCCTGCTGCGCATCGTCCGCATCGTGAAGCTCGGTCGTTACTCGCTCGCTGCACAGACGCTCGCGAACGTGCTCCGCTCGAAGGCAGCCGACCTGCTGTCGCTGCTGTTCCTGCTGGTGCTCATGCTGCTGATCTCGTCGACGATGATGTTCTTCTTCGAGAACGAGGCGCAGCCGCACGTCTTCTCGAGCATCCCCGCGACGATGTGGTGGGGCATCGTCACGCTGACCACGATCGGCTACGGCGACATGACGCCCGTGACGCTGCCGGGCCGCATCCTCGGATCGGTGATCGCCGTCGTCGGCATCGGCATGTTCGCGCTGCCGGCCGGTCTGCTCGGCGCGGCCTTCGTCGAGGAGATCGGCAAGGCGCGGAAGGATCACGACGCCCGCGCACACACGCACCCGGCGACTTCCGGCAGCGCGTGCCCACACTGTGGCCAGCCCCTTCCCGACCCCACCCGAGGAACCCCGTGAACACCACCAAGCGCCGCGCATCGGCACTCGCCGGTCTCACCCTTCTCGCCGCCTGCGGCGGGGCGCCGAACACCCTCCAGTCGCAGCGCGACGCCGTCGTCGCGCGCAACGCGCCGTTGCGCGAAGCGTCGCTCGCGCCCATCCGGGCCGCGAACGTCGGCGGCAAGCCGCTGATCCGCTACGTGCACGAACGAACCGCATACGTGCTCGACGGAGCAACGTCGATGGAAACGGTGCCCGGCCCGTCACCCGGCACTCTGGTGTTCGGCGGCATGGCGGACGGCAAAGTCGTGACGAGGGAGATCGGGACGGCGACGGCGCTCACCGACGACGGGTACTTCGTCACGGCGGCGCACTGCGTCTCCACCGGCAGGGCGTTGCTGATCCGCACGACCCCGGGGCGTCCGCCGCGCGAGTCGGAGGCTGTCGTGGTCTGGAGCGGCCGCGACGCAGAGCCCGCGATCGACGTCGCGGTGCTGTGGGCACCGGGCCTCGCCGGCCCCGGATTCACCTGGTCGCCCGACGATGTCACGAAGGGTGCGACCCTCCTCTGCTCGGGTTCGGGCGCGCGAGGGCTCCCGGTCGCCGGCGGAACGTTCGTGGAGCGCGACGCCACGGGACACGTGCTGACGATCGAGGCTCCCCTGCTCCCCGGCGACTCGGGTGGCCCGTGCGTGCTGGCGGATGGCACGCTGCTCGGTGTCTGCAGTACCGTCGCCGTCACCGAAGACACGCCCGTCGGCACGGTCGTGCGCCCCGACACGAGCTGGCTCGCCGATCTCGTGCAGCGCGACCGCACCGAGCGCGCGAGTGCGGCGCAGCCAAAGGCGCGGCTGACGACCGCCGGCATGCTGCGGGCGACGGCCATCGACGCCGAGATCGACCGCCTCGCCGGCCCCGCGGGTCGCTGACGCGGGCGCTGTGGAACCGCGCCCGCCGGACCCTACCATCGTTTCGGTGACCGCGCACCCGACCCTGCTGCTGCCGCCCCGCACGGCGCCCGGCCCCGAATCGCTCGCCGAGTACCGCGCCCGCGGCGGCCATCGCGGACTCGAGGCCGTGAAGCAGAACGGAGCCGCGTGGTTGCGCGCCGAAGTCGCGACGTCGCGGCTGCGAGGCCGCGGCGGCGCCGCGTTCCCGACGTCGCGCAAGTGGGAACTCGCGGCCGCTGCGGCGGGGCCCGAGAAGTTCGTCGTCGCGAACGGCGGCGAGCACGAACCCGGCAGCCGGAAGGACCGTGTGCTCGTCGAACGACACCCGCACGCCGTGCTCGAGGGCCTGCTGCTCGCAGGCCTCGCGACCGGCGCGACCCGCGGCTGGCTCTACCTGATCGAGGACATGGAAGGCCCGCGCAAGGCCGCCGAGACGGCACTCGCGGAGCTGCGGGCCGCAGACGACCTGCCGTTCCCGATCGACATCCACCTCGGACCGACGACGTACGTCGCGGGCGAGGAGACCGCCGCGCTGAACGCGATCGAGGGCAAGCCCGCGAAGCCGCGCAAGAAGCCGCCGTTCCCCGGCGAAGTCGGGCTGTTCGGCAAGCCGACGACCGTGAACAACACCGAGACGCTCGCGCACGTCGCGTGGATCGCACGCGAGGGCGGAGCCGCGTTCGCGGCGATCGGAACCGCGGAGAGCAAGGGCACGCTGCTGTTCACGCTCGGCGACGGCGTGCAGCGGCCCGGTGTGTACGAGCTGCCCTTCGGAGCGACCTACCGCGACCTCGTGGAGGGCATGGGAGGCGGACTGCGCGACGGCCGCACGCTGCGCGCGATCCTGCCGGCGATGTCGTGCGGCTTCCTGCTCGCGCAGCACCTCGACGTGCCGATCGCGTACGAGACGCTGCAGCCGCTCGGCACGTCGCCCGGCTGCGGCGGAGTGCGCATCGTCGACGACCGCACCGACGTCGTCGCGCTCGCGGTCGGGATCGCCGAGTTCTTCATGAAGGAACAGTGCGGCCAGTGCCCGCCGTGCCGCATGGAGACCAACCAGTTCGTGCACATCCTGAAGGCGGTGCAGGCCGGCAAGGGCCCCGGCTACGACGACAAGCTCGCGAAGCTCGCCGAGTTCTCGCGGCGGAAGGGGTTCTGTTCGCTGATCGAAATGGCGGCCGCGCCCGTGCTCAGCGCCGTGAAACTCTTCGCGGACGACTTCGCCGCGGCTGCCGGCCCCGGTGCGCCTCCGGCGTCCTGAGACTCCCGTGCCGACCTACTACGCTGCTTGCACGCTCGGCCTCGAGCACGTCCTCGCCGACGAACTCCGCGCGCTCGGCGCCGATCGCATCCAGGAACGCCGCGGCGCCTGCGCGTTCGTCGCCGAGCCCGCGCTCGCGTACCGCGCGTGCCTGTGGCTGCGCTCCGCGATCCGAGTGCAGGAGGAACTCGCGCGCGGCACGGTGCGCGACCGCGACGACCTCTACGCCCTCACCGGCACGGTCGACTGGTCGCGATCGATCACGCACTTGCAGACGCTCGCAGTCGACGGTTCGGTGAAGGACAGCTTCGCGAACGACACGCGCTACCCGGTGCTCGTCGTGAAGGACGCGATCTGCGACCAGTTCCGCGAACACACCGGCAAGCGGCCCGACGTGGCGCGCGACCGCCCGCACCTGCCGATCAAGCTCGTGCTGCAGGGACAGGACGCGATCCTCTACCGCGAGCTCGGCGGCGAGCCGCTGCACAAGCGCGGCTATCGCGAGATCCTGCACAAGAGCCCGCTCAACGAAGCGACCGCCGCGGGCCTCCTGCTCGCGACCGACTGGGATCGCCGTTCGCCGGTGTGCGATCCGATGTGCGGTTCGGCGACGTTCCTGATCGAGGCCGCGTGGATCGCGACGGATCGTGCGCCGGGCCTCGGCCGCAGCTTCGCCTTCGAGCACTGGCGCGACGCCGACCTGGACGCGTGGCGGGAGGCGTACGACGAGGCAGAGGCGCGCGCCGCCGCCGGCGCCGACCGGTTGCCCAAGCTGTGCGGCAACGACCGTCACCCGGGTGCGATCGCGATCGCGAAGAAGGCGCTCGCGGGCGCCGGTCTCGCGGATCGTGTGAAGTTGCACGAAGGGGACGCCGCCGACTACGTGCCGCCGTTCGCGCCCGCGCTCGTGGTGACCAACCCTCCGTACGGCGAACGCGTCGGCGGTTCGCCGCAGGAACTCGACGACACATGGCGCGCGCTCGGCTGCTTCCTGCACGAACGATGCGCCGGCGCGTCGGCCTACGTGCTGTGCGGCAACCCGGAGGTGACGAAGTTCCTCGGCCTGCGCGCGAGCGGGCGCATGCCGGTGCGCAACGGCCCGATCGAGTGTCGCTGGCTGCGCTACGAGGTCGACGGCTCGCGCGCAGGGCGTTCCATCTCGTAGCGACGACAGCGCCGGCCGAGCCACACGCCCACCGAGGCCCAGACCGCGAACAACGGCGCGGCAAACGCGAGCAGGCCGGTGCCGGTGACCTGCATCCGCAGCAGGAGGTCGTTGACCAGCGCGCCGAGAACGTCCCCCGCCCGCAGGACCGCCGTGTCGATCACCGCCTTGGACACGTACTTCCCGTCGCGATCGAGCGCGGTGTAGAGCACTTCGCGCGCCGGCTTGTCGACACCGAACTGCAGCATGCGGCGCAGCACCTCGACCGTCGCGTAGACGCCGACCGACGGCCACAGACCGAACGCGGCGATGCCGAGGAAGCTGCCGAGCGGCATCACGCAGAGCGCCACGGCCAGACCGAAGAAGAGCAGCACGCGGCTCGTCGCGAACAACTGCAGGCCGAGGCACAACGCGTTCTGCCAGAAGTTGATGTCGGCTTCGACCGAGCGCCGCGCCGCGTCGTCGAACAGGAGCTCGCGCGAGAGGGCGATGCGCTGGTAGTAGAAGGTCGTCGCCGCGACGGAGGCGATCAGGACGAACGTCGCGATGCCCCGCAGGTACGGTTGTCGTGCGACCCGCAGCAGCCCGCCGACGAACGACGGTCCTTCGTGCATCTCGCGCGCGGGCGCCGCGGCGACTCGGGTGCCCATCATGCTCCGGCAGGCGCGCAGCGACATCCACCATGCGGCGACGCCGCACTCGATGGCCACCGCGGCGAGCACGAGTACGCTGCTGTAGCTCTGGTCGGCGAGCTGTTTCGACGCCGTCGACCCGAGGACTGCGCCGAGCGTGCCTCCTACGGACACGAGACCGAAAAGTCGCTTGCCCTGTTCGAGGGTGAACCACTCCACCGCGTGCACCCACACGATCGTGACGCCGCACACGCTGAACGCAGTCACCCACGAGTAGAAGAACGCCAGACCGCGGTCGCGCCACTCGATCCAGCCGAGGGTTCCGAGCGACGTCGCACTGCCGGCGAACGCGATCGCGAGCGCCGCGAAGCTCGCCGCGAACGCGTGCAGCGCGTACGGCAGGAACCGATGCGACGGCAGCCGGCGCACGAGCGCGAGGTACGGCTGGTTCAGCAGCGTCGTGAGCACGAGCGTCAGCACGAAGAGCCGCAGCAGGTGACCCTGCGGGAAGGCCGCGGCGACGTTCTCGCGCAGCGGGCGCATCAGGTAGTACGCGAACAGAACGAAGAAGAACGCGACCGCCGTCCAGCCGACCGCCCGGCGCTCCGCGGTCGACGCGTCGTGGATGCGCAACAGACGGAGCAGCGTTCCGATCACGGCGCGCATCTACGCGGCGAGGCTGCCCACGGCGAGCTGCGAAGCGGTCATTCTCTCCGGCTGCCACGCACGCGGTCGCGGAACGCCTTCTCGTCGGGCTTCAGCCGATTGCCCGGTAGGCGCCAGATGCGCAACCGCGCGACTTCGTCGAGCAGCGTCGCGATCCAGGCTTCGCGTTCGTCGAGGATCTTCGGGAGATTGCGGTGCACGCCCCACTTGCCGTCCAGCTCTCCGGTCTGCTCGCGCACGGCGTCGCGCAGGGCGAGCATCGTGTCCAGCATCGCATTCTCCGTCGTCCTGCCGGCACGCGCGGCGAGCTTCGGCAGCAGTTCGCGGACCCGATCGGGCGCCGCCGATTGGAACCACGGCGATCGCGCGAGTTCGCGCGCGAGGCGATCCGGGAAGTGTCGGGCGATCACCAACAGGCGGTTGCGCTCGCCGAGTTCGTCCTTCCACGTCGTCGCCTTCTTGATCGAGCCGTGACCGACGTGCTCGCAGACCGCGGACGGCACGTAGAGAGAGCGCCAGCCCGCCGCGGAGACCCGCAGGGCGAACTCGACGTCCTCGTAGTACATGTGGAAGTCCTCGTCCTGCCCGCCGACGGCGCGCCACGCGGCAACTCGGAACAGCGCGCAGCAGCCAGACACGCCGAGCACTTCCTGCGCAGCACCGCCGCCGCCGGGATCGGGCCGACCTTGGTCGCGATCGACCCAGTAGAGGTCGCTGCGCTGCTCGATGCCCGTCGTGAACAGACGGCCGTCGGGATAGACGATCTTCGGCGCCGCGGCGGCCGCCTTCGGATCCGCGTCGAGCGCCGCCACGAGCGCGCGGAGACAGCCGGGGCGCAGCGTCGCATCGGTGTTGAGCAGGAGCGCGTAGTCGCCATGCGCTCGCGCGACTCCGAGGTTGTTCGCCGCGGTGTAGTCGTTCTTCTCGTGCTGGACGAACGCGACTCCGGGGAACTGCTGCTTCACGAAGTCCTGCGAACCGTCGCTCGAGCCATTGTCGATCAACACGACATCGAGCGGCACTTCCGCTTCGGCAGCGGCGACGGCACGCAGGCAGTCGCCGAGGAACTCGCGCCCGTTCCAGTTCACGACGACGACGGTGACACGCGACATCGGCGCGATGTCGTACGCGCCGGCACACGAGATCGCCAGCGCCGTGTGGCGCCATCGGCCGGCGCCACTATCCTCCGTCCGCCCTTGGCGACGCCCTCTCTCGTACCGCACGCGCTGCTCCTGGCCATGATCGCGATCTGGGGCGGCAGCTACGCCGCCGCGAAGGCCGCGCTCGACTCGCTGTCGCCGTACGCGCTGGTGGCCCTGCGCTTCTGGATCGGGCTCGCCTGCCTCGTGCCCTTCCTCGGCAGGAACGCGCGAGCCGACCTCGCTGCGTCGCGCGCGCACGGCCTGCTCGCCGGCGGCGTACTCGCGGCCGGGTACCTGCTGCAGTTCGTCGGCATGAACGAAACGTCGGCGTCGACCGGCGGATTCATCGCCGGCCTGATCGTGCTGCTCGTCGCGGTCGGCGGGGCGTTCTGGTTCAGGACGCCGCTGGGCCCGCGCGCCGCGGTCGGCCTCTCGGCGGGGCTCGCGGGCATGGTCATGTTGTGCTGGCCGAAGGACGCTGCAGGAGTCGGCGCAGGCGCCGCGCAAGACACCGTGCGCGGCATCTCGCTGCAGATCGCGTCGACCGTCAGCTACGCGATGCACATCCTGCTGCTGACACGCCACGGGCGCGGCAAGCCGGCGATGGCGTACTGCACGTGGCAGCTCGCCCTCGTGTCCGTCGCGGCGACGGTCGCGGCGGTCGTCGACGGACGCTTCGCGAAGATGCCCGGCACGGCGGTCGAGTGGACCCTACCGTTGCTGTTCCAAGTCGGCTACCTCGGCTTCCTGGCGACCGCACTCGGGATCGCCGTGCAGAGCAAGGTGCAGCACCGCATCCCGTCGACCCACGCCGCACTCCTGTTCGCGACCCAACCGCTCTTCGCGGCGTTGATCGCGTGGGCCACGCTCGGCGATCGCATGGAGCGGCTGCAGTTGGTCGGCGGCGTCACGATCGTCGCGGGCGTCGTGCTGACCAGCCTCGATCGCCGCGCGGCCGGGCAATAGCCGTCGAAGCAGTGCCAACGCACGGTTCGCGCAGCTGGGGAGCGCGTCCGGCGGTGGCAGTCCGGAATTCGTGTCGCGATGCCTGGGGCGACGACGGATGAGAGGGTCCGACCGTGTCTCCCGCGACTCGAGCTCCCCAGATGACCCCCACGACCACGACCCTGCCCCTGTTCCGCGCCCTCGCGCTCGTCCTGCTCGCGGCGTTCCCCGCGCTGGCCCAGTCCGTCACGGCGACGGTGACGGCGGCGACGCAGCTGATCGTCACGGCGGGCACCAACACCAACACCCGCCCGGCGGGCACCAACGTCAGCGCCGGCCTGAATCTGGGCGCGAGCTACCAGTCCGGCCCGATCTTCGTCACGGTGAACTCCGTGTTCGGGCTCGCCACGACCAGCAGCTCGATCACGCACACGATCCAGGAGTCGATGAGCGGGGTCAACGCGACGCGGACCGCGGGCCCGCACGCGACGTTGCTGACGTTGAGCGCGTCGCAACCGGTCAGCGGCACGCTGATCGTCCAGTACTCGCCCGGCACGGTCAGCGGCGGTAGTTCGAACGCGTCGATCGACATCGGCAACGACGGCACGGCCGAGTGGACGCGCGCGCCGGGCACGAGCGCGCAGACCTGGCAGATCCCGGTCACGGTGTCGGGCACCCTGCCGATCCGCGTGATGACGTCGATGGTCGCGACCAGCCACTCGTTGAGCGTGCAGTTCACGAACTGGACGCCGCTGCCGCAGCTGCCGCTGGTGAACCCGGGCTTCGAGAACGGCCTTGGCGGCTGGGCCGCGACCGGCGACGTTCAAACGTGGCTGCAGGGGTCGCGCTCCGGTCTCTGGCATTGCGTGCTGTGGGACCTGGCACCGGTACGACCCAGCATCTCCCAGAGGTTCGCCGCGAACGCCGGCGAAACCTACGCCCTCCACTGCTACGGCATGTGGGGCGACGTTTCGCCGGGCAGTGATGTGGCCCAGGCCCGCATCGAGTTCCTCGACGCGCTCGGTGCCGTGACCGGCTCGGCCTCGACCACGGTGCTCGGTGCGAGCATGCCGAACAACACCTGGATCGGCAGCGAGACCCTGATGGCGACCGCACCCTCCGGCACGGTCGCGGTGCGTGTCACGCTGCTCGGCTTCGCCCCCGTTCTCCCCGTGGCTTCCCGGTGCCACTTCGACGACGTCTCGTTCGCGCGCGTCGACGGCTGCGGCGCGTTCGCGCTGCCGGTCGGCGGCACGCCCGGCATCGGGACGACCGTGGCCCACTGCTTCACCCTCGACGTGACGACGCCCCACGGCATCGCCATCTGCAGCATCGACCTGACCCCCAACAGCCCCGCGGGCCTGCCGCAGTCCGCCACGGTCTACCTGCACCGCAGTGTCACCGAGTACTCCCAGCTCACGCCGTCGCTCGCGAGCCCCGGCAATTGGTGCCCGATCGCGAAGCTCCAGGGCGTCTCGAACGGGGCCGGCGTGGTGATGTCGTTCGGCATCACGAACGCGACCAACTCGCTCCGGATGCCCCCCGGTCAGTATCTGATCGGGATCGTCGGCGAGCAGGACTCCTCCCTCGGCCAGACCATGCTCGCGATGACCACCGGCAGCCTCTTGGTCACGGATGCCGGCAACAACGTGACGCTGCGGGACGGGAAGGTCGCCGGCAGCCTGAGCTACCCGATGCCGGCGGGTGACTTCGTCGCCAAGCTGCACTTCGACATCCTGACGGCGCCGACCCTGCCCAGCACGTGCGCGGCCGAAGGCGTCGAGGTCGGCACGGGCTGCGGCGGCGAACCGAACTCGGTGTTCGAGGTGTTCGACCAGGGCAGCAACGCATGGGACCTCTCGTCGAACGACGTGGTCGTCACCGGCAACGGCACCGGTGGCTCGCTGAGCACGGCGCCCGCCACGCCGCTCGTTCCCTACTCCAACGGGATCGTCCTCAGCGGCGGCGTCACCGCGCCGTTCCCGCTCGGCTTCGACCTCGGCGCCTTCGGGCTGCCGAACGTGTCGGACTTCCGCGTCTGTCTGCACGGCTCGATCTTCTTCGGCGGCATCGGCAACACGACCGGTGTCGACACCAACGTGGGCGTCGCGCCCGGCCTGATGAGCAACGACAGCGTCGCTCGCCTCGCTGCCTACTGGAGCAGCTTCGCGTACTACTCCACCGTCTACGTGGACGTCACCCCCGGCGTGCAGGCGATCGTCACCTACCCGAACATGGAAGACACCCTGTTTGCCGCCTACCGGACCTTCCAGGTGGTGATCACGCCGACGACGATGCGGATCCGGTATCCGAGTGGCTCGTTCCCCTACGGCCTGGTCGGCTTTCACAACGGCATCCCGTTGCCCACCCCGCCGAGCGCCGGCCGCGTCGACCTGACCGCCGGCCCGTCGCCGTTCACGAACCTGAACGCACGCGCCGACCTGGCACTCTCGGCGCAGAACCGGCCGGTGCTCGGCACCAACTTCGACGTCACGCTCGACCACAACCCGCTGATCGCGGGCGTCTTCCTCGACGTGGCCCCGCTCGGCGCGGGCGTCCCACTGCCGACGCCGCTGTTCGCACCGGCCTGCACCTTCTACGTCGGCCTCGACGCCGTGATCTGGTCGCTGACGTTGGCACCGACCAGCACATCCTCGATCCCGATCGCGATGGACACGTCGCTGCTCGGCCTCGATTTCGGACTGCAGGGTGTCGGCTTGCTGGCCGACACGCTGTTCGTCAGCAACGGCATCCGCGCCGAGGTCGGCCACTGGTAGGCGCCTCGCGCGGAGCGCCGCGTAGGATCGGCGTCCCTGCGATGCTCGACGAGGCCCAGAAGCACCGGCTGCTGCACCTGTTCGCCGACGGCGCCGAGCTGCCGGCGGCGGACCGCGCGGCGTACGTCGCGCGCACGTGCCGCGACGACCCGGCACTGCAGCGCGAACTCGGCGAACTGCTGGCAGTCGAGGCCCGGGAACTCGCCGGGTTCCTGGCCTCTCCGGCGGTGGCGGCGGCGCCGGAAGAAGCGGTGCGATCGATCGATGCCGCGGCCGCGCCGCGCACGCAGCCGTTGCCCGAGATCGACGGCTACGCCGACTTCGAGCGCCTCGCCGAGGGCGGCATGGGCACGGTCTACAAGGCCCTGCAGCTGCGGCCGGTGCGCCGCGAAGTCGCGGTCAAGCTGATCCGGCCCGGCATGGACACCGCGCAGGTGCTGGCGCGCTTCGAAGTGGAACGGCAAGCGCTCGCGATGATGAACCACCCGTGCATCGCCGCGGTCTACGACGCCGGCACCGACGCGCTCGGCCGCCCGTTCCTGGCCATGGAGCTCGTCGACGGCGCACCGATCACCGACTACTGCGAGCGCGAACGGCTGTCGCTCGAAGCGCGCGTCCGATTGTTCGCCGCGGTCTGCCGGGCCGTGGACCACGCGCACCGCCGCGGCGTGCTGCATCGGGACCTGAAGCCGTCGAACGTCCTCGTCGCCACGCACGGCGGCGAAGTGATGCCGAAGATCATCGACTTCGGCATCGCCAAGGCGCTCGCGGATCCCCTCGGTGAGCAGTCGATCCACACGCTCGCGGGCACGTTCCTCGGCACGCCCGAGTACATGGCGCCCGAGCAGATCGCCGGCGACGCGCACCAGGTCGACACGCGCTCGGACGTCTACTCGCTCGGCGTCGTGCTCTACGAGCTGCTGACGTCGGCGCGGCCGATCGAAGCCCGCGGGCAGCCGAACTCGGGCATCGTGCAGTGGAGCCGGCTCGTGCACGACACCGCGCCGGCGAAGCCGAGCACTCGGCTGCGGAAGCTGCTGGCCGTGGCGGGCGGCCCCTTGCCGAACGGCGTCGACGCGCGCTGGCTGCGGCGGCTCGCGGGCGACCTCGACTGGGTGGTGATGAAGGCGCTGGAGAAGGAGCCCGACCGCCGCTACGGCTCGGCGCGCGAACTCGCCGAAGACCTCGAGCACTTCCTCGCGCACGAGCCCGTCGCCGCGGGTCCGCCGAGCGGGTTCTACCGGCTGCGCAAGCTCGTGCGCCGCTACCGCGTGCAGGTGACCGCCGCGGGGCTCGTGGTCCTGTCGTTGGTGTTCGGGCTGTCGGGCACGCTGTGGTTCCTGATCGAGGCGCGAACGAACGAGCGGGCCGCGGTCGCGCGCGCACGCGAAGCCGAGGGAGTTCGCATCGCCGCCGAGGCCGCGCTGCTCGCGCAGGACAACCCGAACCTGGCGCTGTTGCTGGCACTCGAGGCCGGCGATCGAACCGACGATTCGGCCGTGCGCCGCACGATCTACGACGCATTGCCGCAACACGCCCTGCAGCGACGACTCCGCGGCCACGACGAGGGCATCGACCAGGGCACCGGCGTGCTGCTCCAGTACCTCGCCGATGGCCGCCTGGTCGACTCGGGCGCCTCCGACGCCGTCCTGTGGGACCCCGACCGCGGCGTCCAGCTGCAACGGTTCGTCGGCCCGCGCGACAGCATCGAGGCCATGGCGATCGACCCCGGGGAGCGCCTTCTGCTGGCCGCGTCGCGAGACGGCACCGCGTGGCTCTGGGAACTCGCGACCGGCACGACTGTGCGCGTCGTCGCGGACCACACGGCGGCGCTCGTCTCTTGCGCGTTCGCGCCGGACGGCCGCCGCTTCGCGACGACATCGCTCGACGGCACCGCGCGCGTGTTCGCCACCGACGGCAGCGGAACGCCGCTCGTGCTGCGGCACGAGCACGCGGTCGGTGCCGTCGCGTTCGACCCGGCCGGTGAACGACTCGCGACGTTCGCTGCCGACGGCTGCACGCGGATCTGGAACCTGCGCACGGGCCGGCTCGGGCACGTGTGTGAACCCCGCGGGCACCTCGCCGAGGGCATCGGCGCGGACACGCTGCGCAACAGTGAGGTGTTCTTCGCGCCGCGCATCGACCGCGTCGTCAGCCTGTGCTCCAGGACGGCGCGGATCCACACCGGCGACGGGCGCCTCGTCGCCGAGCTCCCAGCGGCCTTCCCGCGCCGTCTCGGCGACGACCGTCTGCTCGCCAGCGCCGAAGTCACCGGGCGCCTCGCGGTGGTCGACCTCCGCACGGGGGCTCTCACCCGCCACGACGAGCTGCGTCTGTGGTCGGCGCTGCCGACTCCCGACGGCCGCTACGCGGTCGCCATCGACCACACGATGAACGTCTGCCTGCTCGACCTGTCGTCGATGCGGATCGTGCGCCACTACCTCGGGCCGGGGGACAAGAGCTGGCGGCCACCGATCGCATTCCATCCCGACGGCAAGCGCTTCGCCGTGCTCGGCCCGGACGTCCGGGTGTGGACCTTCGAACCGGAGTACGCACCGTTCGACCTGCCGGGCACGGCGCCGGTGACCGTGGGCGGCGGCAACGTCGCATGGGGCTCGAAGCCGATCGCGGTGGTCCGCCCCGAGCGTGTCGACCTCGACGAAGGACGATGGCAGGTGTGGGACGTCTCGGCTCGGCAGCGCCTCGGCGAGATCCATCGGCCCGAGCTGGCGTTCGTCGTGCCGTCGCCGAGCGGGACCGGGCTCATCGGCGGGATCCCCGAACGCGGCGCACACGGCTGGACCATGGTCGTGTTCGATCTCGACGGCCGCGTGCGACGCGAAGTCGAACTGCCGGCGTGCCCGCGCATCGAACCGGCGGTGCCCAACGTCGTGCACTGGGCAATCGACGCCACCGGTCGGTTCCTGGTGACGGCGCAGAACCCCGACAATCGACCACCGGCCTCGCGCGATGGCGCGTGGCTGCAGTGCCACGACCTCGAGACCGGCGCGTTGCTGGCGCAGATCCCGCACCCGGGCGGCGTGCCGACGTGGGTCGGTGGTCCGGGCTCCACGTCCGTTGTGCTGGCCGGCTGGCATCTGCGCCACCTGCAGGTCGTCGACTGGCGCACCGGCGCGGTCCGCACGCGCGTGTCGCGTCCGCCGGACGGCATGCACCTGCACGCCGCCCTGAGTCCGAACGGCCGCTACCTGCTCGGCGCACTCGGCGAGCCGCTGGCGTGCGTCTGGGATCTCGAACGAAAGGCCGTCGACCCGATCGCGCAGCCGATCGCGACCTACACCGGGATGACACCGGCCGGTGGCTACACGTGCGGGTTCCTGGCCCGCGGGACTCTGTGCCAGGTCGTCTGCGACGACGAGGTGCACGTGTTCGACACCGCGACGGGCGGAGTGTTCGCGGTGCTGCGGCTCCAGGACTCCTGTGCCGGACTCGCCGAGAGTCCGGACGGTTCCGAACTGATGACGATGACGACCAGTGGCCGCGTGCAGCGCTTCCCGCTCGACGCGTTGTCCGTCGCGCGGGCCCGCGCGGTGGGCCTGCTCGACGGCAAACGGCTCGCGCAGTATCGGGTCGGCACGCCCGAGCAGCGCCTCGCCGCCGAGCGTTCCTGGCTCGGCGCGAACGTGTCGCCGGGCAACCACGCGAAGCTCGGCCGGATGGCCCTCGCCGACGGCGACCTCGACGAGGCGATCGCCTGCACGCAGCGCGGCGCCGACCTCGGTGTGCTCGGGCCGTACTACGAGTACCTCTACCTGGACCTGCTCGGACTGTACTGCCGTCGGCTCGGACAGCCGGGGGCGACCGCCGCGCAACGGACAGCCGACGAGACCGCGGCGATCGCGGCGCTGGAACGAGCGCTGTCGTGCGGTGCCGGCCGGGAGCACGTCGTCGCGGTGCCGGGCTTCGAACGGCTGCGCGGTCACCCGCGTTGCGCAGCGCTCCTCGGCAGGTAGCGGCGATCCACGGCACCCGCCGATCGAAGCACTTGCACGATGTCGGGGCGCTGTCGGGGCGTCGCCTCGCCCGGCCGGGGGGACCACACCGTGCCAGTGCCGTGAACTGGATGTGGCCTTGTGTTCTCGCAAGGTCATCGTCGTTCCTGGCAAGGCGCGGCACCGCAGACATGTCCAGGAGACCTGTCGAGGAGGCGCAACGCAGCCAGGGACGACGAGGGCCCGCGAAACGAAGGCGACTTCCGGTTGATGGCACTAGATTGTCCGTCGCATGACGAGCCATTCGGTCACGGTCGCACTCGCCCGCATCGAACGCGGCGAGCCCGGTGCGAGCGAAGACCTGTGGCGGCTCGTCTACGAAGACCTGAAGCAGCTGGCCGCGGTGCGCCTCGCCCGGCTCGGCGCCGGCCAGACGATGCAGGCGACCGCGCTGGTCCACGAGGTCTGGGTTCGCCTCGGCGGCGACACACCGCAGAGCTTCGACGGCCGGGCGCACTTCTTCGGCGCGGCGGCCAACGCGATGCGCAACATCCTGGTCGACGAGGCGCGCAAGAAGGCACGCTTGCGTCGCAACGCCGGCCGAAAACCGGTGACTCTGTCCACGGATCCGGCGATCGACGAAAGCGACGTCCAGGTCGACCTGCTCGCGCTCGACGAAGCACTGACCGCGTTCGCCGCCGAGTTCGAGCGACCGGCTCGGATCGTGATGCTGCGCTACTTCGCCGGTGTGTCGATCCCGCAGATCGCCGAGCTGCTCTCGGTGACGAGCCGGACCGTCGATCGCGAATACCTGTTCGCACGCACCTGGCTGCGGCGGTTCCTCAGCCGTGAATGACAGGGACCGAAGAGGCCCCGTGCGACGACGCGGGCGGAGCGGAACGGCATCGCCGGGCAGGCCGCGCGCAGCTCACCGTTGCCTGCCGATGCCGCGCCCCATTCGCTGGTCCAGACGCTAGCCCGACGACGCCTCGGGCAGCGCGAACCACACGGCGCCCGCGAGCGGTACGGCGGCCAGCGCCGTGGCGGCGAACGCCCAGGTCTTGGGCTTCGTGCTGCCGACACCCTCGCGAAGCAGCAGCAACGCCAGTGGCGCGACGGCGGCGCACCCAGCCGCGGCGAGCGGCAGGTCGGCGAGGAAGGCGCCCGCAGCGAGGAACGCCGTGTGCGCGACGCCGAGCCATGTCCCGTCGGCCGCGGACATCGCGAACGGGCGGCGCCACAGCGCCGTGCCGATGCCCGCACCGACGGCCGCCGCGATCGCGCCGCACAGCTGCCCGATCAGGGCGGTGCCGCCGAGCGTGATGAGCGCCGCGTCGACGGACAGCACGAGTGTGAACAGGATCGCCGGAAACGGGTTCGCCGGAGCCCGCTGGAGGACGGTGCGACTGCCGGCGACGAGCAGCACGGCAGCCAGCGCGCTGCCGCCCGTGCGCAGCATCACCTCGGTGGGAGTCCACCGCGCGGAGACCTTCAGCAGCACGAGCCACACGGCGGCGGCACCCACCACCGCACCGAGCACGAGCCCGGCCTTGCGCGGGAGGATCTTGAAGTGCTCGGCGAAGGCGACGAGCGCCCCCGCGCCGACCACCCACGGCAGCCACGCCGTGCCGTTCGGGTTCGTCCAGAGTTCGTGCGGCCACTCGGGCCACTGGCGCCGCAGCAGCCCGGACGCGGCGAGCAATCCGAGCGCCACGGCGAGCGGCAACCAGCGCGCGCCGCCGAGGCTCACGAGCAGCAACGCGGCGCCGATCGACGGCAGCACGCCCTTCAGGACGACTTCGAGGTCCACGCGATCACTTCTTCGCGGGCTGCACCACTTCGAGCGCGATGCTGAGAGTGACCTCGTCGCCGAGCACGTTCTTGTCGACGCCGTAGGTCATCCCGAAGTCCGAGCGCTTGATCGTGAACGTCGTCATGAAGCCCTGGCGCTTGCCGTAGAACTCGCCCTCGCCCGTCTTCTCGACCTCGATCGTCACGCTCTTCGACTTGCCGGCCATCGCGAGATCACCGGTCACTTCGAGCTTGTCGCCCTTCTTCGCGATCTTCGTGCTCGCGAACGTGATGTCCGGGTTCTCCTTGCTGTTGAAGAAGTCCGCGTTCTTCAGGTGGTCGTCGCGCTTCTTGTCGTTGGTGTCGACGCTGTCGACCGGGATCTTCAGCACGACCTTGCCGGCCTCGGGCTTCGCCGGGTCCAGCGACACTTCGCCGCCGACGACGTCGAAGGTGCCCTGGAACCACGATGCGTTGGCGTGTTTCACCTTGAACACCACCGAACTGTGTTGCGCGTCCACCGCCCAGTCGTGTTCGCCGGCGAGCACGGTCGACGGAACGGCGGGGTGCGGGAAGGCGAGGATGACGGCGGCGACAGGGAGGAGGAGCAGAGTCTTCATGTGGGTACGGAGTGGCGCCGAAGCGGCGCGCCGGAGGGCGGCGGGTATCGCACCTGCCCCGGAGGCACGCAAGGGTTCGTGTGTCGCGTCAGGGCAGCGCGCGCCCGAGCTGCGGGTCCTCGCCGTCGGCTCGGTAGTCGCCGAGCTGGAAGACCAGGTCGCGGTAGTTCCGGACGTCCAGCACCGCCATCGACTGCACGGCACGCAGTGCGAACAGGTCCCGTCGAACCGCGAGCCCGTCGCGATGAGCATCGCGCAGGCAGCGGATCGCGGCCTCCGCGGGGGAACCGCCGGCCGGCAGCTGCACCCATGCATCGAGAATGCGCCGCACGTCCCCGCGGTCGCGGTCGTACGCGGCGCGAAGCGGTCCACGCGCTGTCCGTGCGAGGTCGCGTGCGTGCGTCGCGATCCAGCGATCGACGGGATGAACCACGAACAGGTCCCGAACCGCGCCGAACGCGCGGCTGCTCCACGACCGCGACGGCTCGTTCGCGATCAGCGCCGGCAAGCTCTCGGAGCGCCACCGCTCGGCGAGGAGCAAGGTGCGCGCGTCGTCCTTGTCGGCGATCCAGGCGCACGTGACGGCGAGTTCGGCGGCCGCCCGTGCGTCGCCATCGCCGCGGTCGCCGAACGCCGGCATCCATGCAAGAGCGGCGTGCAACTCGCCCACTTGGCGTCGGACCGCGGCGGCCTCGTCGCGCAAGCGCGCCGCCTGCCGCTCGCGCATGTGCAAGAACGCGAGGTCGCGTTCGACCTCCGGTTCGGTCGAGAAGCCGGCGCGCGAGGACCAGCCCCCCGGCGCACCCGCGTAGCACGGATCGAGCCGCAGCCGCAGGCTCATCGCCTCGAGCAGGCCCGGCGACTTCATCCGGTGGATCTTGCGCAGCGCCACGGCGAACGGCGCACTGCCGATCTCGCGTCGCTGCATCGCGAGATCGGGGTCGAAGACCTCGCGCACGATCTGGCGGACACGCACGACGAGCCACCCCACCGATCGCACGAACCGCCATGCGAGCAGGAGCGGCGCGAGCAGCACGCGCCCGTGGGACAGCCGCCGTCGGTAGAAGCGCAGGGGATTGAAGGCCCGGTCCTCCTTCTTCAGGTGGTGCACCGGACGCGTGCCGAATATCTCGCGAACCATCGTGCGACGATCCCGCCGGACGACGTCGAGCACTTCGTCACCGAACAGGCTCGCGATGTGGCGGTCGCGCTCCGGGTCGCCGCCGACGAAGTCCAGCGCGGTGAACTCGGTCGTCGGGTGCGAATGGGAACGCTCTGCCCAAGGCAGTTCGCCGATCGTGCGCCCGCCGCGCGGGTCGCGGCGACGCTCGAGCCACGCCTCCATCGCCGCGATCTGCGCGGAGCTCGCGAGCGCTCGTTCCGCGAGCGGGATGCAGAACCGGTTGTAGCCGACGATCCGCTTGGCCGACTCGACCGCGATGCTCTCCGTGATGAACCGGAACCACAGGTACGGCCCCGTCAGGAGCGAGCCGTCGTCGAGTCTCAGCTTGCGGAGACGCTTGCGTTCGCGCGGCGTCACGCGGAGGAAGCGCGTTCGCAGGTTCTCGAGGGCCGGGTTCGCCAGCAGCTGCTCGGTCGTCTTCACGTCGCTCGTGTGCAGCGGGGCCCCGTCGAGGAAGTGCAGGTAGAGGAGTGCGAGGCGGTTGCACTCGTGACGCACTGCGCCCGGCAGTCCGTCGTCGTCCACCGGGACACCCGTGCGCGCACTGCGCACCTGCTCGCGCAGCATCGCGCTCGTCCTCGCCGCGAGCCCTTCGTCCGCGAACACGCGCCGCACCAGGAACGGGAGGTCGTCGCCCTCGTACCGCGTCTTCACCCTCTCGAGCTGCGACAGGAAGTTCGCCTCGCTGGTGAGGCGATAGTGCTCCGACGCCTGTCCCGCGAGGCGCTTCAGCCAGGAACCGAGCGTCAGGAACACGAGGCAGATCCCGCCCAGGATCACGAGCGGGAGACCCACGATCTTCGACAGGAACACCACGACACCGTCGAGGCAACTCCCCGCGAGGAACGCGCGCAGCACCGAGAACAGGCTGCCGAAGAGGATCAGGCGCACGGCCGGGCGCTGGCTCGCCTTCACCATCGCGCTCGCGACCCGATCGAGGATCTGCGGTCCGGTCACGATCCCGTGCAGGTCGGCGAAGAACAGCATGCGGCCGTGCCACGACTCCACCCACGCCGCGAGACGGCGCCCGAGCTGCACGATGCGTTCTTCGGGCGTCGACGCGAGCGGGTGCACGGCGAGCCGGCGCACGATCGGGAGCCAGCGCACGGGCACTGCCGACAGCACACGCAGGACACGGTCGAGTGACTGCACGTCGGCGGGACGGAGCCAGCGCCGTACGTCCTGCGGGCGCAGCGCCCACAGGAACTGCACGGCCTCGTCGATCGGCACGTCGCGCTGCGACACCGCACCGGCGGCGCGACGACCCTCCAGCGATCCGAGCCCGGGCGCACCCGCCCGGGCCGCTTCGACACGCTCCCGCAGGAGCGCGACCCGCGCGTCACCGGGCAACAGTTCGGCCAGTTCGTGTTCACGCCGCAACGATGCGAACAGCGCGTCGCGCAGGTCGTCCTCCGCGACGGCGCGGCGCACGTCCGCCGCCGCTGGCACGAACACGAACTCGCGATTCAGGAGCTGGGAGAATCGTGCGACGAGGCCGTCCAACCCCCGCACGAGGAACAGGAGCAGGCGCGCCGATCGCAGCAGCGGCCGGAGCGCCTGCACGTAGCGAGCAGCCCACGTCACGCGAACGAGTCGGACCGCGCGGAGACCGAGCGCGTAGCCGGCCGCGTCGGGGACCGTGTTGTCGGGCAGGAGGAACAGGACCGCCGGCACCGCGGGCAGGAGGTCGGTCAGCGCGTTGCGCCAGAACCACGAGAACGGCCGCGGGTGCTGCACGATCTCGAACAGGAAGTCGGCGACGAAGAACAGGCAGGCGCCCGCATCGACCCAGTGCAACGCTTCGACCTGCCACGGCTCCAGCTCGACGGTCGCCTCCACGAGCATCGCGAGCAGCACGACCATCAGCAGCACGAAGTTCGTCGTCTCGATCGCGGTCACTCCGCGCGGGCCGAGGCGGCGCTCCATCCGCCGCCCGAGTTCGCGGTCGTCCGCCGCCCGGAGCAACCGCCGCGCGCACGTCGCCACGGTCTTCGAACGCGTTCGCTCGGAGAGCGCCCGAGCGACCTCGCCACTGCACCGCAGCAGCCAGACCTGGTGCTCCAGCGACACGTCGTCGATCGCCGCCGACAGCATCGCGAACCGTTCCTGCACCTCTTCGTCGACACCTTCGCCGGGATCGACCCTGGCGACCCCGGCCGCGATCGCCCGCCCGCACTCGATCGCGATCGGATCCGCACCGGTGGCGAACGCCTCGGCGCGCGCCTCCGCGAGATCGAAGAGAACCGCCGCATCGACAGGCACCGTCGCCAGCGCACGAACGCGCTCGGCGAGGCACTCGCGGCGGGCTGCTCGCAGCGCCGCAGCGAACTCCGGCTCGGCGCGTTCAGGGCGTGAATCGAGCCAGCGCAGCTCGACGGCTGCAAGTTCGTGCGCCAACTGCCCGCGCGGCGCGAGGCGGGCGCGCTGCTGCGCCAGCTCCCGGACCGTCTCCTCCGGCGCGGTCGTCGCGTCGTGCAGCAACGAGCGCAGACGGACCAGGGACGGCGGATCGTTCGACTTCATCGGGCCCGCTTCAGGCGGGCGCGATCATAGGAAGCACCCGAGTTCGGTCACGGACGAAGTGCGCCGCCGCCAGCCGCAGTCACCAGGGCCGCGAGTACTCCGTGGAGCCGGCTGGTTCTTCGCCGACGTAGGAGAAACGCAGCCGACGCGTGAACCCGCGCAGGTCCTCGTGATCGACGTCGATCCGGGTCACCATGCCGCTCGCTTCGTCGCACCAGAGCGACACCGCGCGATGGCGGGCCTTCGCGGCCGCCGCCGCGCGCACAGCCTCGATGCGCAGCAACACCCGCCCGCCGTCGCCGACTTCGCGACCGACGACGCGCAGGTCGAAATCCGAAGGCAGCTTCTCCACCAGCGCGTGCACGTCGAAGTAGCCGAGGTCGAGCACGTCGCCGAAGCCCTGCGTGAGCCGTTCGCGCTCCGAGAGCGGCACCGCGCGGCGGAACGAACCGTTCGCGGGCAGCATCCAGATCTCGCGGCCGTCGCAACCGATGCGGACCTCGCCGAACTGGACGGGCCCGATCGCGAGTTTGCCCTCCATCCGGAACCTCGACCCGGGTCTGGCGACGACCGCGAACGTGGTGCGCACCGGCTCCTTGGCGCCGGGGCCGGCGAACGCGAACTCGAGGCGGAAGCGCCGATCCACGTCACGCGCCATCTCCGTCATGACTCGGCCGATCGCAGCCTCCGCAGTGGGCAGCTTCGCAGGCAGCGCCCACCAGACACCGAGACTCGCCAGCAGCAGCGCCGCAGCAGCGACGAAGAACCAGTGCCGCCGCGGCGCGCGTACGCCGTCCGCGTCGATCCGCTCCATGATCGAAGCGATGCGCCCTTCGCGCGCCGACGCATCCGCCGTGTAGAGGGAGCGCAGCAGACCGTGCAGGAAACGCTGCTCGGCAAGCCATGCTGCGGCCTCCGGCGGCAGATCCGCCGGCGACGGCCCATCGGCGACCGTGTCGTCGAGCTCGCGCCAGGCTTCGTCGCGCGGGTCCGGGCCCGAATCGAAACGGCTCATGCGACCTCTCCCGCCGGCAGCTTGCTCTGCAGACAGCGCTGGAGAACCGAACGACCACGCTGCAGGTGCTTCTTCACGGCTTCGAACCCGATGCCGAGACGTTCGGCGATCTCCTTGCAGTGAAGGCCGTGCTCGTAGTGCAGCCGGATCGATTCTCGCTGCACGCCGTTCAGCCGGTCGAGGCAGTCGCGCAGCGCGTCGACCTTCTCGTCGAACGTGTCGCCGTGCAGACGTGTGAACGCCTTGAAGCCGTCGTCGATCAATCCGAGCACCTGTTCGTCGCAGAAGTACACTCGGCTCCGGCCGAGCTTGCGGCGATGGTTCAGGAGCAGTTTCGCCGCGATCCCGCGGACCCACGGCCCGAACGGCAGCTTGCGGTCGTAACGATCGAGGATGCGCCACGCGACCAGGAACGTCTCCTGGAGCACGTCTTCCGCCGCGACGTTGTCCCGCAGCGAGGAGAGCAGGAACGCGCGCACCGAGTCGATGTGTTCGCGCGTCAGGATCTCGAAGAGGTCGCGGGGCTCCACGGCGGCGGGATTGTCGGACGTCGCCGCGCCCGGGACAGGGCGTTCCCGAAATCGGAGGTCGCGCGGATCCGGGCCATTCACAGGCCCCAGGTTGCCGGACGCCTGCGACCCGGTGACCATGGCGGTCTTCGGGCCCTCCCCATCGAGCGGAACTCTTCGGCTCGCCCGAAGGAGCCAACGATGACCGTATCGAACGTCTTCTCTCGCCTCGTTCTTCCGTTCGCTCTGCTGTCCGGCGCCGGTGCCCAGGCATTCGTGGTTGACCCGGCGAACGGTCCGGGCACACATTTCACGAGTCTGCAGCTTGCAACGACGACAGTGCCCAGCGGCGCCGTGCTCGTCGTGCGTGCCGGCCAGTACGCGGGCATCGTCACGATCCAGGGCAAGAGCCTCACGGTCCTCGCCGAACCGGGAGCCAGATTCGTCGGCAGCAGTGCCCTGACGATCAACGGCATCGGGGCGACCGATGCGGTGTTCGTGCGCGGCTTCGAGATGCAGGCCCCGACGTTGACGTTCGGCGGAGTCGGCATCGACGTCGACTCGTGCACCGGGGTCGTGTGCCTCGAGGACATGACGGTCGGTGCCGGCAGCATCGGTCCGGTCACGCTCACCGCGAACAACTGTTCGTCCCTGTGGCTGAGAGGCTGTTCGTTCTCGGCTTCGACACGGTTCACGAACTGCGAGGCAGCACTGCGCGACTGTCTGGCCTCCGCGACCGGACAGACCGTCGCCGTCGATTCGCTCGTGCAGAGCGGCGGCAGGGTTCAGCTGCTCGACTGCACGGTGCGCGGCTACGGCGGACTGATCGGCAGTCCCGCAGTCGAGATGAGCGGCGGCGATCTGCGCCTGCTCGGCTCCACGAGCGTCGCAGGCGGCACTTCGGCGTTCGGCCCGGCTGGCCTAGCGATCGCCGGTTCGGGCAGCGTGCGTCGCGACATCGGCGTCACGCTTTCCGGTGGCGGCACCGTGGTGGCATCCACGATCGTGGTCACGACGACGAGCATGCCTCATCTCACCATCGACGAGGTCCTGCCTGCAGGGTCGGTGATCGTCTCGCTGCACGGACCGATCGGCCACGTCGGCTTCCTGCTGGTCAGTCTGCGCGGCACGGCCTTCGCGCTCCCGTTCCTCGCCGACACGGTGTGGCTGGACCCGGCGACGATGCTGATCGTCACTTCGGGAATCCCCGCGCCCGGGGCACCCGTGACCACACTGACCTCGATGCCGGCGATCTCCAGCACCCTGGGTTTCGCGATCGCCTGGCAGGGGCTCTCGCTCGATGCGATCGTCGGATTCCAGATCAGCAACCCCGGCTACAGCATCCTGAGATAGCGCCCCACGAGGGGCGCGGACGCGGGCATGCGCACGGCGGCGTACGTCTACACGGGCTGGCACCCGATCGCGGAGCGCGACGCTGCGTTCCACCCGGGCTTCACCGAGTGGGAACTCGTGCGGTCCTGCCGCCCTCGCTTCGCCGGTCACGCGCAGCCCAAGGTGCCGTTGCTCGGCGAGTACGACGACCGCGACCCGGCGGCCTTCGGGCAGCGGATCGCGCTCGCGCACCGGCACGGCGTCGACGCCCTGGTGTTCGGGGTGTTCTGGTGCCGCGGCAAGCGCGTCTTCGAAGCCGGCCTCGACGAAGGGTTTCTCGGGTCGCACCTCGGGTCGACGATGCCGTTCGCGTGCATGTGGGCGAACCGCATGCCCCGCCGCGTGCTGCCGGTCGCGCGCGCCGACGCCCCGGTGCTCGATCCCGGACGATCCGTGCCCACCGACGTCGACGACTTCGTTCGCTTCGTCGCGATGCTCGCAACGCACTACTTCGTGCGGCCGAACTACGCCACGGTCGCCGGCCGCAGTTACCTGTCGGTCTTCGATTCGACGTTCTTCGTGCGCGAGCTCGGCGCGGCGAACGCACGCACCGCGATCCAGGCCGCGCGGCGGTGGCTCGCAGATCGCGGCCATCGCGATCTCCACCTGGCGGCGATCGAGCCCAACACGGAGACGCTGCCGCTCGTGCGCGGCATCGGCTTCGACAGCGTGACGCACTACGTGCTGCTCCCCGACTGGAAGGGTCCGTTCCGGCAGGACTATCGCGAGTACGCCGCGCTGCGGGCGGCACAGTGGTGCCACTTCGCCGACGCATCGGGGCTGCCGTACATGCCGTCGGTCGCGCCTGGCTGGGATGCGAGCCCGCGCGGCGCCGACTTCGGGGACGCACGGCCAGACAAGTACCCGTGGTCACCCGTCGTCACCGGCGAGCACCCCGAGCACTTCGCCGCGGCGTTGCGGGCCGCGCACGCGTTCCGTTCACCGCGATCGGTCGACGACCCTCTCGTGCTGGTCGCGTCACTCAACGAATGGAGCGAAGGCCACTACGTCGAACCCGACGAGCGCTTCGGCAACGGCTGGCTCGAGGCCGTTCGTGCCAGCTCCCGGTGACGACGCGGGTTCCCGTCCGAACGCCGCGGCGGTCATGCGTGACACGCGCCGCGCGGAGCATTTCCACAACGAAAGTTGCCTCGCATGCCGTCCCCGCTCGATGCTGACGGACCTCCACAACCATGAGAATCGCTGTCGTCGGAACTGGCTACGTCGGACTCGTCACCGGGTCCTGCTTGTCGGATGTCGGGATGGACGTCACGTGCGTCGATGTCGACACGAAGAAGATCGCCAACCTCAACCAGGGCATCCTCCCGATCTACGAACCGGGGCTCGATGACATCCTCGAGCGCAACACGAAGGCCGGCCGCCTGAAGTTCACTTCGAGCCTCGCGCCGGCAGTGAAGGACGCCGAAGCGGCGTTCATCGCCGTCGGCACTCCTCCCGGCGAGGACGGCAGCGCCGACCTGCGCTACGTGCTGGGAGTCGCCCGGGAGATCGGCGAAACGATGACCGACTACCTCGTCGTCATCACGAAGAGCACCGTTCCCGTCGGCACCGCGGAGAAGGTTCGCCGCGAGTTGCAGGCTGCGCTCGACAAGCGCGGGTCGAAGCTGACCTTCGACGTGGCGAGCAACCCGGAGTTCTTGAAGGAAGGCGCCGCGATCGAGGACTTCATGAAGCCCGACCGCATCGTCTGCGGCGTCGAGAGCGAGCGTGCGCAGGAGGTGCTGGCACGCCTGTACAAGCCGTTCACGCTCAACGGACACCCCGTCTACTTCATGGACGTGAAGTCCGCCGAGATGACGAAGTACGCCGCCAACGCGATGCTCGCGACGAAGATCAGCTTCATGAACGACGTCGCGAACCTGTGCGAACTGCTCGGCGCCGACGTCAACCAGGTGCGCAAGGGCATCGGCAGCGATCCGCGCATCGGCAACCGCTTCATCTATCCTGGCATCGGCTACGGCGGCAGCTGTTTCCCGAAGGACGTGAAGGCATTGGTCCGCTCGGGCAGCGAGCACGGGTACGCGTTGCGCATCCTGCAGGCGGTCGAGGCGGTCAACGAGTCCCAGAAGCTCGTGCTGTTCAACAAGGTGAAGGCGCACTTCGGGAACCTGAAGGGCCGGCACTTCGCGATGTGGGGCCTCAGCTTCAAACCCGAGACGAACGACATGCGCGAGGCGCCGTCGCTCGTCATCTGCGAGCAGCTGCTCTCGGCCGGCGCCACGGTCACCGCGTACGATCCCGTCGCGATCCCTGAGTGCAAGCACATGATCGGCGACAAGATCGGCTACGCGACCGACGCCTACGCGGCGCTCGCGGGTGCCGACGCTCTGCTGCTCGTCACCGAATGGCGAGAGTTCCGCGTTCCCGACTGGGACCGCATCCGCGCTGCGCTGAAGCAGCCGGCGATCTTCGACGGCCGCAACATCTACAACGGGACGGAACTGCGGGAGCAGGGCTTCGCCTACAGCGGCATCGGCGTGAAGTAGCGCCGACTCGTTCGCGGACGCCGTGCCGCGATGCCGTCATCGCATCCGCAGAGGCACCGGATTGCTGGCCATCAGCACCCGCCCCCCTTCGTCGAGAACGACGAACGCGTGGTGGAGCACCGGACCGAACTCCGCCAGCGCGTTCGGCGGCAGGTTCAGGACTGCGACCGCGCGCCCCTCGGCGTCGAGGCGTCCTCGGACACCCTTGTGCATCGGCAGTGCGAGGAAGACCGCAGCGAGGGACGAATACGAGGACAAGTTGAGCGGCACCTCGACCCCGTCCATCGTCGTGCCCGGCACCGCTCCTGCGTTGCCCCCGATGATCTCGTAGGAGCGGTTCGCGAACTCGCGCCCCGCGTCGAGGTCGAAGCGCACGCTCCCTCCGTCGGCACGCACGATCTCGTCCTTGTCGGCAGTGAGCGTTCGGGGCGACCGGGCCGCATCGAGGAACCGCAGGTCCGTCCAGTAACTCCAGTCCCATCCAGCACTGGGGCCGGCGAGCGTCCGGAAGACCAGCGAGTCGCCCGATTCGAGCCCGACTTCGAGTGTGAACCACTGCATGCCGCGGTCCTCGCTCCGGTCCTTCGGCTCGAGACGCCGTTCGAACAGCGCAGTGGCGCTGCCATCACGACCGACGCGCTCGACGCGGAACGTCACGCCGTCGGTGTTGGCCGCCCCCTCGTACGCCGCATCCATGATCCCGAACCCGCCCGACACGGCGATGTCGCCCTGCAGGTCATCGAACGTCATCGCGCTGTCCGCATGTGAGATCTCCACGAGCACTTCGCCAGTCTTGGCGATTCCGAAGTGCGAACGCGGTTCGATCGCGCGCGGTGAGCGATCGAACATCGGGTAGTCGACGTGCAACCGCTGCACGGCCGCCTCGTCGAGTGGGACCGGCGGGTCACGGCGCGAGAACGTGAAACGGAACTCGGGTGCGTAGAGGTTCTCCTGCCCGTCGCGGGCGCGCAGGCGGAAGGCGGTGACGCGCGGCAGATTCCACGTGGCGGTGTAGAGCTTCGCGAAGTTGCGCATGTGGCGCACGAACGGATCGACGAGGAACGGCAACCGCATCGATCCGCGCGACGTGACGAAGCCGGTGATCTCCTGCCCATCGTCGAGGCGAACATCGAGGTAGAGACGCGGCCCCCGGATCAGGAAACTCGACAATGAGCCGAACCTCGAGAAGTCGAGGTCGACCGCCAATTCGCCGAGCCCCGGCCCCGAGGTCAGCGCGACCCATTCGCCGAGGTGCACCGTCTGCCGCTGAACCTCCACACTGCGCACGGGCCGCGCCGTGTCGCGCACGCGCTCGAGAAGCAGATAGTCCCTCTCGACCAGGCGGGGGCGGAAATGCTGCAACAGTGTCGGGTAGATCTGGCTGTCGGCAACCGTCGGAAACTGACCGTCCGTCGGGTCCACCTTGAACAAGACGAACTCCGGGCCTCGCTTCGGATCGGCGTAGAAGTCGGCGTTGAGGCGCTGCAGGTACGGCGTGTAGGCCGAGTAGCTCTGGAAGACCGGACGGTGTCGAACGTTCAGGCGGTTCAGGAACAGGACGTTCTGGTGGTGTGGAACCTCGTCGACCGGCGCTTCGCCGACGACCTCGCGTACCTGCGGCAGATCGTTCTTCCGAGCGAGCCGTGCCGCCGCCTCGTCCAGTCGCCGTTGCGTCGCGGCCGGGTCCATCACGAAGTCCCAACGCAGCAGGGCAATGTGGCGCAGGAGGGGCCACACGGTCGCCGGACGAAAATCACTGTCGACGCGGAACGCGCCGATGAATGCGGTCGCGGACGCCAACAGCGCGAGCACGATCACCGGCACGCTGCGCCGCGAAGCGCCGGCGATGCTCCACGACCACATCGGCACCGCCACGGCACCGGAGAAGAAGATCGCCGAGTGGCCCACGTCCTGACGCACGAACCCGGCCTTCCACGTGAGGAACAGCGTTGCCGCGAGGGCGCCCGCCGCGAGCCACGTCTGCAAACGCCAGGGCCGCGGCAACAGGACCCAGAGGGCGGCGAGGCCGGTGAGTCCGATCGAACCCAGGGCCAGGAGCACGTCACCGAAGTAGTTGCGTTTGCCGTCGATCGGCACCCAACGCATCGACTCGTTGTAGCCGGACGCGATCTCCGAGGAACCCTTGTAGAACGCCGGGAGATTGGCCAGCGATTGCCCTGCGGCGATCCAGGCGATCGCGATCGCCCCAGCGAAGGCCAGCGGCACAACCGCCGCACGGCGCCAACCGTCGCGGCGCCACACGTTCGCGAAGATCAGCCCAACGCAGACCGAACCGAGCATGAAGAACGTGAACTTCCCGAGGCCGAGGAACGCGAAGAAGGCGACCGCTGGAACGACGAGCACGAGTCGACACCGACCCGTGACGAGCCAGAGGGTCGCGGCGGTGATGGACATCAGCTGGAACGACTCGCTGGCGATCGGGGTCACGACCAGCACGACCGCCAGGTACGCGAGGCGTTGCCACAGCCTCTGCATGCGAAACCCGGGCGCCACCACACAGGCCACCACGAGGGCCTTCAGACCCATCTCGACCCAGACTCGCGGCCAGTACAGCTCCGGGTAGTACGTCGGATAGGCGGGCAGGAAGTACCCGAGAGGCCCGTAGGTGAACACGAAGTCCACCCCGGCCTGGACTCGGTGCACGAGATCGAACGCGACCAGTTGCATCCACGACGCGTCGAGCTGCACGTCCTGCATGACGTTCGGTGGCCGCAGGAGGAGCAGCCACACCAGCGCTCCGTGGAGCAGGTAGAACGGCAACGCCAGCCACGGCAGGAACCGAGCACGCCGCTCCTGCAGGGGAGCGACGGCGGGCGAGGGTTGCGGCGCCATGCGTCGACCTCAGCGCGGCCACACCTGCAGCTGGGTCTCGCGGATTTCAGGCCGGTCGCGGTAGTCGTTCCGCGAAAGGAGCTTCTCGAGCAGGCAGTAGAGGATGATGAACAGATACCGCGAGCCCATCTCGCGGATCTTGAACTTCGAGACGCCTTCCTTGCGGTTGCGCCACGTGTTGGGCACGACGGCGTAGCTGTATCCGCGCACGATCGCCTTCAGCGGCAACTCGACCGTCAGGTTGAAGTGGTAGGCGAGCAGCGGCTGCAGACCGGCGATCACCTTGCGCCGGTACATCTTGAAGGCGTTCGTGATGTCGTTGTACCGCATCCAGAACATGACCTTGATGAACCAGTTGCCGCACCGGTTCAGCATCAGCTTCAGGAACGGGTAGTCGATCACCTTCGCCCCGCGCATGAAGCGCGAGCCGAACGCACAGTCCGCGCCTTCCTGGATCTTGCGATAGAACGCGACGACGTCGTCGGGCGAGTCCGAAAGGTCGGCCATCACGATCGCGACCGTGTCGCCGCGGAAGTTGGAGAGGCCGCAGCGCACCGCGAAGCCGAACCCGTTCGGCGGCTGGTTGTTGACGTAGCGGACCTGCGGGAAGCGCCGCGACAGATCCTGCAAGATCTCCTCCGTGCGGTCCTTGCTGTTGTCGTTGACGACCAGGATCTCGTGCTGGATGCCGGCCTTGTCGAGCGCGTCGTGCAGCGTCGTGACCGTCTCCTCGATGTGCCCGGCTTCGTTGTGCGCCGGAATCACGACGGACAACATGCCCTCGATCCCGGCCGCTTCCCACTCGGCCAGCGACTTCACCTCGAGCGTCATCTCAGGCCTTCGCCCTGGCCTCGAGGCCGGTGTGGATCTCCTCGATGATCCGCTGCACGTCGTACTGCAGCTTCCAATCCGGATAGTGCGACTGGAACTTGCGGATGTCGCTGATCCACCAGATGTGGTCGCCGGCGCGGTTCGTCGGGTTGTAGCTCCACTTCATCGGGCGCCCGGTCAGCTTCTCGCAGATCGCGATCGCTTCCTT
The DNA here is from genome assembly GCA_016794565.1 of Planctomycetota bacterium. GTDB lineage: Bacteria > Planctomycetota > UBA1135 > UBA1135 > UBA2386 > JAEUHQ01. The sequence goes on along the minus strand of JAEUHQ010000038.1, from coordinate 7,574 downwards.
CATCGAGCAGTTCGAATGGCGGCTGCCGCCGATGTTGTAGACCTCGGCACTGCGTGGCTTCTGGAAGAAGTGCCAGAACGCGTTGACGAGGTCGAAGCTGTGGATGTTGTCGCGGACCTGCTTGCCCTCGTATCCGAACACGGTGTAGGGCGTGCCGGTGATCGCGCACTTGACGAGGTACGCGAGGAAACCGTGCAGCTGCGTGCCCGAGTGGCCCGGACCGGTGAGGCAGCCGCCGCGGAAGCAGGCGGTCTTCATCCCGAAGTAGCGGCCGTACTCCTGCACGAGGATGTCCGCCGCGACCTTCGACGCGCCGAAGAGGCTGTGCATCGTGTTGTCGATGCTCATCGTCTCGTCGATGCCGTGCTGCGCGAACGGGTGGTTCTTCAGCTCGAAGCGCTGCGCCTCTTCGACGAGCGGCAAGCGGTTCGGCGTGTCGCCGTAGACCTTGTTCGTGCTGGTGAACACGAACACCGCTTCGGGGCAGTGCTGGCGCGTCAACTCGAGCAGATTGAGCGTGCCGTTCGCGTTGACGGTGAAGTCGGTGTGGGGCTCGCGCGCGGCCCAGTCGTGCGAGGGCTGCGCGGCGGTGTGCACGATCACCGCGATCGACTTGCCGTGGCGCGCGAAGATCTTCTTCAGGTCGGGCTCGCTGCGGATGTCGCACGCCTCGTGGGTGTACTTCGGCAGCTCCTTCTCGAGCTGCTTCCGGCTCCACGCGGTGCTCGCCTCCTCGCCGAAGAAGTAGCGGCGCATGTCGTTGTCGATGCCGACCACGTCGAGCCCCTTCTTGGAGAACAAGCGGACGGTTTCGGCGCCGATGAGTCCGGCGGATCCGGTGATGAGGGCTACGGCCATGGTGTCGTCGAGGTGGTGTGAGTCGTCGAGTATTCGGGGCGGCAGGCGCGGCGTCACGCCAGAATCGGTTCGAGCGCCCCCCGGTGCTCACGCAACCACGCGAACACGTCGTCCAGGACGTGATCCACCGTGCGCCGCGGCTGCCAGCCGGTCCGCGCGGTCACCCGGGCGTTGTCGGTCACGTAGAACGGGATGTCCGCGGCGCGCGTCTCGGGATCCTTGCCGATCGTCGGGGAGGCTCCCCCCGTTCGCTTCGCGCAGAGCGCCGTCAGCTCCGCGAGCGAAACGCTGACGCCGTGGCCGCCGCCCACGTTGTAGACCCGACCACGATGGGCGTCGAAGTCGCGGACCTGGACGCGCAGCAAGTCGTACAGGTCGGCGACGTGCAGGATGTCCCGCACCTGATGGCCGTGGCCGCCGAATCCCATGTAGGCGAGCGGCTTCCCGAACAGGTGGCGCGACGCCCACAGCACGATGAAGCCCTGGTCGACCTTGCCCATCTGCCACGGACCGGTCAGCACGCCGCAGCGATTCACGACCGCGCGCATGCCGTAGGCCGCCGCGTACTCCTCGATCAGGTGCTCGGAGCAGAGCTTGGTCGCGCCGTACAACGAACGGTGCCCGGCCAGCGTGAAGTCGGTGCTGATGCCCGCGGCCGAGAAGCCGTGCGGATGCGAGACGCCCGACTTCACGACGAGGCGCGTGCCTTTCACCTCGAGCGGCAGCGCGCGGAGCGGATCGATCGGGTAGACGCGGCTCGTCGACAAGAACACCGTGTCCGCGCCGTGCCGCCGCGCCGCTTCGAGGCAGTTCTTCGTGCCAACCAGGTTCGTGTGGATCAGGTAGTCGGGGCTGCCGTCGTAGCCGGCGTGCACCGACGGTTCGGCGGAGCACTCGAGCAGCAGATCGAACTTGCCGACCTCGGCGAGGTCCTCGGGATTGCGGATGTCCCCGTGGCAGAACTCGACCCCGCCGGCGCGCAGACGGGGCAACGTCAGCTCGCTGCCGCGGCGCCGCAGGTTGTCGAGCGCGATGACCCGCCGGTCGGCGTGGTCGCGCTTCCATTGGAGCGCCAGATTCGAGCCGACGAAGCCGGCGCCGCCGGTCACGAGCACGGTCACGACGAGAGACTCCGCATGGGGTGGGCCCGAGGTTTCGGGGGCGGGAGACTACCACAGGCAGTCGCGCGTTCGGCAAGGGCCGCCGCGCGCATCGACACAGAAGTCGCCGAGGCGGGTGGCGGGCGGGTCGGCTCGGCTCGTCAATCCCCGATGAAGACGGTCCGTGCGCACGACGTGCCCGGATCGAACGTGACCCGCACCGCCCCACCGACGACGGCGAACACCACCTCATGGCCCGCCCTCGGCGCGAGGCACGTTCGTCGCCACTCGATCAGGTTCGGCACGATCGGGACACGCTGCTCGACCCGCACCCACGAGGCAGGGTTGGGGTAGTCGGCGTCCCGTCGCAACGCGACGAAGTCGCTCCAGCCGTGCGTCTGGCGGCCGATCTCCACGGAGTGCGTCGCGGCGCCGCCTTCGACGTGATTCCACCACGTGCCGAGCCCGACCATCCCGGTCGTCAGCAAGGCCGTCGGCCAGGCCAGGACCCGGACCAATCGGCGAATCGAGCGACTCCAGGCCCGACGCGAACCGACGGCGAGAACAGCGACCAGCGCCGCGGCCATCGCGGCCGTCAGGACACCGAGCACGTCCGGGAACCCCCGTTCGAGCAGGCAAACCACCAGCGGCAACCCGGCCACCGCCGTGCAGACGAGGGACAGCGCCGCGACGATCCACCACCCGACCACGAAGAACGCGGCTCCGCACGCTCTCGCCGCATGGTGGAGCACGAACGCGCCCCGCCCCGGCGGCGGCGGAGCCGGAGGAAACATCGAGCGACGGACCACGAGCGCAGGCAGCGACACCAGAACGATGCCCGCGACGACGTCGACGGCGCTCCACGGTGTCACCAGTGCGCCGCTCCCGAACTGCCGCGCGACGAAGTTCGCACCGGCGATGCACGCGACGCCGAGGACCAGCAGGTCGTTCGATTCGCACGGACGGGACACGCGCGCAGGATACCGGCGCACGTTTCGTCGGGTTCGCGCAGCGAGGTATCCTCGCGCCCCGTGCCGACCCGCCGCCGCCGCCGATCGAGCCCCTGGTGGGCCGACCTCCCGACGGAGGAACTGCTCGACGTGCCGCTGTGCGACCTCGACCTGTCACTGGAAGGCACCGCGCTCGAACAGCGCATCGATCTCCTGCATTCGGAGATGGGGCGACAGGGTCTCGTGTTCCGGCCGTACGTGTGGCTGTCGACGGACTGGTTCACGCCCGAAGGATCGACCGGCTTCGCAGTCCCGTTCCATCTCGCGCACCGGCGCCTCGTGCAGCTCGAGCACGCGCAGATGTTCGAGGCGGAGGGCAGCACGCACGAATGGTGCATGAAGCTGCTGCGCCACGAGGCGGCGCACGCGATGGACAACGCGTACCGGCTCCACGCCCGCGCCGACTGGCGCCGCACGTTCGGCAAGTACAGCGCGCCGTACCGAGCTGCCTACCGCGTACGACCGACGAGCAGGAACTACGTGCAGAACCTCGGCGCGTGGTACGCGCAGAGCCATCCCGCGGAAGACTACGCCGAGAGCTTCGCCGTGTGGCTCGCGCCGCAGTCGCGCTGGCAGAGGGTCTACGAGGGCTGGCCCGCGCTGAAGAAGCTGCAGAGCCTGGACCGCATCCTGCGCGACATCGGCGACCTGCCGCCGCCCGTGCGTTCGCGCGACCGCTCCGAGTCGCTGCCGAGCCTGCGCCACACGCTGCGCGAACACTACCGCCGCCGCAAAGCAGCCTACGGTTCGACCGAGCCGTGGCGCCACGACCGCGAACTGAAACTCGTCTTCAGCGCACCGAGCGACAACGGGCGCGCCGACCGCGCCGCCGCGTTCCTGCGTCGCGAGCGGAACCATCTGCGCACGAAGGTCTCGGCACTGACGGGGCAATATCGCTATGTCGTCGACCAGGCTCTCGATGCCATGGAGCAGCGCTGCAAGGAACTCGACCTGCGCCTGTCGCGACCGCGCGACCAGGCTCGTCTGGGCGCCGCCGTGCTGACGACGATGGTGACCCTGGCACTCGCGCGCGGGCAGAAGCCGAGGTTCCGGCGATGAAGGAGGCTCGATGAGGAAGCTGCGCGTTCTCGTCGCGATGCACGAAGTGCTGGTGCCACCGCCCGACGCGGAGAAGCTGCCTCCCGCGGAGACGTGGGAGTACCAGATGGAGCTCGACGTCGTGCGCACGTTGCGCGAGATCGGTCACGACGTGAGGGTGCTCGGCGTCGGCGACGAACTGAAGCCGGTGCGCGACGCGGTAGCGGATTGGAAGCCGCACGTCGTGTTCAACATCCTGACCGACTTCCACGACGTCGTGACCTACGAGGCCCACTTCGTCAGCTACCTCGAGCTGCTGAAGCAGCCGTACACCGGATGCAACCCGCGCGGCATCGTGCTCGCCGGCGACAAGGCGCTCAGCAAGCAGATCCTCGCGTGGCATCGCATCCCGTGCCCGGCGTTCGCGGTTTTCCCGTTGCGGACGAAGAAGGCGCGCCTGCCGTCGCGCATGCAGTTCCCCGCGATCGTGAAGTCGGCCGTGCAGCACGGCAGCGCCGGCATCTCGCAGGCGTCCGTCGTGCACGACGACAAGGAGCTCGCCGAGCGCGTCGAGTTCCTGCACCGCACGCTCCAGACCGACGTCGTCGTCGAGCAGTTCCTGCCAGGCCGCGAGCTGACCGTCAGCATCCTCGGCAACGAGCGCCTCGAGGTGCTGCCCATCTGGGAACTCTGGTTCGACAAGCTGCCCGAGGGCAACGAAGCGATCGCGACCTCGCGCGTGAAGTGGGACGTCGCCTACCAGGAGCGCATCGGCCTGCGCACCGGTCGCGCACGCGACCTCGGCAAGGAACTCGAGGAGCGCATCCTCTCGATCTGCAAGCGCACCTACCGCGCGCTGCACCTCTCGGGCTATGCGCGCATCGACCTGCGCCTCGACACCGAGGGGCGGCCGTTCGTCATCGAGGCGAACGTCAACAGCGACCTGTCGCCCGGCGAGGACTTCCCCGAGTCGGCGAAGGCGGCCGGCCTCGACTACGGAGCACTCCTGCAGCGCATCCTCAACGTCGGCATCAACTACAAGCCGGCGTGGATGGTCGAGTGATCAGCCGGGCCGGCGCTTGCGCGGACCACGACGCTGGGCGTGCTTCCGTCCGACGGACGACTTCTCGGCATCCAGTTCCTTCGCCTCGTGCCTGGCACCGCGTGCCATGGCATGCGTGGCGTTGCGCTCGTTCTTCGGGTGGTCCGCCAGGAAGTCGATGTACCGGCCGACCGGGACCTTCGCGCACGGCGGCGGCGACGTCGACGAGCGCACCACATCGCGACCGGTGATGCGCCGTCCCGATTCGACCTGCCGCTCGCGCCAGCGGTTCCGGCGGCACCTCGCTCCGCTGCGGCGCCGGTACGCACGAACGGCCTTGTCGACCCGGTCCTTGCGTCCACCGGGAAGGCCGAGTCGCGCCGCCAACGACCGCAGCTCGGTGGCGTACCAATACCCGTGATCGAACTGTCGCAGCGTCATCGCGGGAGAGAGTTTCCTCGGCGGACGCGGCTCACGCCTCCGGTCCCCACTGCGTGGTCTCGCGGCGCTCGCCGCCGTGACGCACCGCGCTCTCCCCGTGCCGATCGCGGATGCGATCCATCGCCGCGAGCAGCTGATCGCGCTTCTTCGGCGCCTGAGCGAACAAGCCGCCCTGCACCGGTGCGCCGGCGCCGACGAGCGACGCTCCGGTCACGCCGAGCAGGCGCACGCCGGGACGGCCGTTCCAGCACGACGCGAGCAGTTCGCAGGCGACGCGGTGGATCACGAGGTCGTCCGCGGTCGGCTCGACCTTGCGCTGTCGGCTCAGCGTCGTGAAGTCCGGGTGGCGGATCTTCAGGCGCACGACGGTGGCGCGCTGACCGTGCGATCGCAGACGCCGCCCGACCATCTCGCTCAGCTGGAGAACGATCGAGCGAACGTGGTCGCGATCGTGCAGGTCCTCGACGAACGTCATCTCGTGGCCGATCGACTTGGCCTCCCGCTCGGCGTCCACCGAGCGCGCATCGAGACCGTTCGCGAGCACGAACACGTGTTCCCCCAGGTTCTGGCCGAGAACCGCGACGAGTTCGGCCTCGCTGCGGGCCTGCACGTCCCCGATCGTCCGCAGTCCGTGCCGATGCAGCAGGGGCTCGGTCGCGGGCCCGACGCCCCAGAGGCGCGACACCGGCAGCGGCGCCAGGAACGCACGCTCCTCGCCGGGCGGCACGACGACGAGCGCGTCGGGTTTCTTCAAGTCGCTGGCCACCTTCGCGACGTACTTCGACGCTGCGACGCCGACGGACACGTCCAGCTGTGTCGCAGCCTTCACCTGCTGCTTGATCGCGCGCGCGATGGTTTCGCCGTCGCCGAAGAGGGCGCGGCTGCCGGTGACGTCGAGGAACGCTTCGTCGAGCGACAGCGGCTCGACCTGGTCGGTGAACCGCGCGAACACCTCGTGCACCTGCGCGGAGACCGCCGCGTAGACCTCCATGCGCGGCACCACGAAGATGCCGTGCGGGCACAACCGTCTTGCACGCACTCCGGGCATCGCCGAGTGCACGCCGAACCTGCGCGCCTCGTAGCTCGCGGTGCTCACGACCTGGCGCGGGCCGTCGCCACCGACGATGACCGGCTTGCCGCGCAACTCCGGACGATCGCGCTGTTCGATGGCCGCGTAGAACGCGTCCATGTCGGCGTGCAGGATCGTCCGCGCGCGATCAGGGCTTCCAGATCTTTCGGATCGTGCCACTCGAGGTCCCGACCAGGTACAGGCTCCCGTCGGGCCCGGTCTGGATGTCGGTGACGATACCGAAGTCGGTGCCGAACAGGATCGCGACGCTGCATCGCATGAGCCCCTCGCAACGGCGAGCCTTCGGCATCGCGCCGCTGAATGCGCCCACGCGCTCGGTCAGAACCAGTCCGGGATCATCTCGGGGTCGAGCCCCATCGCCTGCAGGATGAGGCCCTGCACGTACTCGGGGTCGATCGAGAACTCCTTCAGGGTCTCGTAGCAGGAGCCCGCCTTCACGGACAGCAGCGCGAGAGCCATGTGCTCGGGATCGACGCTCTTGCTGCCGAGTTGCCGCGCGGCGTCCTTGCCGCGCTCGAACACCGTCTTCACGTGGCGATTGAACGGACCGTTCGGAACCGCGGGCTCGCGCGGAAGGCTCTTCACGTAGCCGGAGAACATGTCCGGATCGACGTTCAGGTCCTGGAAGATGTGGTGCAGGCAGACACTGCGATCGACGGTCAACCCGTAGATCACGTGCCCGGTCGCGACGGACTCGTCACCGAGTTGCTGGGCGAGCTCTTCGGCCTTCTTGATGGCCAGGACGGTCTTCTCGGCGAAGTCCTCGAACATGGGGGGCGGAACGATAGCGAGCCGTCGCGCCGGCCGCCACCCGTGGCCGAAACCGTCGACGCCACGGCCGTGTGCGGGTAGACGCTGAGGCCCGCTTTTTCAGCCAGACCGCCACGAACACGCCATGAGACACCGTTTTGCCCTCGCGGCCCTCGCCTTCACCACCGCCTGCGCCAACTACGACTTCAGCCAGGCTCGAACCATCGACGGCAAGCTGGACACGA
>JAEUHQ010000023.1 GCA_016794565.1 Planctomycetota bacterium | reverse complement strand
CTCAAGGCCGAGATCATCGCCGACCCGAAGCGCTTCGTGGACGTCGACCCGGACCTGCCGCAGACGCTGCTCGACCTGCGCGACGCCGGGAAGAAGCTGTTCCTCGCGACGAACTCCGAGTGGCACTACACCCGCGCGATGATGGAGTTCACGTTCGCGCCGTTCCTCGCGGGCGCGCCGTGGCAGAGCCTGTTCGACCTCGTCGTCGTGCAGGCGAAGAAGCCCGGGTTCTTCGAGGCGTCGGCGCCGTTCTTCGAGGTGATCGACGACGCGGGCAACGTGCGCCCGATGAAGGGCGCGTTGCGCGCGGGCACCGTGTTCCGCGGCGGCAACGCCGAGCTCGTGCAACGGCACTTCGGCGTCGAAGGCGGCGAGATCCTGTACGTCGGTGACCACGTCTACGCGGACGTGCACGTGTCGAGCCAGATCCGCCGCTGGCGCACCGCACTCGTGCTGCGCGAACTCGAGGACGAGGTGGTGCAGGAGCAGGCGTTCGCGGCCGACCAGACCCAGCTCGAGCAGTGCATGCGCGAGAAGGAAGTGCTCGAGCACGAACAGGCGACGCTGCGCCTCGCGTTGCAGCGTCACGAACACGGCGCGCCGATGCCGCCCGACGTTCCCACCGCCGTGCCCGCGATCCAGGAGCGGCTGCGCGCGCTGCGCCCGCTGATCGAAGCGCTCGACCAGCGCATCGTCCCGCTCGCGCGCACGAGCGGCCAGATCGGCAACCAGCGCTGGGGTCCGTGGATGCGCGCCGGCAACGACAAGAGCCGCCTCGCGCGCCAGATCGAACGCTACGCCGACGTGTACACCTCGCGCGTGTCGAACTTCGTGCACCTCACGCCGTTCGGCTACCTGCGCGCCGCGCGCGGCACGTTGCCGCACGACCACGCCGGCGGGTGACGGACCGGGATCCCCGCGCTCTCGATCGCCCGCTAGGATCCCGCGCCGCGTGAAACGGTGGTTCCCGAATCCCTGGGTCGCAGGCGTCAGCCTGCTCGGCGCGACGGCCGACGTCGTGCTCGGTGCCGCGACCGGAGGCACGACCCTCGCCGGCTCCCCCACGCTGCTCGCCATCGGCCAGGGGCTCACCAACGTCGCGACCTCGCTCGGCGAAGCAACGCCGACAGTGCCCACGCCGAAGGGGCGAAGCGCGCGGAACACGAAGAGGAACCCGACGCCCAACCTGCCTGGGATGGGCGACCCAGGATGACCGGTCCCGCTCCCGCGCCGGCCCCCGGGCTGCCTCCCCGCCTATTCGATGACCGGCAACAAGAGGCGCACCGGCGACTTGCAAAGTTGAGCCCGGGCATCGCCGACATGTTCGAGGACGCCTGTCGCATCATGAACGCAGACAGCAGCCTGCGGTCGAGGAGTCACATCGTCGGACATCTGTGCAGGGAGATCGAGACCGCCCTGCACGAGCTTGTGCCGAATCACGGCTACACGGGGGGCACTTGCCCCAAGTGCGGTAAGGCAACTGGGTCTCACAAGGACAAGGTGGCTGCCGCACTGCACGCCCTCCAGATCACAGCAGAGTCCGACGAGGGCCTCGCATGGCGGCACCTCGTTCGCAAGCTGGCCAGGCTTGCGCACCGAAACGGCCTCGACTCAGCGAGGCCCATGGATGACGAGTTCGACAAGACATGGCAGGCCTTCAACAAGGCCCTGAGCGCTGTGCTCACGCGCATCGAGTCCAACTACGCGCAGTTCCACGAGCAGATCGACGACCTGCCGATGAGCAAGGACCCCAGAGAGATTGCCGCGCGCGCCGCGAAGATGCCCCGCGACCCCGCGTTGCAGGACTATTTCTTCCAGCGAGTCCACGAGCACTTTGATCCGCGTGCTCACGAGTTCCTGGAGCCGCTGCGGAGTGAGAAGTTCTTCGAGTACCTGCCCCAGGTTGTCGACGACGGCGAACGGATCTCGCACCCGCCGTGGCCTGTAGGCAAGTTCCTCGCGTCGGTAGCCGGCGGCGCACCCGAAACGGCCTCCAAGATCCTGGCGAGCCTGCCCGAGTCACCCAATCGCTTCGTGCTGCAGTACAGCCTCGAAGCCGCCCTCGCGCTACCCGACGATCTGCTGGCGAGGTGGACGCGCGGCAGGCTACGACCCTGGAGACGGGCTCGCGCGTACTTCGACCTCATCCTGGCTGAGAAGCTGGGCATGGTTGCTGCCCGGCTGCTCGCCGGGCATCCCCCAATTGCACTTGGCGTTGCGAGCCTGCTCTTCAGCCCGGCGCGTTCGGCTGCGAGTGAAGCGGACACGGAGGATGCGAAGGCCCGGCTGCGCATCGACGACTACGAGGCCAAGCGTCTGATCGAGGCACACCTGGAGCTTGCCGCTCGCATTCGTCCCTTCGCGACGATCACGTTCTTCGCCAAGCAGCTGGAGAGGGTGCTAGCCAACCACGGGGATGCCGAGCATCCCTTCGGCCATCCATCCAGCTGGTGGCACCCGTCGATCGGGGACAGCTCGCAGAACGTCTACAAGCACACACCGCGGGTCGTGTACTTGAATGCCGTGCGCGACGCCTGCATGCAGGCTGCGACTGAAGTCCCTGGGTCGATCGCGCAGGTCGTTGCGCTGCTCGTGCGAAGGAAGCCGACCGTCTTCAAGCGCATCGCCCTGCACGTCCTTCGCGCGCACCACGAACCGCAGCTTGTCTCGCAGATGGTGCTGGATCAGGCAACGATGCTGGATCCGGAGTTCCATCACGAGTACTGGGCGCTGGCCGCGACCGCGCTGCCGCAGTTGGAACCGGACGTGCGTGCCGAACTGATCCGGCGGATCATGGCAGGACCAGGGGACGACGAGATCGTCGCGGTCGCGAACTGGGGACGTGACCGCCCGGCATCAGTGGATGAGGCTCGGGGAACTCTCGCGTGGTGGAGGCTGAAGAGGCTCGTCCTCCTTGAAGCACACATGAACGAGGAAGAGCGGAATCTGCTGCGAGCGGAACTCGCCATCACGGGCGCGCGCCCCGAGCATCCAGAGTTCCTCTCCTACCACGAAGTGGGCTCGGGCCACGCGAGTCCGGTCGGCATCGACGAACTGCGGAGCATGCTGGATGGCGACCTCATCCAGTGGCTCAAGACTTGGGAACCGCCTCCGCGCACCAAGTTCAAGGCGCCGACCCGAGAGGGCCTCGCGCTCATCCTGACGCAGCTCGTTGCTGAGGCACCCGACCGCCTGCTGCCGCTGTCGAGGAACTTCCTGGAAGTCGACCCGACGTACTGCAGAGGCGTCCTGGATGGATTCGAGCGTGTCGCACAGAAGGCAGGAGCGATCGATTGGCAGCCCGTCGTTGCCCTCATTCGGGAAGTCGGCAAGAAGCCCGTTGGCCGGGCTGGCGATCTCGACCACGATCTGGAGCGCGATACGAGCTGGGGGCCATGCCGGCATCACGCCTCAAGCCTCTTGCGTTCCTTGATGGAGAAGGAACTTCCCGCGCTCGCTTCACGGCAGGAGGTTTGGAGCGCGATCGAGGGCTTCTTGGGCGACCCGAGCCCTGACATCGGCGCGGACCACGGCGACCCCATCACCACCGCGATCAACTCCGTGCGCGGCAACGCGCTGCAGGCTGCGTTCTTCTACTGCAACTGGCTGAAGAAGGGCCTTCCGAACTGGGCAGGGCTGGCCACTGCACCTGAGACCGTCGCGGTCTTGCGCCGCCACGTCGACGCGCGGCAGGAGCGTTCCGTCGCGATCCACGCGCTCTACGGTTGGATGTACCAGTTCCTGTTCTTCGTGGACGCGGACTGGGCGACTGATGCCCGGACACTGATCTTTCCGCTGGCGGACGATCTACGTGAGTATCGCGATGCGGCCTGGGTCAGCTTCCTCAGCAGCCATCCGGCTCACCCTTCGTACCTGAAGGCCCTCCAGTCGGAGTACGAGCGCGCCGTTGCCGACATCGGCGGTCGTGTGATCGAGAAGCAGCACGGGAAGGAGCCAGAGCAGGCACTTGGCGAACACCTTCTGGCGCTCTACTGGCAGGGCGAAGTGGAGCTGGAAGCGGGCAGTCTCCTCGTGCGCTTCTTCGACGCGGCGGACGACGAGTTGCGAGGGCATGTCATCAGCTCGGTCGGACGATCCCTCAAGAACGCGAAGGACATGGACGACTTCTGTCGCCAGCGGTTGATGCGCTTCTGGGAGGCGCGCTTGGTGGTGGGGGGCAACGTTGCAACTCGTCACTTGGAGCTGGCCAGCTTCGCCTGGTGGTTCGCGGCGACGGAGTTTCCCGGGGAGTGGGCGCTCAAGCAGATCCTGCAGGTCGTCAGATCCGGCGCGGGAGTGGACCCGGAGTTCCTGTTCTTCGAGCGTCTCGCTGAGCTGAGCGCCGAGCACGGCAAGCTCGCCGTCGGGTGCTTGAAGACGCTGCTGGACACTCAGCGGGAACTGCGCGAGCTGACGTTCCACAAGGACGAGGTGCATGCCGTCCTTCAGGCCGGCATGAAGACTGGCGACCCCGAAGCCGTGCAGCAAGTGAAGGAAATCGTCAATCGCCTCGCCTTCAACGAGATGCCACAGTTCCGCGAGGTTCTTGCGACGAAGCCGAGTCAGCCCGGCGACGGCGCGCCGTAGGGGCGTGAGTAGCGCGAAAGCGACCGCGGTACGCGACTGGGGACCGCGGGTAGCCATGCAGGCGACAGAGTTGCCGCGCGCGAGCAGATCCCCTTCGGTAGGGTCGGCCACCGAGAAATCCGGCGCAACCCCTCCCGCTCACCGCACGAACACCCCACCGCCGGCGGTGCCGACGAAGGGCACGGAGTTCTGCGGCGAGATCGCGACGGACGTCGCGGCTTGCGGACGCAGACCCGTCGTGAGCAGCACCCAGTTGTCGCCGCGGTTCTCGCTGAAGTAGACGCCGGCGTTGCGGCCGTCGTCGGCGTCGCCCGGGCTCACCGCGTAGACGCGCGTCGGCACGAGCGGATCGACGGCGAGGCCGGCGATGGTGTCCGCGTTCATGCCCGTGTTGCGGCGCTGCCAGTTGGTGCCGCTGTTCGTCGAGCGGTAGACGCTGTCGTTCACCGTGCAGGCGTAGATCGTCGTCGGCGTCACCGGATCGATCACCACCGCGTTCAGCACGGGGTCGTTGAGGCCGGTGTTCGCACCGCTCCACGTAGCACCGCCGTCGATCGACCGGTACATGCCGTTGCGCGTCGCGGCGAAGAGGCCGGGCGTCGCGTGCATCGCGAGGCCGCGCACCGTGAGGTTGCCGAGGCCGGAGTTCGACGCGGCCCACGTGTCGCCGCCGTCGAGCGAACGGAACACGCCGCCGAGCTCCGTGCCCGCGAACACCGTCATCGCGTTCTGCGGATCGATGCGAAGCGCGTTCACGACCAGATCCGTGAGGCCGCTGTTGATCGCGGTCCACGACGCGCCGGCGTCGAGCGAACGGAACACGCCGCCGCCCAGCGTGCCGGCGAACAGCGTGTTCGCGTTGCCCGGGCTCACCGCGACCGCGGCGACCGCCCAGCGCGACAGACCGCTGTTGCGCGCGGCCCACGTCGAACCGGCGTCGCTCGACACGAACACACCGGCGCTCGTGCCGGCCCACAACGTGCCCGGTGCGGTCGGGGCGTGCACGAGCGCGTTCACGACGCTGCCCGCGAGACCGCTGCTGCGCGACGTCCAGTTCGCGGCGGTGTCCGTCGACACGAAGACGCCGGCGCCGTGCGTGCCCGCGACGAGGCGGGTCGCGTCGGCGGGGTGCACGAGCACCGCCTCGACGTCGGAGAAGAGCAGGCCGGTGTCGACGAGGGACCAGTTCGCCCCCGCGTCGGTCGTCTTGTAGACGCCGCCGCCGTCGAGCGCCGCGTAGAGCGTGCCGGCGTTGAGCCGGTCGAGCGCGATCTCCTGCACCGCGTACAGGCTCGGGATGCCGGTGCGAGCCGGCGCCCACGACGTGCCGCCGTTCGTGGTCTTCCACACGCCGCCCGCCGGCGTGCCCGCGTAGACGAGCAGCGGATCGAACGGGTCGACGACGATCGTCGCGACGTCGGTCGGACCGGCGCCGGTCGCCGACCAGTTCGCGGCGGAGTCGACCGTCTTGAAGACACCTGCCGGCGTGCCGGCGTAGAGGATCGCCGTGTTCGATGCGGCGACACCGAGCGAGTGCACGTTCTGGTTCGTGAGGCCGGTCGCGCGCTTGGCCCACGACGACGCACCGTTCGTCGAACGGAACACGCCGTTGCCGATCGTCGCTGCCCACACGGTCGCCGGCGTGCCCGGATCGACGATCACCTTCGTCACGTCGGTGTCGAAGAGGCCGTTGTTCACGACCGTCCACGAGCCGCCGGAGTCGGTCGTCTTCGCGACGCCGCCGCGCAGCAGGCCAGCGTAGACCGTCGCCGTCGTCACCGGATCGACCGCGAGCGACGACACCTCGGCGAGCCCGCCGAGAGGCACGATCACCGCGTCGGGCAGGCCCGAGCCGGTGGCCGACCACGTGGCGCCGTGGTCCGCACTGCGGTAGACG
>JAEUHQ010000002.1 GCA_016794565.1 Planctomycetota bacterium | reverse complement strand
CGTCTACGTGTTCTCGCACAGCGCGGAGGACGGAACGCTCCTCCTGTGGCCGTCGGCGGCGATGAAGACGGACCTGCCAAGGCAGCTGCTCGCAGGGACGAGCGTGTTGCCGGGCAAGATCGCCGACAAGGAACTCGCGTGGCACACACGCGCGGGAATCCGCGCAGTCACCACGTTCGTGGTCGTCGCAGCGAAGAACCCGGTCCCCGAGCTCGAGGAACTCCTGCCCAAGGTCCGCTCGTGGACCAACATGGTCTTCGGCGACGAGTCGATGCAAGTCACCAAGCCCGCCGGCGACTTCCTCGGACGAGCCGGCACGGCGCTTCCAAGTGGCGTCCTCGCACGGACCGCCGAACGCGACCGCGGCGAGACCCTCACGAACGGGCCGCTGCGTCCCGACGCCGTCCTGGCCGGCGTGTGGACCGGCGCGTGGACCTGCGTCGAGAAGAAGAACTGACGCTACGAGCCCAGGGCGTCCTCGACCGCGGCGCAGAGCACGTGCACGCAGACGAGGTGAGACTCTTGGATGCGCGCGGTGTTGGTCGACGGGACCTGGATCGCCACGTCCGCGTGTTCGAGCGAAGTGCCGCGACGTTCGCCGCACAACACGGCGGTCGAGAGGCCCAGCGCCTTCGCCTGCCGCAGCGCCGCGACCACGTTCTTGCTGCCGCCCGACGTCGTGAATCCCACGAGCAGGTCGCCAGCCCGCCCGACGGCCTCGACTTCCCGCGCGAACACGTGCTCATAGCCGGCGTCGTTGCCGATTGCGGTCAACGTGGGCACGGACTGCCCCAGAGCGATCGCGGCGTACGGCGGGCGCTGCTTCCGCTCGAACCATCCGACGAGTTCGCCGGCTGCGTGCGCGGCGTCGCACGAACTGCCGCCGTTGCCGCACAGCAGGATCTTCCCGCCGCCCCGCAGCGTGGCGATCGCGAGATCGCACAGCGCGCCGAGACTCGGAACGCACTTCGCGAGGAGGGCCTGCTTGGTGGTGATGCTGTCTTCGATCGTGCCTCGGATCTTCGCTTCGTTCATGCGGGTCTCGTTCGTCGGGTGGCGGGCGAGCGCACCGACGATTCGATCAGAACGGCTTCGCCTGCGCCAACCATGCTGCGGCTCCTCCGAGCCCGATCACGAGGATCAGGGCGACGGCACGGGGAAGGACGCCCCGACGCACCAGCACCGGCATGGCACCGAGCAGAACCCAGCACGCGATCTTCGCGAACACCCAGTTCTCCCAGGCCAAGGGTTTCTTGTGGATGTAGCCGATGCCACAGACAAGCATCGCGACGAGACCGACGCCGTGAAGAGCGAGAAAGAGGCGCGATCCCTTGCCGTCGCCCGCCTGCGCCAGGATGCCGCCCAGGCCGACGAAGAGCATCAGCACGCCGACGAGATGGAGCCACCGGTATGTCTCGGGAGTCATCGCGACGGATCATGCGAGGCCATCGCCGATCGCCGCCACAGGTTTCGCAGAGCTTCGGCCGAGCAATGCGGCAGCTACACTCTGCTCCATGACGGCAGCCCGTCCGAACGCATTCGACCATCTCCGACGGGCGGGCGGCGCGGCGCCAGTGGTCGTTGCGCACCGCGGTGACAGCGAACACTTCGCCGAGAACACGCTCCCCGCATTCGAGAGCGCCGCACGTCTCGGCGTCGCCATGCAGGAGTTCGACGTCCGCGCGACGGCCGACGGTGTACTCGTGTGCATCCACGACGACAGTCTCGATCGCACGACCGACAGCGCCCTCCGTGTCGGCCCGGGCATGCTCGTTGCCGGAGCAACCCTCGCCGAGCTGCACCGCTTCGACGCGTCGTCGTGGCATGCCAAAGCCCCTCCCGGAGCACTCGTGCCGACGCTCACAGAGGCGCTCGCGACCATCTGTTCCGCAGGAATCGCGATGATCGAACACAAGGCCGGTGAGCCGCAGGCCTACGCCCTCGCGATCACGCCGGACCTCAGCCCGCGCTGCATCGTTCAGTCGTTCGACTGGGAGTTCGTCGCGACGTTCCAGCGCCTCGTGCCGGAGGTGGGCGTCGCCCTCCTCGGACCAACGAACCGTTTTGCAGCAATGGACCGACGCGCGATCGAGCACGCCACGAGGCTCGGAGCAGGCATGCTGCATTGGCACGACAGCGAGTTGTTGGCCGAGCAGGTGGACGACGCCCACGCGGCTGGCCTCCTCGTGTGCAGCTACACCACGGACGACGATCTGGGCCTGCTTGGTGGCGCCGCCATGGGGATCGACGCGATGTGCACCAACCGCCCCACGCGCATGCTCGATCTGCAGCGGCGCGGCTTGCGCCGACCCAGCCCGTCGGGTTGACGGGCTGCGTCGGCGACGATCGACGTGCGCCGGTCAGCGCAGCGTCAGAGTCGCAGAACCAGTCGCCGCGTCGATCTGCACACGAAGGACGTAGCCGAGTTGTCCCGAATCGGCGACGACCACGTCGGTGATCGAAACGCCCGAAGCGGCCAGACCCTGCAGTTGATCCTTCGAGATGACGACCTCGCGGCCCGACACCACGAGCGGAATCGCGACACCGGACACGGAGTCGATCATCGCGGCCGTGAACGAGCTGAGGTCGGATGACGTGACCAGATGCACGTCCGAGCCGAGCGAAGCGATCGCGAAACAACCGACCGCAGCCGTCGAACCAATTCCGGCACCGTTCGCAACGACACCCACGGTCGCACAACCCGAACTCACGTAGGTCGGGCGCGGCAGGATCCAGACTCCGGTGCCGCTTGCATTGCCACCACCATCGGTGCTCAGTCCGGGCAACGCCAACAAGGCGGCGAACGCGAACGCAGGGAGGGTTCCGGGGCGGAAGTTCATGGGCGTCCCATCGGCAGCGGGCCGGGGCTCACAGCAGGCCGGCGAACACTACCTTCGCGGCGGCAGGAACTGGCGGCGGTGACAAAAAGACGACACTCGGTCATCTCTCAAGCCCCCGCCGCAGCCAGAAACCACGCAGGGAACCGTTCCGCGACGACCCGAGCCTCCGGATGGGATCGGATCAGGTGCAGGAACTGGCTCCGTCGGCCGAGTTCACGAGCCACCCAGGCACGGCGATGGGGCGTCTCCTCGTGCAGGCGATCGAACCAATGCAGGCAGGCCTGGAACTGGCCCTTCAGGCCATACGCCAGACCGAGGTTGAAGAACGCGAGAATCGTCATGCGCGGCTGTTCGTCGGTCACGCCCGAGTCGAGCAGTTCCTGCAGCCGACGCACGGCGGCGTCGCAGTCACCTTCGTCGAGGTCCAGGTTGCCGAGATTCAGGAGTGCGTAGGCCCGCACCACCTTGTCCGTGGCGCCCGAGAGAACGTGCAAGAACTGCTTGCGCGACAAGAGCCTCTGACCGCGGACGTAGTGCAGAAGGCCCAGGTAGATGCGGGCCTCGTGGATCGCCGGGTCGAGCGCCAAGCACTCCGACAGGAGACGCTGTCCCTTGGACAGGTTCTCCTCGGGGGAGCGCAGCTGCGAATCGAACAGCTCCTTGGCGCAGACCCACTCCGGACCGTGCGCGCCGGCTTCGGAGCGCGCAACCTCGTCCAACAGGATCCGACCGCGCATCGCGACATCGGGCAGCGGGACCGGTTCCTTGGCGACCTCGCGCGAGAAGTCGGGCGACAAACCGGTCAGCACGTAGCAGCGACCGAGCTCGTACAAGATCTTCGAGAGGCGTTGCCGGTTGACGGTGAGCTGTTCGCGCAAGCGCGCCGCAGCGGACGATCCGACCGCGGCCTCGCCCCGACCCAACGCAGATGGGACTGCTCCGTCCAACTTCCGATGCAAGCGAACCTGGTTCCGGATGCCGGCCAGGAACCGCTGGCACGACGCACACACGTCGGAGTGGACCATGACGCGCCGAACCGACGCGGGATCCAGCTCTCCGTCGAGCATCGCCGACAGGTCCACCTGGATCTGCAAGCAAGGATCGTGACCGGGTTCGCTTGGCATGGCGCGCGACGCGACTAGCAGTTCATCGAATCCTGGTCACGGTGCACGGGCAGTCTTCCGACCCGCGCGGGGACCAAAGGAGGCACGGTTGCCGGGTGCCCCGGTTGCGAATGCGACCGTGGCGCATGCGACGATGCGGCACGGATCCGCACCCCAGGAGTCTCCGACCCGACGATGCCGATGCGACCTTCGGCCAGGGCCCCGAGCGACTGCTCCATCCCTCGGAAGATCTTGCGGCGACCGCGGAAGATCACCATCTTCAGGTTCTCTATCCTGATTCGCAGTGCAAGCGCCGCATCGCGATACGGAACCCCGTCGACCTCGACCATCGTGAGCGCCAACCGCTCTTTGGGTGACAGCCGGCCGAAATGGAGGAGGTAGAGCTGCAGGTAGAGGCAGTACGCGTGATTCACGACATCGGCGCTCTCGGCATCGCTCGCGGCACGATCGGGTCGCCGTAGCCGAAGATCCTCCGGCTGCATCACTTCTTCGTCGATCTCGCGCACGCGCGAAAGTCGCGCGTGGTTCTTCAGGAACTTGAGCAGCGTATTGCGCGCGATCCGGTGCCCCCAACCGCGGAAGGCCTCGGCCTTGTCGGCGTGAAACCGGTGCGGGTACCGATAGATGTTGAGGAAGACCTCCTGCAGCACGTCCTGTTCATCGATCCGGTTGTGGTAGCGACGCAGGCTGCAGTGGATCGCATGCAAGAACGATCCTCGGTTGAGATCGAACAGGAGTGCGAAGACTGCGGCGTCGCCGCTGTTCTTGAAGCACTCCATCAGGGATGTGCTCAGCCAGTCGGAGAACTCCTGATCCGTGCGGACCATCGTGCCCGGACGCGGCGGCCGCCCCGCAGCGAGTTCGCGCAGCGCAGCGTCTCCCGTGCGCTCCCACAACTCGAGCAGCCGGGCCGCGAGGACCTGGCGATCCATGTTGCTGTGGCTGGGCTGCATCGAGGTTCTGGAGCCCGCGTGAACCGCTACGGCCCGCGCCGCTCCACGGGGCATCTTGCCATAGGCCATGCGCCCTGGGAAGTAACGGGGGCAGGGGCCACCGGCACCGGCCGGTCGCCAACGATGCCCCGGCGCAGCCTCAGTCGGCCGCGGATTCGGCGGGCGCTCTCGCGATCACGAGAACGAGCCCGGCGCCACCCGGTCCCAGATCGTCGGGAACGACGGCGGCTCCGAGGCGCTCGACGGCCTGTCGGAAGCGTCGCACGGTCCCCGCGTCCAGGCTGTCCCCAGGCTCGCCGAGTCCCGCGATGCGGATGCGCAGGCCGTGCGGTCCCGACGCGACGTCGATCCGGCGGCCCCCGATGCCGCCCGTCCGCTCGGCAACGACCGCGAGCCCGTGGCTGACGGCGTCGGCCAGCACCTTCGCATCACCCCACCATTGGGGCGAACTGCCGGTGACCTGCACACCGCCGTCCGGCGCGACCGACGCCGCGATCCCGTTGCACAGTTCGACGACGTCCAACGGCTCGAGGCCGTCGGCCGCACGCCGCGACTCCATCAGCAGGTCGGACTGGACCGAGTCACACCAATCGAGGACGGCCACCGCGTCACCGAGCGCGCCTTTCAGACGCGCTCGCGCGCCATCCGCGATGTCCCCGTCGAGCGCCGCGAGCCGCGAACGGAGTTCGGACAGGAACTGCTGCTGGCACTCGGCGAACGCGAGGAAGCGCTCCCCGAGTGTGCGGGCGACCAGGGCCCCTCGCTCCAGGGCGGACCCGGTGCGCGGTTCGCCGACGATCACACCCGGCGCGCTCCGTCGCGGAGCGGGCAACACGTAGGACGTCGCGGGGACTTCGATCGGAAGCGCGGACTTGGTGGTCATGACTCGCCGGGCCCTCAGCCGGACGGGGAAGCCCCCCGTCGTCTCGCTGGCATCGGTCACATCGTGGCGGAGTCTTGAGACCGGATCCCCGACCGCGCGCGCCGTAGCATCCGCCGCATGCCTTCGCCCGAGACGGTGCGCGCGATCGCGCAGGATGCCGGGTTCGACCTGGTGCGGTTCGGCCCCGCCGACCCCGGCGAGCACGGCGTGAAGTTCCTGTCGTGGCTCGAAGCAGGCCGGCACGGGGACATGCAGTACCTGGCGGCGAACACCGAGCGGATCCTCGACCCGACGAAGTGGCGGCCAGGCGTCCGTTCCGCGATCACGCTCGCGGTCGACTACGGCGCCGCGCCGGTCGAGCTTCCTGGCGGTGGACGCGTCGCGCGCTACGCCGCGGGCCGTGACTACCACCGCTGGATGCGAGAGCGGGTGTTCGCTCTTCGCGAAGCACTCGAAGCGGCCGGCGCCCCGTTCGGCTCGATGAACGGCGGCACCGATGCGGTTCCCGTGCTCGAGCGTGCCCTGGCGATCCGCAGCGGGATCGGATTCCTGGCGAAGAGCGCGATGGTGATCTCGCCGACGCACGGCCCCTACCTGCAGCTGGCCGAACTGCTGACGGGAATGGACCTGCCGCCCGACGCCCCTTCACCGGGGTCCTGCGGCACCTGCACGGCGTGCCTCGACGCGTGCCCGACCGGCGCGATCGTCGCCCCGTTCGAGATCGACGCCCGGCGTTGCCTCAGCTACACGACGATCGAACACCGCGGGTTCGTGCCGCCCGACCTGCGCACGCCCCAAGGGGAATGGCTGTTCGGTTGCGACATCTGCCTCGAAGTGTGCCCGTTCACGAAACGCAGCCAGCGGGCCGCGTTGCGCGGCGAGCAGCGTCCGCGCGATCTGCGGCCGCACCGCGTCGTCGAGACCTGGACGCTGGTCGACGTCCTCGCTCTGGATGCCGCGCGCTACGACGCAGACTTCGTGGGCACCGCGATGCGCCGGGCGACGCTGAGCGGAATGCGTCGCAACGCCGCGATCGTGCTCGGCAACCGCGGCGACGAATCGGCGCTCCCGCACCTGGAGCGCGCGCTGAGCGACGCCGACCCCGTCGTGCGCGGTCATTCGGCCTGGGCGATCGGTCGGATCGACGCGAAGTCGCCGTCCCTCGAACGGGCTCTCGCCCGCGAGTCGGATGATCGCGTTCGCGACGAACTCGTCGCCGCGATCTCCGGCGAGGCCCCGCCCGTCGCGCGGTAGCGACGGTCCGGCCGATGCGACGTTCGCAGCGCATCGCGCGTTCGCATCGGCGGCACCCGGTGCGACCCGAGAGCCGGCGAGACCCGCGGCGTCGCCGAACGACGACACCGCGCGTGTGGATCGCCAAACCGGCGCGGCGCTGCGTCCGTTCGTTGGCATCGGTCGCCCGCGTCGACCGATGCGCTGCGACGACACTTGGCAAGCGCGTTGCTCCTTTCCGGTCGTGAAGCACGCCCACGACAAGCAGACCCGGATGACGACCAGCGACTACTACGACGAGACGAAGTGGTGCGAGCAGTGCAAGGACTACGTGAAGTTCCTGATGAGCGTGAACTTCTCCTACTGCGTGCACTGCGGCGGCCGCGTGCGGCTCTTCAGCCGCAACGACGGCAGACAATTCGACGACACGGTCCAGCGCCACAAGTGGCAGGCCTCCTGAACGACCCCACCCCGACACGAGCTCGACCTCCCTTCGACGACGACCCGCGCAGCCCCGACCGAACTCTCCCGACTTCCCGAGAACCCTGATCTCCGTGACGACCTGCCGGGCACCTCCCGGCAGGTCGCTTGCGTTCCGGACCCGCGCTTCGCATCCTCAGGGCATCCTGCGGCCGCAGCCCGAGGGTTGCAGGTCGGCGATCGCCGCACCGACCCGAAGAGGCCGCAGGGCGCTGGAGTCGCTCGGATCTGCTACTGCCTCCAGCCCCCGGTGGATTCTGCGCATCACGCGGAGAACCGCCGCAGTAGCAGATCAGACCTCACCCCGAAGCCAACGAGGACGCGGCCGTGCAGCTGCCCGAATTCCGCAACGAACCGTTCACCGACTTCTCCCGCCCCGAAGAACAGGAAGCGTTCCAGCGCGCGCTCCAGACGATCCAGAAGGACGTGCTCGGCAAGACGTGGACGTGCTGGATCGGTGGCGAGCCGATCCGAGGCAGCGAGACGTTCGAGAACTTCGACCCCGGTGACACCACCCGACGGATCGGCCGCTACCCGAAGCTCACCGAGGCCGACGCGATCGCCGCCGTCGAGAAGGCGCACGCCGCCTTCCCGGCATGGGCCGCGACGGACGCGGAGTACCGCGTGGGCATCTTCTTCCGCGCCGCCCAGCGCCTGCGGGAGAGGAAGCACCTCTTCTCGGCGCTGCTCTGCCACGAAGTCGGGAAGTCCTGGGCCGAAGCCGACGCCGACACTGCCGAAGCGATCGACTTCCTCGAGTACTACGCCGGCCAGATGCTGCGCATGGCGCAACCGCAGCCGGTCACTCACGTACCCGGCGAGCGAAACCAGATGATCTACATCCCGCTCGGCGTCGGCGCCGTCATCCCGCCGTGGAACTTCCCGCTCGCGATCATGGCGGGGATGGCGTCGGCGGCGCTGCTCGCCGGAAACACGGTCGTGCTGAAGCCGGCGAGCCAGTCGCCCGCGATCGCGGCGATGTGGGTGGAACTGATGCACGAGTGCGGCCTCCCGAAGAACGTGCTCAACTTCGTCACCGGCCCGGGCGCGTCGGTCGGCGGCGCGCTCGTGCAGCACAGACTGACGCGCTTCATCTCGTTCACGGGCAGCCGCGACGTCGGGCTGTGGATCTTCGAGAAGTCGTCCAAGACGCAGCCGGGTCAGATCTGGATGAAGCGCCTCGTCGCGGAGATGGGCGGCAAGGACAGCATCCTCGTCGACAGCGACTGCGATCTGGACAAGGCTGTCGACGCCGTGGCCGCCTCGGCCTTCGGCTATCAGGGCCAGAAGTGCTCGGCCTGCAGCCGCGCGATCGTGCACAAGGACGTCTACGACGAGTTCTGCCGCCGGCTCACGCCGAAGGTCGCGGCGATCCGGATGGGGCACCCTGCCGATCGCACGAACAACTTCGGTCCGATGGTCGACGCCGCCGCGAAGAGGAAGACGCTCGAGTACATCGAGAGCGGCAAGAAGGAAGGCAAGCTGCTGATCGGCGGCGAGGCGGGCCCGGCCGGCGGTCACTTCGTGAAGCCGACCGTGTTCGCCGATGTGAGTCCGACCGCGAAGATCGCTCAGGAAGAGATCTTCGGGCCCGTGCTGGCGATCATCAAAGTCAAGGACTTCGAGGAAGGACTCGCCGTCGCGAACAACACCGAGTACGGCCTCACGGGCTCGGTGTTCACCAACGACGCGAAGAAGAAGGACGAAGCGCGCCGCCGCTTCCACGTCGGCAACTTCTACATCAACCGGAAGTGCACCGGCGCCCTCGTCGGCGGCCACCCGTTCGGCGGCTTCAACATGTCGGGCACGGACAGCAAGGCCGGCGGCCCCGACTACCTCCTGCAGTTCCTTCAGGCGAAGACCATCAGCGAGAAGATCGGCTGAGACGCCGTGGATCGGCGCGCATTCGTGGCCGAGCAGCAGCGCCTGCTGCTGCTCGAGCGGAGAGCCGAGATCGCCGAGGCCGAGCGCGACCTGCGCACGCGCTCCGACGCCGAACTGGTCGCTCGCGGTACGGCGCTCCTGCGCCTGGAGGTCGCGGACCTCGAACCCGGATTCGGCGGGCGGCTGCACGCCGTGCTGCGACCGAGCCGCGCGGCGGAACTACCCGCCCACCGTTTCTCACCCGGTGACGTGGTCGCCGTGCGGGCGACGCGCGACGCCGCGCCCGTGGCGACCGCCGTCTTCGTCCGCTCGCGAAGCGGCGAAGTGACCGTCGCGCTCGACGACGAAGAAGCGGATCTGCCGCCGCTGGTGCGATTGGACCGGATCGCGACCGACGTCACATGGCGCCGCATCGACGCGGCACTGAGAGACCTCCTCGGCGAGCGGCGCGGCGACGAAGGAAGGCGCCTCGACGTCCTCTTCGAAGAACGCGAACCGGACGTCTCCGGCAAGCCGGCCGACGAGTCGATCACGTGGTTGGACACGAACCTCGACCCGTCGCAGCGCGACGCGGTCGCGAACGCTCTCCGCGCAGAACAGGTGGCGCTGATCCACGGCCCGCCCGGCACGGGCAAGACGACGGCGCTCGTGGAGTTGATCCGTCAGGTCGTGGCGCGCGGCGAGCGAGTCCTCGCCTGCGCGCCTTCCAACGTCGCGGTCGACAACCTCGCCGAACGGCTGGTGCGAGCCGGCCTGCGCGTCGTGCGGCTCGGCCACCCGGCGCGCATCCACACGTCGGTCCGCGACGTCTCGCTCGCCGAACTCGTGCAAGCGGCCCCGGAGCAGAAGCTGCTGCGCGACGTCCGGCGCGAGGTCGACCAGGGCCTTCGCCGTCTGCACCGCGCGAAGTCGCGTCAGGATCGCGCCGCGGCCCGCGCTGAAGTCAGGACGTTGCGCGCAGAGTTGCGGCAGATCGAGAGCGCGATCACACGCGGCCTCGTCGACGGCGCGGAGGTCGTCCTCGCCACGACCGTGGGGGCCGCCGATGCACTGCTCGCGGAGCGGCCGTTCGACCGCGTGGTGATCGACGAGGCGGCGCAGGCCCTGGAAGCGTCGTGCTGGATCCCCCTTCCCCGCGGCAGGCGAACGGTGCTCGCCGGCGATCACCGCCAACTGCCGCCGACCATCCATTCCGAAGAAGCTGCGCGCGGCGGGCTCGCCCGGACGATGTTCGAGCGCCTCGCGGAGTCGCGGCACGGACCGACGATGGCGCGCATGCTGACCGTGCAGTACCGCATGCACGAACGGATCGCGGCGTGGTCGGCGGCGCACTTCTACGACGGCCGACTCGTCGCCGCCGCCACCGTGCGAACCCACCTGCTGACCGACCTGCCGAACGTGGTCGCGAACGAGTGGACGAGTGAAGCCCTGTGCTTCGTCGACACGGCCGGCTGTGGACACGACGAGAGTTCGGGCGACGACGAGAGCAGCAAGAGCAACGTCGGGGAAGCCGACCTCGTCGTGCGCCTCGTCGGATCGCTCCGCGACGCCGGCGTTCCCGACGACGCGATCGCGGTGGTCACGCCGTACAACGCCCAGGTGCAATTGTTGCGCGCGCGGTTCGGATCGTGCGACCTCGAGATCGGCACGGTCGACGGACTGCAGGGCCGCGAGAAGGAAGCCGTGGTGGTGTCGCTCGTTCGCAGCAACGAAGCCGGGCAGGTCGGCTTCCTCGCCGAGATGCGCCGGCTCAACGTGGCGCTGACGCGCGCGCGCCGCCATCTCACGGTCGTCGGCGACAGCGCCACGCTCGCTCACGAGCGCGATCTGCGCTCGATGGTCGAGCACCTGCAACAGCACGCGCACTACCGCAGTGCGTTCGAACTGACCTGATCCCGCCGTCGCGACGCGATCAGAAGAACCGTACCTCCGCGCCCGCCGTCGTCGCCGCGCCGTTCACCACACCCGGGTCGACGACGAACCACTGCGCATACATCGTGAGGCCGCTGAGGAACGGCAGGTCGGGCACACCGACGCGCAAGTTGCCGAACCCCGCGCCAGGGACGCCAGATGCGCCACCGAGGACGCCGGGGATCAGGAGCGCCGACCCGGGATCGACGAGCAGCGTCACGCCGGAATACAGGATGCTCGCCGGCTGCAGACCGAGCACGAAGATCGTCGCAGCACCGCCACGGGCATTGCCGATGCCGACCTTGAAGTCGACGTTGCCGACGTTCGCTGGCACTTGCGCCAGGATCGACGGCACTCGGCCCCCGGTACCCGAGGAAGGCAGCCCGTAGAGGAAGCCCTGCGGCGGGATGCGTTCGCTCGCGAGTGTCGGCCGATCGAAGGGGAACGCGCCGGCGGCGACCCGCGGATCGGTCAGCCCGTTGATGATGAAGTTCTGCAGATCCGCGGCAGCAGGAGGCGGCACACCCTGCGGCGGCGGACCGTTCAGGGGCACGAGCAACGGGTCCTTGTTGTCGAGGTTCGGGCCCCCACCGCCGAGGTAGAAGCCGAACACTTGCGCGATCGTGGTGAACTGGCCGTTGTGCATGAACGTGCCGCGCAGACCGGCATTGCGCAGGCTCGGCACCTTGAACTTGCCGCGATCCACGAGGAGACCCGTCGTGCCCTGACGTCCGTTGTCCTGCGCGATCGGACGGAGGCCGAGGTTGCGGAACTGGGTGTCGCTGAACAAGCCCGGCGTGTGGCACAGGTTGCAGCGCGCGGGGCCGGTGAAGACGTTGAGGCCGTTGACCTGCGCCGGCGTCAGAGCGGTCGGGTTGCCGGCGACGAACAGGTCGTACGGCGTCTGGTTCGGCACGAGGGTGCGCTGGTAGGTCGCGATCGCGAACGCGATGCGCGCTGCAGTGATCGTGGGCGTGCCGAACGCAGCGTTGAAGAGATCCGGGTACGTCGTGCCGCCGGCAATCGCCGACGCCATGTCCGGCGGAAGGTTCGTGGCGACCGCCATGGGGCGCGCGGTCACGAGCTTCGAGGTCGCCCCGGCGAACGTGCGCGCGTCGTGCGCCATCTCGTCGCCGGCGAGGATCGGTGCGAGGGCCTGGTTCTCGAGCGCTCCTCCGGTCGGGATCAGCACCGCTCCCGTGTCGGGATCGACGAACTGGCCGCGTGCGCGCCCGTCCCAGAACACTTCCGGGAACCAGGCGGCGGTGAGCATGCTCGGCGACGCACGGCGCGTGACCTGGGCCTGCAGGCCGAACTCGGCGTCCGGCAGGTAGTCGTTGTTCGCGTCGCTGCGGACGATGCCCGGTGAGCCGAAGCTGTCGTCGGGGGAGGGCGTCACGCCGTCGAGGCCCGGGAACACCGCGCGGCGCTGGTCGCCGCCGCCGGCGGCGAAGCTGTGGCAGGTGCCGCAGGCCATCCGGTTGTTGCTCGACATCTGCTCCTCCCAGAACAGGAGCTTGCCGAGGATCGCCTTCTCGGGCGTGATCGGGTTCTGCGGAGGAACCGGTTGGGGGGGCAGCGCCTGGGCGGACAGGGACGCGGCAAGACAAGCGAAGGCGGCGAATCGCATCAGGGGGAGCCTCGGGAGAAAGGTCCGCGAGAGGTGAAAGAGTTGTCGCTGCAACGTCGCGCATTCGTCCCGTCCCACAGACGCAATGACGCGAAGGCTCGTCCCCCTCCGGCCGATGCGACGGCCGGGGCAATCGGAGCGATGGCCGGTACGACCCGCCCGACCCGCGTCACCGAGGCCCTCCGACCGTCCGGGGCCGACTCATGCCGCGGGGGGCGCCGCGAGCCGGGTCATCTGGTGCTTCACGAAGTCGGCGTAGAGAGTCTTCGTGTCCACGCCCAGCGCGCGCCGGAAGCAGCGCCTCGCCTGGCCGAACGCGCCCGTGCGCAGCCCGACGTTGCCGAGGCCCACCCACGCCGCCGCGTCCCACGGGTCCGTTCGCACGAGGCGGCGAAAGGTGCGTTCGGCGTTCCGATGGTCGCCGCGCAAGTAGGCGACCATGCCCTCGCCGTAGATCTCGGCGCGGCGGCGTGCGGTCGCCGACCAACGCCGGCGCCAGAGGGCGAAGGCCAGCGCCAGCACCACCCACACCGCGACGACCTGCATGGCGACGAGCGGCACGAGGAGTTCCGCAGATTCGGCAGCGAACGCGAAACGAGCGAGGAAATACCAGTCGGCGATCACCCACAAGGCGCCCGACGCGAGGACACCGATCCACCAGCGTCCTGTCCGCAGGTAGTACCACGCCGCCGCCTGGCCGGTCGCGAAGAGCAGCAGGTTCGGCAGCAGCGCGTCCGTCATCGAAGGCAGCACGCTACGACCTGCACGCCTGCGCCGCCACAGCGGCGCCGCGACCGCCGGCCTGCTACTGTCTCGCCGCGTCGAATGCCGTTCCCCGACCGCCGTCTCTACCTGCTGTTCACGCCGGACCGGTGCAGGAACGACCCCTGGGACACGCTGCTCGCTGCGCTCGACGGCGGCGTCGACATCGTACAGTGGCGCGTGACCGCGCCGGACCGCGGCGGGTTCGAACGGTGCCGCACCGCCTGCCGCGACCGAGGCGTGCCGGTGCTCGTGAACGACGACGTGATGCTCGCCGTCCGCTCGCGCGCTTCGGGTGCACACGTGGGCCAGGGCGACATGCCAACCGACGCTGCGAGGAAACTGCTCGGCCCGGCCTGGCTCGGCGTGAGCGCGCACGATGTGGCCCAGATCGACGCGGCGGCCGCAGCGGGTGCCGACTATGTCGGCTTCGGCCCGTGCCATCCGACGGCGACCAAGGGCTACGCAACGGGCAAGTCCACGGCCGAGATCGAAGCAGCCGTGACGGCGGCTGCCGCGCACCGGCTGCCTCTCTTCGCGATCGGCGGGATCACGGCCGAGAACCTGCTGCCGCTCCAGGCGCTCGGGGTCGATCGCATCGCGGTCAGCAGCACGATCCTGGATGCGCGGGACCCGCGCCGCGCCGCGGAGTCGCTGCGCCGCACCCTCTGAAGCACGGCAGGATCAGGCGATCAACATCGCGTCGCCGAACGAGAAGAACCGGTAGCCGAGTTCGACCGCCGTGCGGTAGGCCGCGAGCATGCGTTCGCGCCCGGCGAAAGCCGAGACCAGCATCAGCAGCGTCGACTTCGGCAGATGGAAGTTCGTCAGCATCGCATCGACGACCCGGAACGACCGCCCGGGGTACAGGAACAGGTCAGAGCGACCGGAACCCGGTCGCACCATCCCCTCCGCGGTCCCACACGTCTCCAGCGTCCGGCAGCTCGTTGTCCCGACCGCGATCACGCGACCACCACGCGACCGCGTCGCCGCGACCGCGTCGGCCGTGGCCGCCGGGAGTTCGTACTCCTCGGCGTGCATGCGGTGGTCCTCGACGACGTCGGTGCGCAGCGGCGCGAACGTTCCTTCGCCGACGTGCAGCGTGACGAACGCGATCCGCACACCGCGGGCCTCGATCGCCGCCAGCAGGCCCGGAGTGAAGTGCAGGCCGGCAGTCGGCGCTGCCACCGCGCCCGGCACGCGCGCGAACACGGTCTGGTAGCGATCGCGATCGACCGCCCGATCCTCGCCGCCGTCGCGGCGGATGTACGGCGGCAGCGGCGCGCGACCGACGCGTTCGAGCGCGCCGGTCACGTCGCCGCCGTTCGCTTCGAGTCGCACCGACCAACGACCTCCCCCGAGAGACGCGAGCAGTTCGAGCGTGATCGCGCCTTCCTCCATCGGGACCCGTGCTCCCGCCGCGAGCTTGCCGCTCGGCTTCACGAACGCCTCGCCGCGGTCGCCCGACAGCGAGAGCAACAAGCACTCGACGGCGCCGCCCGTCGCGCGCCGGCCCCGCAGCCGCCAAGGGCGAACGCGCGTGTCGTTGAGCACGAGCAGGTCGCCGTCGTGAAGGAGCGCGGGGAGATCGCGCACGCCACGGTGGTCGATGCGATCGCCGCTGCGCTCGACGACCATGAGTCGGGCGGCATCACGCGGCTCCACGGGCCGCACGGCGATCCGATCCGGCGGCAACTCGAAATCGAACTCGGAGACGAGCACCCGTTCGTCATACCCGCAGACGGCCACCGGGTCGCGCGCCGTCAGCGACCGGCGAGCTGTCGCCGCCCCACCGCGCGGCGAAGGGCCTTCAGCAATCGCCGCCACGCGGCATGGCGTTCATCGCGCGCGAGGCCGAGTGCCCGCAGGAAGCGCATCGACTCCGCGCGGGTCGGGATCGCCGGCAGCCGCTGGCGGTGCCGCACGACGTAGCGCTGCATCCGGACCAGCATCGCGTCGATGGCGGCTTGCGGAACGGGCTTCTTCATCCGCCCGCGATCGAGGTCGACGAGCACCGCGCGCACCCGGTCGCCGCGCGCGCAGCACAGCACGTTGTCGAGATGCAGGTCCGGGTGGCGCAAGCCCGCGGCGAACGCGAGGCGAACGACGATGCCGACCGCCTCTGCCGCGTAGCGGCGCAGCGCTGGTTGTGCAGCGAAGAACGCCGGCAGCGGCAGCGCGTGGGGCATCAGTTCGGTGGCGAGGCGCAGACGCCAGAAGGCGCCGCTGCGGCGCGCCACGGCCGCGACGGGCACCACGACGGGCACACCCTCGTTGCGCAGCGCGTCGAGCAGTTCGAGTTCGCGACGCGACCGGGCGGGCCGCGTGTAGCGATCGCGCAACAGCTTGCCGAGCGCGCCCCCGCGGCGGTACGGCCGCACGACGAGGTCGACTTCGCCGATCCGCACGACGCCCACGCCGCCGCGCCCCTTCGCCCCGGGCAGCGCGTCGAGCGGCTGCCAGAATGCGTCGAGTCCGAGCGGTGCGAGATCCGCGCGCACCCACCCGATGGCACCGCGCGCGCGCAACTCGACGAAGGACGGCTGCGAGGTCACCCCCCGATTAGAGGCCGCCGACGCGCCGACCACAACCGACTGGAACTCGCACGTGACGTGCTCGATGCTCGCGCATCGGTGACCGGACTCCGCGAGACCACGAACTCCGCACCCCTGCCCGGCGCGGAGGTGCTGCCGCGCGGAGGGCGTGTGCTCGTCGTCCGCCTGTCCGCGCTCGGCGACGTGCTCTTCGCGCTCGAAACGGTGGCCGCGCTGCGCCGCGAACGACCGGACGTCGCCGTCGACTTCCTCGTCGAGGACCGCTTCCGCGCGCTGCTCGTCGATCATCCGCAGATCGACCGCGTGCTCGTCTACCCGCGCCGGAGGAAGTTCGCGATCCCGCACACGATCGTCGCGATGCGCCAGCGCCGCTACGACGTCGTGCTCGACGTGCACGGTATCCAGAAGAGCGCGTTCCACGTCTGGCTCGCGCGCGCCGCGACGCGGGTCGGCGCCGCCGCGCCGGGCTCGCGCGAAGGCGCCGCATGGGCGTACGACCGCCGCGTCGTGCTGCCGATGCCGTTGCCGCACCGCGCCGATGTCGGCCACCACCTGCTCGCGGCGATCGGACTCTCCGGCGCGCCGACTCCGCCCGTTCTCCAGGTCCCGGCCCCGCCGCCCGGCACGTTCGACGGACTCGAAGGGTCGCGCGTGTTCCTGCATCCGGGCACGTCCGCGTTCGCCGCGTTCAAGCGCTGGCCGGCCGATCGCTTCGCCGAACTCGCGCGCCGGCTCCGCGCGCAGAACGTCGCGGTGCTCGTCGGCTTCGGCCCCGGGGAACGCGAACTCGCGGAACCCGTGCTCGCCGCCGCGCCCGGCGTGCGCGCGGTCGACGGCAAGGACCTCGGACTGCTCGGTCTCGCGGGCGTGATGAAGGAGTGCACGGTCGTCGTCGCAGCCGACACGGGCCCGTTGCACCTCGGCGCCGCCGTCGGCGCGCGCTGCGTCGCGTTGTTCGGGCCGAAGGACACGCACCGATACGGCCCGCGCGCGCACGGAGCGATCCGCCACGAAGTGCTCTTCCACGAAGTGCCGTGCCGGCCGTGCACGCGCCGCACGTGCGCCTCGCCGCTGTGCGTGCTCGGCATCGACGTCGCGACCGTCGAGGCCGCGGTGCTGCGCCAACTCGCCGCCGCGGGGGCCGCGCAGTGACCCCGATCCGCACGACCGTGATCCGTCACGAGAAGGAGAACGTGCGGAAGTGTTCGCTGCGCTTCCTGCACGGGCGACCCGAGATGACGTTCCTGAAGCAGCGCCCAGGCTTCCGCTTTGACGCGACGGGTTTCACGCTGCTCGCCGTCGACGCACCGCCCCTGTCGCCCGCCGACGCGGGGCGGCCGCTGCTGCTGCTCGACTCGACGTGGCGGTGGCTGCCGCGGCTCTTCGCGTGCCTCGACGGAACCCCGGTGCCGCGCGCGATCCCGGGCGACCTTCGCACGGCGTACCCGCGGACGAGCAAGGTCTTCGAGGATCCCGCCGCCGGCCTCGCGTCGATCGAGGCTCTCTACGTCGCGCGCACCCTGCTCGGCGACGACGACCCGACGCTGCTCGACGGATACCACTGGAAGGACACGTTCCTCGCGACGCTGCGCGAACGCGGCCAGCCCTGACGGCACCGTCAGGGCCGCATCAGCACGAACGCGAGACGTTCCGCGCCGGCCGGCGCCGACGGTCCGGCCTTCGTCGCGATCCGCACGTCGATGCGCCGTGCACCGCCGAGCCGCGAGGCCTCGACGGTCGCTCGCAGCGGCGTGATCACCTGCGCGACGAACGCATCGCCCGGCGTCGTGTGCAGCATCCGGATCGTGGCGACGCCCGGGGTCGTGTCCACCGCCGCGACGACGAACGAGTGGTTCGCCGTCGGCGCGAGCAGTTCGAGGCTGATCCCGCCGTCGGCGAGCGTCTGCACCTGCAGCGGCGGTCCGGACCAGTCCGGCAGCGATTCCTGCGTCATGGGCGTCGGATCCTTCGCGGACGGCTCGCACGCACACGCCACGAGCGACGCGAGCAGTGCGAAGGCCGCGGCGCGCATCAGCGGAGCCTCCGGAACACTCGTCCCCCGCGCGCGCCGGCGGAGGACACACTCGACTGTTCTTCGAGCGCGAAGTCGAGGTCCGAGATCACCTCGCCCGCGGCGACGTCGAGCACGAGCAACTGGTCGAGACTCGGGAACACGCCGAACAACTCCGCCGCGTCGCTGATGTCGTTGTCGTTGTTGCGATCGGTGCCCGCGGCCAGCAGGTACTGGCCCGGCGTCACGCCGCCGAAGCCGAACGCGAACGCACTGAGCGCGGTCGTCTCCGTCTGGAAGACCGTCTCGAACGTGTCGGGATCGACGAGCAGCACGAACACCGTGTCGGTCGACGTCGCGCTGCTGCCGACCTGGACGCGGAACGACACGGCGACCGAGAACGGCGTCGCACCGTTCAGGTAGTTCAGCGTCGCCACGGTCTGGTGCACTCCGTTCGCGAGCCCCGTGCGATCGGCGGTGAACTGGATGTGGTCGATGTCGATGTTGTCGCCGGCGGTGTCGTTCGACGTGAGGGTCGCGAGCCACGGCGCGGCCGGCGAGAACGACACACTCTGGAACACGAGGTTGCCCGGCGACGACGTGCCACGGTTCTCGAGAGCCACCGTGGCCTGCGTCGACGACGCGCCGAAGTCGACGCTCGTCGGCGTCGCGACGAGGAACGGGCCGGTCGCCGCCGTTCCCGCCGCCTGCACGGCCGCGAGCGCGTCGAGCACCCGACCACTGTTCGGCAGGCTGGTACCGGCCTGCGTGTTGTTCAGCAGCACCGAGCGGATCTGCGCCGCGGTCAACGACGGGCTGCGCGCCTTCACGAGCGCCGCGACACCCGCGACGTGCGGGCTCGCCATCGACGTGCCGTTCTCGAAGTTGAAGAAGAAGTTGCCGGAGTCGTCCGCTCCGCACGACAGCACGCCGTCGGGGAAGCCGTCCCCGTTGCGATCGGCGGTCATGTCACCGCCCGGCGCCCAGAGGTCGACCGTGCTGGAGAAGTTCGAGTACGGCGCACGGGCCCGCACGAGATCGACCGCACCGACCGACAGCACCGAGTCGAACGCCGCGGGCGAACCCGGATCCGACGTGTTGTCGTTGCCAGCCGCCGCGACGAGCAGGCAGCCGGCAGCGGCCGCGGCATCACAGGCCTGCTGCAGCACGGTGTTCAGGCCCGGCGCACCGAGACTCATGTTGACGATGTCCGCACGCTGCGTCGGCAACTGGCCGCTGCCGTTGGTCAGCCTGGCCGCGTAGAGGATGCCGTCGGCGATGTCCGACGTGGTGCCGCCGCCCTGGCCGAGCACACGCACGATCATCAGCTTGCAGTTGTGGTCGACGCCGGCGACACCGGCGCTGTTGTTGCTGTTCGCGCCGATCGTTCCCGCCACGTGCGTGCCGTGGAAACTGCTGCCCTGCGGCGTCGCGAGGTCGCCTTCGTCCTCGGGGTCGAAGTCGCGGCCGCTGCCGTCGCGCGCGGTCGCCGGGTTGCTGATCATGTCGAAGCCCGACACGAACCGCGTCGCATCGAAGTCGGGATGCGCCGCTTTGATGCCCGTGTCGAGCACCGCGACGATCACGCTCGACGAACCGCGCGTGATGTCCCACGCCTGCGGCAGGTTGATCTGCGGGTAGTGCCACTGCTTGTCGAAGTGCGTGTCGTTCGGGCTGAACGTCGCCTGCAGGATCCAGTTGGGCGACGCACAGCGGATGCCGGTCTTGCCCTCCGCCGCGCGCGCGGCGCGGCACGTCGCGGCTTCCTTGCTGTCCGCGACCGCGGCGCCTTCGTGCAGCGACGAACGATCCATCGCGTCACGAGCCTGGTAGACGGCGATCGGTCCGCCGGGCGCCCGCAGGAGATCGAGCCCGTCCGCCGTGAGGTCGGGCGGCGACTGGCCAGGCTCGAGCCACACCACCACTTCTCCGCCGACCATGCGGCGCTGCGCGTCCGCCGCGATCACGGCCTCCGCGTCGTCCGCGAGCACCGCGGCCGACGACGACGGAACGAGCAACTGACCGGAGAGCGTTCCCGTCGTGGCGCCACCGCCACCTCCACCGCCGCACGCGGCTGCGAGCAGGATCGGCGCGGAGAGAACGAGGAGCGAACGAAGATGCGGCGCTGCGGAGTTCATGCAAAAGCGACCAACAACGGAGGAGCGGACCGCGCGTGGCAGCGGCAGGAGAGCCGCAACCACACACCGGATCTCCGTCGGCGGGCGGCGCGTTCTACCACCGCACCGGACCACGCTCCAGCGCACCACTTCGCCCACGAACTTCCATACCGCACATTCGTGTGGTATCACGCGGCGATGGCCCACACCCCACCCGGCGAGACCCGAGAGCGTGTGCTCGCGTTCGTGACCGAACGGCTGCTCGCCGGATCGCCACCCACCGTGCGGGAAGTGCAGGACGCGCTCGGATTCCGCTCCGTCGGCACGGCGCGCGAGCACCTCGACACGCTCGTCGCGGAGGGTCGGCTCGCGAAGGACGACGACGGCCGCCACCGCGGTCTGCGGCTGCCCGGACCGCCGCGAGCGCGTTCGGTGCTCGTCCCGCTGCTCGGCCGCGTGCAGGCTGGCGCGCTGACCGAGGCGATCGAGGACGCCGACGGCCACCTCGCGATCGAGACGAAGCTGCCCGCCGACGACCTGTTCGCGCTGCGCGTGCGCGGCGACAGCATGGCCCCCGAGATCCTCGCCGACGACCTGCTCGTCGTGCGCCGGCAGCCGCGCGCGGAGCACGGCGACGTCGTCGTGGCGCTCGTCGACGGCGAAGCGACGGTGAAGCGGCTGCGCCTCGTGCGCGGCCAGCCCGAACTGCACGCGACGAACCCCCGCTTCGCGCCGATCGTGCCCGACACACTCGAACTGCTCGGCAAGGTGATCGAACTGCGCCGTTCGTTCGGCAACTCGTACGGCAAGCGTCGGACGGCGAGGTGAGGCGATGGTCGCGCCGGATCCGATCGACCCCCGCGTCTTCCGCGCCAGCGCGCTCGGCCGCGGCCGTGCGCCGGTCGACGCGTGGCCGCAGCCGGTCGACGCGTGGCCGCAGCCGGGCAGCATCGTCGCTCTGTCGGGCGGCGGCGGCGCTTCGTGCACGAGCCTCGCGGTCGCCGCGGTCGTCGCGATCCAGTGCGCAAACGGCGTCGTCGCGTGGATCCAGCCGAAGCACGGCTGGCTGTTCCCGCCCGACCTCGCGCAGAACGGCGTCGACCTCGCGGCGCTCGTCGTCGTGCACGTTCCCGTGCAGCGGAGCACCGCGAAGTCCACGAACCACGCGCTGCCCGCCGCCGCCGAACTGCTGCTGCGTTCCGGTGCATTCGATCTGCTCGTGCTCGACCTGCGGCCGGCGGGACCGCCCCGCGGTGCGTGGGTCGCGCGGTTGCAGGCGCTCGCGCGCGAGCACCAGAGCCGCGTGATGGTGCTGACCGACGCGCGGGCGACCGCCGACGGCGTCGGGATCGCACAGAAGATCGAGCCGCGCCGCCGCCGCGACGGCGCTCTCTTCGTCGTCGAGCCGCAACTCGTGCGCGACAAGCTGCCGACCGCCGATCGCCCGCGGCCGCTGCGCCGCCGCGGCCCCGCCGGCCTGTCGTGAGCCCGAGCCATGACCGCGCCCGCGAACGACCGTTCCCGCACCGCCTGCGTCGACGTCCCGGCGCTGCCGCTGCAGCTCGTACTGCGTGCACATCCCGAGTGGCGCGCCGATCCCGTCGTCGTCGTCGAGAACGATCGCCCCGAAGCGCGGATCCTGTGGGCCAACCGGGCGGCGCGCGACGCGCGGATCCAGCGCGGGATCCGCTTCCGCGCCGCCGAGGCGCTCGTGCGGCGGCTGCACGCCGCCGTGCTGCCGCAGTCCGAAGTCGAGCATGCGTGCGCCGATCTGCTGCGCCTCCTGCTCCGGTTCTCGCCGGGCGTCGAGCCGGTGCCCGCCGAACCCGGCGTGTTCTTCGTCGATCCGAACGGCCTGCACGAACTCTTCACCGGCCTCGAGCCGTGGGCGAAGGCGCTGCACGACGCACTCGTGGCGCAAGGCTTCGTCGCATCGGTGGTCGCCGGGTTCGCGCGCTTCCCGACGTTCGCGATCGCGCGGGCGCGCACCGGATGGATCCTGCTGGCATCGCCGGAGGATGAACGTCGGCGCGCCGCGGCGGTGCCATTCCGCGTGCTCGACGCCCCGCCGAAGCTGCGCGAACAGATGGAGGAACTCGGCATCCGCACGCTCGGCGACTTCCTGCGGCTGCCTGCCCACGAACTCGGCCGGCGCTTCGGCAAAGCGGCCGAAGCGCTGCACACGCGGGCCACCGCGTCGTGGACGCCGCTCGCCCCGGTGTTGCCCGCCGAACCGGTGCGGTTCGTGCACGAGTTCGAGATGCCCGACGCCGACCTCGAGCGATTCCTCGCGCTCTTCGCGGACGGTCTGCACACGGCAACGGCGCAGGTCGCGGCGCGGCGCGAAGCGATCACCGCGGTTTGCATCCGCATGCGGCTCGAACACGCACCGCCGCGCGACGAACGGCTCGCTCCCGCGGCGCCGACGCTCGACGTGCGACAACTGCTCGAGCTCGTGCGGCTGCGCCTCGGTCAGGCCCCGCTCGGCGGACCGCTCGAACGGTTCGACGTCTATCTCGAGATCAAAACGTTCCGGCGCCGGCAGCTCGAAGTGCTGCCGCGGGTGCGCCGACGCTACCTCGCCGCCTCCGGCAGCGCGATCGCGCGGCTCACCGCGTCGTTC
>JAEUHQ010000145.1 GCA_016794565.1 Planctomycetota bacterium | reverse complement strand
ACGAGCCTGTTCCTCGAGTCCGCGAACTTCCACGCGTCGACGATCCGCAGGACGAGCATGCGCCTCGGCCTCCGCACCGACGCCAGCGCGCGCTTCGAAAAGGCGCAGGACCCGGCGAACGCCGAGATCGCGGTGCACCTGTTCCTGTCCTTGCTGAAGGACCACTGCCCGACCGCCGTGGCCGCGGGGCCGCTCGTCGATCCGGCGGGATTCCGGTACGAGCCGAAGACGATCGCGCTGCGCCGCGCGCGCCTTCACGGCAAGCTCGGGCTCGAACTCGAGGACGACAAGGTGAAGGGCATCCTGACGTCACTCGAGTTCGGCGTCGGCCTCACGGCGACCGGCTTCGACGTCACGGTGCCGAGCTTCCGCGCGACGAAGGACATCGCGATCGAGGACGACCTCATCGAAGAGGTCGGCCGCATGTTCCGGTACGACAACATCCCGGAGCGGCCGCTGCACGGCACGATCGAGCCGCCGGTGCGCAACGACGAGCTGTTCCTCGTGCGGCGCCTGCTCGAGGTCGCGTGCACGGACCTGCGCTGCAGCGAGGCGTACAACTACTCGTTCGTCCCCGACGCGGTGCTCGCCGCCTGCGACGCGAGTGCGCATGCGTACGTTCGCGTCGCGAATCCGGTGGCGCCCGAGCAGACGCGCATCCGCCGCCACGTGCTGCCGAGCCTGCTCGCCAGCGCAGCGCCGAACCTGCGCCAGCACGCCGAAGTGCGCCTGTGCGAGCACGGCAAGGGCTACCACCCCGAGATGGCATCCGACCACAAGCTGCCGCACGAGGTGCGCGAGCTCGCGTTCGTGTTCGCGCGGCGGAACGGTGACCACCCGTACGCGGAGCTGCGCGAGGCAATCGCGTCGCTGCTTCTCCGGCTGGGCTACCCTGCGGTCATGCAGCGTGTGTGGCACGGCAAGGACCAGCCGTGGGTGCATCCGTCGCGCGCCGTGGCGATCGACCGCGACGGTTCCCCGTGCGGCTACGTCGCGCACCTTCACCCCGGCGTCGCGCGGGCGATGGCCCTGCCGGCGACAACGGCGATCGCGTGCCTCGACGTGCGCGCGCTGCTGGCCAACGGCCGTCGGATCGCGAAGTACCACCCGGTGCCGACCTTCCCGGTGCTGCCCGTCGACGTTGCGCTGCTGGTCGACGAGGCGACGACCGTCGCGAAGGTCGACGAGTTCCTGCGCGGCGTCGGCAGGAAGCTGGTCCGCGACGTGAGGCTCTTCGAGGCCTACCGCGGCGAACGGCTTGCGGCCGGCAAGAAGAGCCTGAACTTCACGGTCACGCTGGGCGCCGACGACCGCACACTGACCGACGAGGACGAGAGCAAGTTCCTCGGCAAGGTCCGCGAACAGGCTGCGTCGATCGGCGGCGAACTGCGCGGGTAGACGCGATGAGCACGGTGCCGAAGGTCCACCTCGTCGACGGCACGTACGAGCTCTACCGCAGTTTCTACGGAGCCCCGGCCGCCACCGCGCCCGACGGCCGCGAGGTGGGCGGCGTGCGCGGCTTGCTCGCGAGCCTCGGTTCGTTGCTGCGCGAACCCGGTACGACGCACGTCGCGATCGCGTTCGACACGGTGATCGAGTCGTTCCGCAACGAACTCTTCGCGGGCTACAAGACGGGCGACGGCATCGATCCGGTGCTGTGGGCGCAGTTCCCTCTTGCGGAGCAGGCGGCGCGCGCACTCGGGCTCGTGACGTGGTCGATGGTGGAGTTCGAGGCCGACGACGCGCTCGCGACGATGGCGGCGCGTGCGG
Organism: Planctomycetota bacterium; assembly: GCA_016794565.1. Taxonomy (GTDB): domain Bacteria; phylum Planctomycetota; class UBA1135; order UBA1135; family UBA2386; genus JAEUHQ01. The sequence continues at coordinate 10,361 of JAEUHQ010000145.1, read as the reverse complement.
CGGCGGACGCGCGCGTCCAGCAGGTCGTCGTGTGCACCCCCGACAAGGACCTCGCGCAGATGGTCTCCGGCACGCGCGTCGTGCAGCTCGATCGGCGCAAGAAGGTCGTGATCGACGAAGCCGGCGTACGTGCGAAGTTCGGCGTCGGACCGGAGTCGATCCCGGACCTGCTCGCGCTCACGGGCGACGACCAGGACGGCATTCCCGGCGTGCCGAAGTGGGGCGACAAGAGCGCCGCGACCGTGCTCGCGCACTACCGGCACGTCGAAGCGATTCCCCTCTCGGCTGCGCAATGGCAGGTCGGCGTGCGCGGCGCCGAGTCGCTCGCGCAGAACCTCGCCGCGCACCGCGCCGAGGCCACGTTGTGGAAGCAGCTCGCGACGCTGCGCGCCGACGTGCCGCTGCGCGAGTCGGTCGACGAGCTGCGCTGGCGCGGGGCATCGCCGGATCTCGCGGCGTTCTGCAAGACGATCGGCTACGACTCGTTCCTCGAACGGGTGCCCGTGCCAGGCTGCTGAGTCAGACGAGCCGCGCGGCCAGGTCGCGCACGAAGCGGGCTGTGAGTCCCCACAGGAGCTCACCGCCGGCTTCACTGGTGAACTCGAAGTGCGGACTCGTGCGCGGCTGGTAGCCGGTCGCGGCCTTCGGCGGGGTGCGTTCGTGCCAGCGCGCGTCGTCGCGCAGCTCGCGCAGGGGGACGCGCAGCACACGCACGACTTCGCGGGCGTCCGGCGCGAGCTGCAGCGGAGCGAGACGGCCGACGATGCAGTGCACGAGAATGCCGGACGAACTCTCGCGCGGCGGCAGCATCCCGAGCACGGTGATCGCGGACGGCGGTGCGCCGATCTCCTCGTGGCACTCGCGCAACGCGCAGGCGACGGGGTCCTCGTCCCCGTGGCGCATGCCGCCCGGGAACCCGAGCTGACCAGCGTGCTGCCGCTGCCCTTCGGGGCGCGCGACGAAGAGGAGGTGGTCCTCACCCGCGTACTGCACGATCGGGCAGACCACGGCCGCCAGGCGCAGTTGCGTGCTGAGCCACGGCCCGGGCACGGGCAGGCGCTGCAGCAGCGAGGTGTCGAGCGGCGCGGACATCGCCGCCTGCTTACCCGGTCGCAGCGACCGTCGCCATGGCATGGCGACCCGCACGCCGGCGGATCGGTGTCACCGGTCAGCGAACCTGCAGCACCGCGACCTTCAGGTAGCGGGTCTCGGGGCATTCCAGGGCAACCGGATGGTCAGCGCCGGCGCCGCGCAGCATCAGCACGCGCACGTCGCGGCGCGCCGCGGCCGCCGCGTCGCGCAGCATGCGGAGGAAGTCCGATTCGGACACGCTGCCCGAGCACGAACACGTGACGACGAGACCGCCGCGCGCGACCTTCGCGATGCCGAGGCGGTTCAGGTCGCCGTAGCGCTGCAGCCCGGCCTCGATCTCGTCGCGGTGGTGGACCCACTTCGGCGGATCCAGCACGACGAGGTCGTGTGCGCCCTGCTGTGCGTCGCGCAGCGCATCGAACGCGTCGCCGTGCGCGGTGACGACGGGCAGCTTGTTCGCCTTCGCGTTGTGCACCGTCTGTTCGACCATCGCTTCGTCGAGGTCGATCGCGAGCACCTTCGCTGCGCCGCCGGCCGCTGCGTTCATCGCGAAGCCGCCGCTGTTGCAGCAGAGGTCGAGCACGGAGCGCCCCTTCGCGAGCTGCCGAACGATCCAGCGATTGTCGCGCTGGTCGGCGAAGAAACCGGTCTTGTGGCCGGTTCCCGCCTGCACCGCGTAGGTGAGCCCGTGCTCGCGCACCGTGGTCGCCACCGCCGCGGGGCGCGGCAGCTTCTCCATGCCTTCGCGCTCCGCCCAGTCCTTGTCCTGCAGGAGCACGAGCCGGCTCTGCGGGTGCTTGCCGAGCAGCCATTCGCCGAGGGGTTCGAGCTGCTGCAGCATCCCGAGCGAACTCACCTGTGCGACGAACGCGTTCCCGAGCCTGTCGAGCACGAGCCCGGGAAAGCCATCGCCCTCGGCGTGCACGATCCGGTAGGCGTCGGTGATCCGCGGGAGTTGCAGGGTGTCCTCGCGCAATGCCACGGCGGCGCGCAGCGCCTCGACGAAGTGGCTGCGCACGTCGTCGACGACTTCGTCCGCGAACATGCGCAGCGCGAGCTCGGCGCGCGGGTTGTAGAACCCTGTGCCGACGAGGCTGCCGTCGCGATCGCGCACCCGGCACGGCGAACCCGCCGGCGGTGCCTGCTCCGGCTTCTGGATCATCTTGCGATAGAACCAGGGATGACGCCCGTTGACGCGGATCTTGAGCCGCAGCTCGGGCAATCGCGGCGGGGTGGTGGAGCGGCGGCTCATCGACCGGTCTTGACGGGCGGGGGCGGCGCCACCGGCCTCGGTCGCGGGTTCGTGCGGATCTGGTCGAGCAGGATCTCGACGCCCTTCTCGAGCTGCGGGTCGCGCCCCTGGAGCGTCGACCGCACGTCGTTCTCGACGACGACGTCGGGGTCGACGCCGTGGCCTTCGATCGTCCACGCCGGACCGGGCTCCGTGTTGCCGAACTCGGGCACGTTCACGGTGCCGCCGTCGAGCAGCGGGCCGCGGTTGGTGATCCCGATGATGCCGCCCCACGAACGCTTGCCCACGAGCTTGCCGAGGCCTGCGCGCCGGAACATCGCGGGGAAGATGTCGCCGTCGCTCGCGGAGGTCTCGTTGAGCAGGCACACGAGGTGGCCGTGGAACAGCGCCTGCGGGTACGGCCGGTAGCCCGTCGTGCGACCGAACGTGCACATGAGCAGCTGGCGCGACAGGCGGTTCAGCACCATCTGGGAGACGTTGCCGCCGCCGTTGTAGCGGTCGTCGATCACGAGTCCCTCCTTGTCGCGTTGCGGATAGTACTGCTTCACGAACTCGCGGATGCCGTCTTCACCCATGTCGGGCAGGTGCACATAGCCGAGCCGGCCGCCGCTCGCCTCCGCGGTGCGACGACGGTTCTCCTCGACCCACTCGAGGTAGAAGAGTTTCGTCTCGCTGCCGGTCGGCTGGAGCAGCACGGTGCGCGCGCCGTCGGCTCCCGCCCGCGCATTCACCCGCAGGGACACGGTGCGGCCCGCCTTGCCGCGCAGGAGCTTGTACGGGCTCACCTCGGGCGTGAGTGTTTCGCCGTCGATCGCGAGCACGTAGTCGCCGACGCGCAGATCGACGCCGACGGCCGTGGCGGGCGACCGGTAGTCCTCGTCGTCGTTCTCGCCCCGCAGCACGCGCTGGATGCGGTATTGGCCGTTCGTCTGGTCGAAGGCGAGCACGACGCCGAGCAGCGCAGGCGCCGGCCGCGCCGGTGCGCCGACGTCGCCCCCGGCGACGTACGCGTGGCCGACTCCGAGTTCGGCGATCATCTCGCCGAGCACGTAGTTGAGGTCGCTGCGATGACGCACGTGGGCGACGAGCGGCGCGTACTGCTCGCGCAGTGCCTGCCAGTCGTGACCGTGCATGTTCGCCACGTAGAAGAAGTCGCGGTAGCGACGCCACACCTCGTGGAAGATCTGCCAGAACTCGTCGGCGGCGACCTTCTCGACCGGCAGGCCGCGCAGGTCGACGCCCTTCTGCCCGTCCTTGCCCTTCGTCGACGCCTCGGCGACCGAGTAGTTGGCGCCGGTACGGATCAGCACGTGCGAACGATCCGGCGACAGCGCGATGCCGGCGACGCCGCTCGCGAGCTGTTCGGACTTGCGGTCCTTGCGCGAGAACGCGTGCAGCGTGGCCGGTGCGTCGGACTCTCGGCCGTAGTACGACCCGCCGCTCTTCACGTAGAGGACGCCGTCGTTCGTCGCGGCGAGGCCGTCGAGGTTGTCGAGCGGGATCGGCAACGGCTCGACGCGTTCCGCGATTCCTTCGAAGTCGATCGCGATCGGCGCATCGAACGTCGGCGCTTTCTCGTCGTCCTTCGCTCCCTCGACGGCTTCGTCGCTGCGCACGGGCAGCCACGCGGGAAGGTCCTTGCGCAGCGCGAGGGCGAACACGCCGAACGCACGGTCGACCTGGAAGTCCCACTCGTACTCGCCCGACAGGCGGGGCTGGAATCCGCGCAGGCCGAGGAAGAACAGGCGCTCGCCCCGCGGGTCCCACGCCGGGCTCGTGTCGTTCGACAAGGGCCGCGAGATCCGGCGCAGCTTCTTGTCGGCGAGGCCCCAGACCGCGAGCGAATGCAGGTCGTTGTCGCCGGTGATCGAGAACGCGAGCCACCCGCTGCACGGCGACCAGCGATGGTCGCGGATCTGGCCGTGCGTCTCGTCCGCCACGACCGTGAGCGCACCGGTCGCCACTTCGCAGACGCGCAGCACGCCGTCCTTGTCGCCGAACGCGATCCACTTGCCGTCCGGGGACCAGTCGGGCTCGTAGAGCATCGCCGTCAGGCCGTTCGTCAGCTGCTTGGGCGTCGTTTCGCCGCGGTGATCGACCGTCCAGATCTGTTCCTCGCCGGAGCGGTCGCTGACGAAAGCCACCGTCGCTCCGTCCGGCGAGAACGCCGGGTGCTTCTCGTGCGCGCCGGCGCTGTGCGTCAGGTTCCGCACGTCGCCGTTCTCGCGCGGCACCGTCAGGATGTCGCCGCGAGCCGCGAAGGCCGCGCGCCGGCCGCCGGGGCTCAGCGCGAAGCCCTCGACGAGGCCGCTCGCGTCGACCGTGACCGGCCGCGTGAGAAGTGCCTCGTCCGGGACCCGGATCGGGATCGCGTGTTCCTGGCGCGCACGGCAGTCGAACCAACAGAGCTCGCCGCCCTTCTCGTAGACGATGCGATGGTCCTCGGGGCCGCCCGAACTCGGCCAGCGCACGTCCCACGTGGTGCTGTCCGTCTCCTGGTGCACCGTCTTCGACGCGAGGTCCAACGACCAGAGGTTCAGCGTTCCGCTGCGGTCGCTGCAGAACCAGATGCGGTCGCCGATCCACATCGGGTCGCGGTCGGTGCGCGGATGGTTCGTGATGTTCTCGGCCTGACCCGTGTCCGGATCGAACACGAACAGGTCCTGCGCCCAGCCGCCCTCGTACCTCTTCCACGTGCGGAAGTCGCGGAACAGCGGCGAGTAGACGATGCGCCGCCCGTCGGGCGAGAACTCACCGGCGCCGGCCACCGGCATCGTCAGCGGCGCGGGCAGCGCCCCGCGCTCGCGCGCCACCGCGGGCATGGCGATCGTGTAGAGACGACCGAGCGTCAAGGTCCATGCTTCCTGCAGGCTTCGGAACAGCACCGCGCTGCCGTCCGGCGTCCAGCCGTACACCTGGTTGTCGTAGCCCCAACGATCGGGCAACGGACCCCGCGACGGGTAGAAGGTCAGTTGCCGCGGTTCGCCGCCTTCGCTCGGCACGACGTAGACCTGCTCATCGCCGTCGATCTGGCCGGTGAACGCGATCCAGCGCCCATCCGGCGAGAACTTGGCGAAGAGCTCGACGCCGCGCGCCGACGTGAGCCGCACCGCGGTGCCGCCGTCGATCGGTGCGCGCCAGAGATCCCCGCCGTAGGTGAAGACGACCTGGTTGCCGTGCACGTCGGGGAAGCGCAGCAGGCGTGTTTGCGCGGGGGCGAGCGAGAGAGCGAGGGTGAGGGCAGCGGTCGAGCGAACGAGCATGGGCGCGCACTCAACGGCGCATCCACGTCCAGTGCAAGCGCACGTACGCTCTGCGCACTTGGGCGCAGCGAGCAAGTCCCATGACGAGACACACGAGACTCGCTTGCGGTGGACGGCGTGAACACCGGGCGGCATCGACCCTTGTCGAGGCACTCTGCCGCGGTAGGCTCCCGCGGCCCCCGTTTCGACGATCCCTGTCCTCCTCCAGAGACCCATGAAGCAACTCGTCTTCCTCACGCTCACGGCCGCGGTGGCCGGGAGCCTCGCTGCGCAGTCCAACACGGTGCCCGGCCTCGACGGCCGCCTCACCCAGATCGACACGTTCACCTACCAGGGGCGGCGCGGCGCCGCGTACCCGAACGGTGAAGTCGCGGCGTCGATGATGAACGAGATGTGCAACCCCGGGTCGGTGACGATCCCGTGGTTCGCCGCCATGCAGACGAACCACCCGAAGTTCGGGTTCATCATGGTCCGCGTCGCGAACGACAAGATCGAGCAGGTCAGCGACTGGTCGTTCTGCAAGCACGCGTTCATCTCCACCAACTCGCCGTCGAGCTGCGGCTCGTGCGTTCCCGCCGGCGGCGGCACCGTGATGGGCATCGGCTGCTCCGACATCTACGGCGTCGGCAACAACAACGACCGCACGACGCTCGGCCCGCCCTCGGAGCTGAACCCCTGGCTCGGGACCTGGGGCGCGACCGGCAGCTACTTCGACATCGGTGATCCGGCCCAGGCCGGCTATCCGGCGAGCGCGAACGGCGCCTACAGCCTGAACACCTCGGGCTTCGACAACGTGAAGAACCGCGTCATCATGCGCGAGCAGGACCTGATCACGCCGGGCGCCAAGTACTACTACGGCATCCACCTGATGCACGAAGGCGAGGCGGTCGCCAACCGCGGCGACAACCTCGCGCACCGCGGCTGCAACCCGGTCTTCGGCGGCAGCACCTGGACGTTCGCGAACAACGGCGACGCACAGCAGTGGGGCACCGTGCTCCAGCGCTGGAACGGCGCGACGATCGGCAGCGGCCAGAACGGCAACGACGACGGCCGCTTCTTCGTCGCGGTGAAGACCACGGCGCTCGGCGGTGGCCAGTACCACTACGAGTACGCGATCCACAACGTCGACAACAACCGCGCTGGCGCGACGTTCCGCCTGCCGATCGATCCGGCCGCCGTGGCGTCGAACTTCACGTTCGGTGACATCGACACGAACGCCGCGAACGACTGGACCGCCGCTCGCGTCGGCAACGAGGTCGTCTTCTCCGCGCCGGCCGGCAACGCGCTGCGCTGGAACACGATCTACAACTTCGGCTTCGACGCCAACTACCAGCCCGGCTTCGGCAACGCGTCGATCGACGAGGCCTTCGTCGGCCCCGGCGGCCTCACGGTCACCGTGAACACGAAGGTCCCGGCCGGCCCGCCCGCGGCGGAGTACTCGGTCGTCGGCACCGGCTGCGCGAACTGCCGCTCGTCCTTCTACGAAGTCGGCGGCTTCGATCTTGCCAACAGCAAGATCCAGCTGACCTACGGCACCGGCGGGTACTCGGTCGGCCCGAGCACCGCGACCTACGTGGCGCCGTCCGGCGGCAGCCTCGGCCTCACCGACGAGACAGACGCGTCGTTCGCGCTGCCCTTCTCGCTGCCCTACCCGGGCGGCTCGACCAACACGCTGCGCATCTGCAGCAACGGCTACATCTCGGTCTCGACCGGCAACGGCATCTCGTACCAGCCGAGCTCGGCCGCGTTCCTCGGCAGTGCCGTGCCGCGCTGGGCGCCGTGCTGGCACGACTTCAACCCGGCGGGTGCGAACAACGTCTACGTGAACACCGCGCCTGGCGTCGTGCGCGTCACGTGGTTGAACGTCCCGAACTGGAGTGCCCCGGCAGGCAGCAGCACGGTGCAGGCGCAGTTCTATTCGAACGGCGACGTGCACTTCCTCTACAACGCCGTCTCGCTGAACGCCGACTCGTACCTCGTCGGCTGGACGCGCGGCAACAACGCCGCCGATCCGGGCAACCGCGACATCTCGGCGACGATCGGCACGGGATTCAGCACCTGCACGTCGGACGTGACGGGCATCGATCTCGCGGTCTCGGCGCGCCCGGTCATCGGCACGACGATCAACCTCGTCACGTCGAACCTGCCCGCGAGCACGCTCGCCGGCTTCCAGATGCTCGGCTTCGCGTCGTTCATCCCGGGTTTCGACCTGACGACGATCCTCGACATGCCGGGCTGCTTTGCCTACACGCTGCCCGACATCTCGGTGACGTTCACGCCGACCGGCTCGTCGAACTCGATGCCGTTCACGATCCCGCTCGACAACACGTTGAACGGGCAGACCATGATGGTGCAAACGCTGACCATCAGCCCGGGATTCAACCCGGCCTCGTTGCTCACGACGAACGGCGTGCAGCTGCTGTTCGGCAGCAGCTGAGCCGCGGCGCCCGAATCGCTCGGGACGACGCTCACCGCGGTGGCCGCCCGTGTCGGGTGCCACCGCGGCGTCGTTTGCGGCGCGCGGTCGCTCACCGCGGTGCGACCTGAACTAGAACAGCGCGCACGTCGTCGATGCGCTGCTCGAGCGTCGGCAGACGGGCCCTTCTGCAGAAAGCGCTGGACGAGCGCCCTGAACACGGCGGGCATGGACGCGATCGACAGCCGGCGCGCCGTGTTGTGCGGTGTCTCCGGAGGCGGACCGATGTGTGCCCTGTTCGCGGCGACCCACCCCGAACGCACCCAGGCGCTGGTCGTGATCGGCAGCCAAGGGCGCGCCTGCGTCCAAGTGCCGGCGCTCCGTACACGGTGTCCTCGGCGCCGTCGTCGACGAGTCGGAAGTGCTTCTCGAACGCGCCGAGCCGACGGCGATCGTCGTCAGCGGCCCGGTGCGCGACCTCGTCGCTGGCGCCGGCTTCGTCTTCACCGCGCGCGATCCGATCCTCGGCGGAGCCGGCGTCCAGCTGTGGGCGGTGCACTAGCGGGGTCGCACGACGGGAGCGAACCGCGGGTGGTCCGGCAGTTCGAGTTCGACATCGCGGGTTCCAGCCACCACGTCGAGCACTCGGGCCGCTCGCAGGAAGTCGTCCGGATGGCTCGCGGTGATCGTCCCGGCGACGCCCGGAGCGGCCTCGATGCGGAACCGCCCCTCGGCATTTGTGGAGACGCTCTTCACGACGCGTACGCCCTGCGGCCGGAAGATCACGTTCACGCCGGACTGGGCACCGCGGGCCGGAGCGACGACGCGCCCCTCGATCGTCACTGCCGGCACGATGTCGAGTTCGACACCGTTGGATCCTGCAGTCACGCCGCGGCGAGGAACGACCGCGTATCCCGCGGGAGCGTCCGTCGCACTCAGAAGGTAGTCGCCCGGTGCGAGGCCCTCCAGTCGGAAGGTGCCGTCCGCACCGACGGCGCACCGCGGCACGTCGGAGCCACCGTTCGCATGGATCGCGATGCCCGAAGCCCGCAGGGACCCGGGCGGGCACGCACCACGGAGCCGCCCCGAGATCGTGAGACCCGGGGCGAGCACGAGGTCCGGTGCCGTGGTCACGCTGCCCGAGACGAGCACGTACGGGCCGCCTTCCACCGCGGCGCCCGAGCCGCGTCGCGCCTGCACCCGGTAGTTGCCGGCGCCGACCCCTCCGAAACGGAAGATGCCGTCCGCGGCCGTCACCGCTTCACGGCGGCCGAACTGGAACAGCGGCGAGCGCGGCGGTGCGCCGGGCGGCAGCAGACCCTCGAGGCCATAGGCGACGCCGCGCAGTTCGACCCTGCCGCCACCCACCGGGTTTCCAGCGGAGTCGACGAGGCGGCCCTCGAACACACCCTCGGGCAGAAGGAGGACATCGCCGAGATCGGTGGACGCGGTACCCCTGGCGGGATCGCACAGGGCGAGCACCCGTGCGCCATGACCCGGAGCGCGGGCGAGCAGCTGCCACCGCCACGGAGCCGGTTGCGTCATGGTGGTCGGAAGCCGCGCCAGGCCCGTGAGGCGGAACCTGCCATCCGCGTCGACGACCGCCGTCCGCCAATGGGTCTGTCGACTCCCGGCTCGTACGTCCTCGTCGGCGGCGGCGGCGACGAAGGCAGCGGCGACACCGTTGCCGTCCTCGTCGACCACTCGGCCGGTGACCTCGACGCCGCGCTCGAGATCGAAGTCGACCGTCGCCGGACCGGGTCCCGCCGGGACTGCGCGCATCGCCCCTGCCCAGCCATCGGCGGCCACATGGAGCACCGCACGTTCGTCCACGCCGCGCAACTCGTAGCTGCCGTCGCGGCCGGACACCCCCTGATCGCGCATGGTCCACGACGTAGCTGCCCGCGCGCCCACGATCGGCGCGCCCGTGGATGTGTCGCGGATCAGTCCTCGAACGACCCGTCCGGGTTGCACCACGAAGTCGGCGTGGAGGCATTCCCCCGGCATCAACTCGACCAGCCGCGGCGGCGGCGGCGCGAAGCTCGAGGCCCGCACGACGAGAAACGTCAGCCTCGAGCCAAGGTCGCCGAGGAAGAACGAGCCGTCCGCGGCCGTGACAGTGCTCGCCGGATCGCCCCACGCATCCTTCCGGCGGGCTTCGACGACGACCCCGGCGAGCGCAGTACCGGCGGCCGTCTTCACGGTGCCTTCGACGAAGGCCGGACGGTCGACACGCAGTGTCGCCTCGGAGCCGCCGGTCACCTGGTATTCGCGGAGTGTCGCGAAGCCGTTCGCTCGCACGGTGAGTCGATGGGATGCGGCCCGTCGGACGCGGAAC
>JAEUHQ010000052.1 GCA_016794565.1 Planctomycetota bacterium | reverse complement strand
GCTTCGCCATGACCCACGGCTTCCGCCGCTCGGGCCACAGCCTCGCGCTCACACGCTTTCTTTCGAGGCCACCCAGTATGTCAAAGATCACCGCCGCACCGCACTTCCGTGCCGTGCGAGGGGCGGGAGACGGTAGCGAGCTGTTCCAGAAGGCGCAAGCGACCTGTTCAGGATTTTTCGATGACGGCACAAGCCATGCTCAGGCAACGGATTAGATCGCCAACGACCGGCGCCTGCGTCGACGAATTCGGGTCGACGCTCTCAGCGTTTTCCGAGCGCTTCGATCCGAGCCGCGCGGGCAGGGCTGACCGCCCGGATCCGCGCCAACGAATCTCCGCTCGGCAAGGGGAGGTCGAACGCATCGATCCGAATGCCGTCGAGCCCGTTGGCCACCACGTGCAGATCCCCCCCCACCACTTCCGCGCAGCCCCAGTGGTATGCCTTGGCCGCGGCCGCAGGCGCGGGCCCGGCCTGCTTCGGCTTGATGTCGTAGAGGTCCTTGCCACCACCCCCGCTGACGACCAGCACCGGCTCCCCAGCCCCGGGCTCGCCAAACCGCTGGTAGCAGTGGTCGTGTCCGCTGAGGTACAACGACACCCCCTGGCGCTCCAGCTCAGGCAGCATGCCGAGCAGCAACTCGGCACGATTCCCCTGTCGCGACCAGCTCCGCATCGGGAAGTGGCTCGCAACGACGATCCATGGCTCGGTGGCATTGGCGAGTTCGGCGCTCAAGAACGCGTGGGCCGGATGCTGGGTGTCGTACCGCCATCCCGTGCGATCGGTGTTGCAGTCGAGACCGATGATGCGCACAGGTCCTCGGGCGAGGGAGAACATGCGACCGTCGCCGGTCGCCTCGCTCGGAGGCAGGCGCAGGTTGCTCGCGAACTGCACGCCATCGCAGTCCATCACGTCGTGGTTGCCGAGCACCGCGTAGACGGGCACGTCGCGCATCACTGCTTCGAACGGGCGGAAGAACCCGCTGGAGTAGTGCGCATTCAGCCCCTTCGGATAGATCACGTCGCCGAGGTGCAACACCAGATCGGGCGACCACGCAGCGACGGCTGCGCCGACCCGACTGACGGCCTGTGAACACGGCAGCCAGTGCCACCTGGCCGGCAGGTGGAACAACGGCGAGGTCTGCAGCCACACCCACCACGGCTGGTCGCCCGAGTCGCCCAGGAAGACGAAGCGGACGGGAGCCCTGTCGTCCGTCGAAGCCGTCGTCACGCTACCCGAGCCGATCTCTTCGCCCCCGACCTGGGTCAGCGAGTAGCGGTAGCGCTTCCCCGCCTCGAGACCTTCGAAGTGCAGTGCGTGGCGCCGGCGACCCTCTGGCCCGCGCACTGTCGCGACAGCCGAGTCGCCGATCCACAACGTTCCCTCGACCTGCGTCGGCGCAGCCATCACGATCGCGATGACGGCACTGCTCGACGTGACATCCTGCACGTAGCTCGCGGTAGCGAGCGGCGGATCATCGAGCACTGGCACCCACAAGAGGCCGAAACCGGCGAACCACAGCAGGAACCGGGCAAGGCGCACTCGCACGATCTCGTTGTAGCCGCCGGCCAAGGCATCCGAAAGGCGGCGGTCTGCTCGGCATCACGCCGTGTGGCGGCACACGACGCGGGTGGTGATTCCGCCTCGGACGCGGAAGTCCCCGGTGACCTCGAGCCGTCGAGGCTCGAGCAGCCTGGCCAGGTCGCTGCAGATGTCGTTCGTCACTTTCTCGTGGAAGGCACCGACGGCGCGGAAGCTCCAGAAGTAGAGCTTCAGGCTCTTCAGCTCGACGCACTTCCGATCGGGAACGTAGTGGATCCGGATCGTGGCGAAGTCGGGCTGCCCGGTGCGCGGACACACGCACGTGAACTCCGGACAGTCGAACTCGATCTCGTAGTCGCGCTCCGGACAGGGGTTCGGGAACGTCTCGAGAATCGAAGCATCGTGCGGGGCTGGCGCAGACATGCGAGCAGCGAAGCAGCGTTCGCTCGCGCACACAAGCGCGCTTCATTGGGTGTGCGACTCGGCTGCGCCTCAGGCGCGGCCGAAGCCTCCGCTGCGGTGCACAGCAGGCCCGCCCTGGATCAGCCGCGCGATTCGGGGCGCGGCAGCCCGGTCTCCGCGGCAAGAGCCTGCACGCCGCCGAACTCCATGCACACGCGCCCGGACGGGTGCTTGCAGCGGTCCGCTCGGCATGGGCTGCAGGCCGGTGGATCGGGGTGCGCGAGCGCGACCGCGCCCGGCGGTGCCGTTCGCCGCGGATCCTGGGCGCCGAACCACACGAGACAACGCGCCCCCGCCGCCGACAGCACGTGCGTCGCACCCTGGTCCGGCCCCAGTACGACCCCGCCCGCACGAGCCACCACCGTACCGAGCGCGATCAATCGCCGCGGTTCGGGGCCGTGGCGCAGGGTCGGCACGTCGGCGATCGGGGTCAGCGCCAGCTCCGCAGGTCCGTAGAGGTGCAGGACCGGCTCGCGAGACGATGCCGTCTCCGCCTCGATCACACGCGGCAGGAGCGAACGCACGTCCCGCGGATCGGTGACGACGATCACGCGGAACGGTCGCTCCGGGTTCACGCCGGCCGCAGCGACCGCACGCTTCTCGAATTCGACTTCCGCCGGTTCGGGAGCGAGCCGCGGCAGCCAGAACGGTGCTTCGGGGGCGACAGCGCGAACGAGCTCCAACGCGCACCGTGCTGGGTGCGGCTGGCCGTCGAAACGGATCCGGCGACGGAGCAACCAGGCGCTCATCGGCTCCTGTCGCATCGAAGGCGCCATGCCGATGCGGTCTGCGGCGCGCGACAACAGGGTCACGGCGGCGCTCTTCCAGTTGCCCTGGAGATCGAGTGCCACGTCGTATCGATCTTCGCGCAGCGACGCACGCAGACGGCGCACGCCGCGCAGACCGTCGCGCCGGGCGAACTCGACCACACGATGAATGCCGGGCACACCACGAAGGAGCGGCGCGAACATCGGTTGCGTGACGAACGTGAGGCGCCACTGCGGCCTCACGTGGTGCAGCGCTTCGACTGCGCCGAGACCGTGCACCAGGTCCCCCATCGCCGACAGACGCACGAGAAGAACGGACGTCACCGCGGCGAGTCCGAGCGTTCGAACAGCACGAACGTCTTGCTCTGGGGCAGGCACAAACGGAGTCGCTCGACGTAGCCCGCGAACGCAGGTGGCGGCACGGCCTCGCAGAGCACCCATGGAGCCGTCGGTTTCGAACGCGCCGACTCGTCGCCAGGCGGCAGGAGGCCGGCCTCGAGCAACAGCCCGGCGTCGACGTGACCGTGTGTCGCGAGGGTCGCGATGGCACCGCGCCGTTCGAGTTCGCTGCGCAGAAGCTCGCCGGCCGCGTGTCGAGCGCGCGACGCACGCTGCCACACACCACCGTCGAAGCCGACCACTGCCGCGGACACGAGCGGGACGAGCAGGCAGTAGGCGACGAAGTGCACGGGCCTCCGCACGAGAAACGGCGCGACGGCGACCACGGCAGCGATCGGGAGAGCCGGCACTGCCTTCGGCACGAACGGGATCACGCACAGCGCGAGCGCGCCGCCGATCCCGGCGCCCACGACGATGCGCCGCGCAAGGGGCCCGATCGCGCCAACCTGCCGCGAGAAGTGCGCGACCGCGGGTGCCACCGCGAAACCGAACAAGAGCACGTTCGGCATCAGGTAGCGCGTGGCGCGTCCCGGGAAGAAGGTCAGCACCGCGACACCCACGACCGCGGCGCCGCTGCACATGCGCAGCGTGACGTCGCCCGCATCCATTCGCGCGTCGCGCGCGCCACGCCACTCCCAGAAACACCACAGCCCGAACGGAGCCTGCACGAGGATCGCACGTGCCCAGTATTCGGGGATGCCGGCGAGGTGCTGCCACTCGAAGAACTTCAGGCGACCGACGCTCTCCTCCTTCGCGACGGCGAACCACTCGGTGAACCCGATCTTCAGCACCCAGACCGGCACGTAGTAGGCGGCCGCGATCACCAGCATCGGCACGAAGTGCAGGAGACCGTGGCGTCCACCGCGATAACGCCACCAGACCAGATAGGCGCCCGCCGCGAACATGAAGTAGGGCACGCCCTTCTGCAGCATCGCGAGGCCGGCGACCACTCCCGACGCGAAGACGAACCCGCGACGATCGCGCGCCACCCCGGTCGCCAGCAGCCACAACGACATCGCCGTGAGGCTGGCGAACGTCGGATCGATCTCGGCGGTCGGCCACTCGAACAGTGCCAGCGGCGACAAGACCATGCCGAGCGCACCGACCCAGCCCGCCCGTTTGCCGAACCACTTCCGCAGCGTCTCCATCGCGACCAGCGCGGCAGCGAACAGGAACAGCACCGCCGGGAGGCGCATCGCCCACTGTTCCGCGCCGAACAACTTCGCGCACGCTCCCAGCAACCAGTAGTGCAGCGGCGGCTTCGCCCAGGTCGGCTGGCCGCCGATCGTCGGGACGATCCAGTCGCCGCTCCGCACCATCTCGAGCGCGATCTGGACGCGCCGCCCCTCCGTGCCCTGCCACTCCGGCGCAAACCACGCCGGCAGCAGAGCGCCCAACGTCACCAGCAACAGGATCGCCGCGCGGACGAGCACGGGTCGGAAACTAGCTGCGGCGGCCGATCCACTCACGCGAGAACCTCAAGACGCCGGCGGCTGCGCCACCGTGGCGGCGCGCCGCGCCCGATGGACGAGCACCAGGTTGCGCGCGTAGATCGGCGGCCCACCGAGATTCGCCATGATGAACGGCCCGTCCATCCGGTACAGCGCGTACGCAAGCGTCATCAGCGCGCCGAACAAGCTGAGCCACCAGAAGAGCTCGGGCACGACGCTCTGCTTGCGTTTCTCGCTCGCGAGCCACTGCACGTAGAAACGCGAGCCGAAGACGATCTGGCCGCCATAACCGACGGCCAGCCAGTACCACGGCGTGCCCTGCGCGACGCCATCGATCGCTTCCGCGAGCATCAGAACTCCTCCTTCACTCGGTGCCGCAGCACGCGCGTCTTCATCCATCGCACCGCGAAGCAGTCGCGCAGACCCTTCCAGATGCGATTGCCGATGCCGTACTTCGCGGTTCCGGCTGCGCGCGGCCGGTGGTTGACGTCCTTCTCGACGACCGTGCCCCCGAGGTAGCGCACGAGCGTCGCCATGAAACGGTGCATGCCCACGAACCGCGGCGCGCGCAGGAAGTACTCGCGGCGGATCGCCTTGATCCCGCATGCGGCGTCGGTGACCAGGTCGCCGGTGATCCAGTTGCGAAACGCGTTGCCGATCTTCGACGACACCCGCCGCACGAACGAGTCCCTGCGCTTCCGCCGCACACCCACTGCAGCGTCCGCCTCTCCCGATTCGACGTACGCGAGCAGCGCGGGAACGTCGCGGGGGTCGTTCTGCATGTCACCGTCGATCGTGACGACGATCGGCGCCCGCGCCTGCTCGACGCCGGCCATGACGGCCGCGCTCTGCCCCGCGTTCTTCTCGAGCGTCACGATGCGGAGCCACGACGCCCCGCGTTCGCGCTTCCATGCGCGCATCCGGTCCAGGCTGCGATCGCGGCTGCAGTCGTCGACGAGCACCGCCTCGAACGGGCCGTGGGGCACCAGCACCTCTTCGACCTCGGCCAGCAGGTTCGCGACGTTCTCCTCTTCGTCGAACACCGGTACGACCAGTGAGAACCGCAGCGCCGGGAAGGTCATCGCCGACCTCCGACCCGAACGCGCGCGTCGACGGCAACGCTGCTCTTGCCGACCCTCGCGAGGATGAACGGGTTCACTTCGACTTCTTCGATCGTCGGGTGGTCGGTGACCAGCTGCTGCAGCCGCAGCAGCGCGTCGTAGGCGGCGGCGACGTCGGCGGCCGCCCCGCCGCGGAACGCACCGAGCAGCACGCGTCCCTTCAGGCCGGCGAACATCTCCGCGGGATCGTGTCCATCGAGAGGTCCGACGCGCACCGAGACGTCGCGCAACACCTCCACCTGCACGCCGCCGAGACCGGCCGCGTACAGCGGGCCGTAGCGAGGATCGCGCGTCATGCCGAGCAGCACTTCGCGATGCCCCGCGGCCTGGGCCTGCACTTGCAGCGTGAGGTCGTCGAAGGTCGCGCCGAGGCGGCCGAGCAGATCCTGCGCAGCCGCGTACACCTCGTCGCCGGAACGCAGCCCGGTGCGCACCGCGCGGTGCTCGCTCTTGTGGAGGAGCCCCGCCGATTCGCCCTTCAGCACGACCGGGAATCCGAGCTCGTGGGCAGCGGCGGCCGCGGCGGCCGGCGTCCGCACGCGGCGGCTCGCCGCGAACGGGATGCCGTACGCGCGCAGGAGCCGTTCCGCCTCTTCGCCCGACAGCCAACCCTCGCCGCGCCGGGCCCGCATCACGTTCGCAGCGGCCTTCGTGTCGACGCGCAGTTTCGGCACCGGCACGGGCCGGCGTGCGAGCCAGCGCCACCGTCGATGCATGAGAGCGAGGGTCGTCGCGGCGTCCTCGGGATACCGAAACACCGGGATGCCGGCGCGCTGCAGGATCTGCAGCGCCTCGTCGCCGCGCTGTCGACCCATCACGCACGCCAGCACCGGCTTCTGCAGGCGCGCGGTCTCGTCGACGATCGCCTGCGCCACCGCGGCGGCGTCGATCATGATCGGTGACACGAAGAGCACGACGAGCGCGTCGATCGCCGCGTCGCGCGCCACGACGCGGAGTGCGGCGCGATATCGCCCTGCATCCGCGGACGCGATGAGGTCGATCGGGTTGTGCACGCTCGCTTCGGGCGGCAGCACTTTGCGCAGCGCTTTCCCCGTGGCGGCAGAGACATCGGTCATGCGGAGGCCCTGCGCGACGATCGCATCCGTCGCGAGGATGCCGGGGCCGCCGGCGTTGGTGACGACCGCGATCCGAGGACCGCGCGGCGGCGGCTGGTGCAACAGCGCCTGCGCGAGAAGGAACATGTCGCGGAAGCTGTCGACGCGCAGGACCCCGCACTGCTGGAGCAGCGTGTCGGCCGCGACATCGGCGCCGGCGATCGAGCCGGTGTGAGAACTCGCGGCCTGTGCGCCGGCGTCGCTGCGGCCCGACTTCACGGCGATGATCGGCTTCTTGCGCGACACGGCACGCGCGACCTGCAGGAACTCCTGCGGCTCACCGACGGTCTCGAGATAGAGCAGGATCACCTTCACCGCGTAGTCGTCACCCCAGTACGCGACGAGGTCCGCCGCCGTGACGTCGACGCGGTTGCCCACCGAGGCGAACATCGCCACACCGAGGCCGGCCTGCGCGGCGTCCGCGAGGATCGCTTCACCGAGCGCGCCCGACTGCGAGACCATCGCGACGCTGCCGGGCAGCGGCGGCGTCGCCGAGAAGCTCGCGTTGCAGGCGAACGCCGGCTCGGTGTTCACGATGCCCATGCAGTTGGGCCCGATCACGCGCATGCCGTGGCGGTCGGCGATCGCCTTCAGCTTCTCTTCGCGAACGACGCCGACGCCGCCGATCTCGCGGAACCCCGCGGTGATCACGACGAGCCCCTTCACGCCCTTCTTGCCACATTGCTCGGCGACGCGCAGCACGGCGTCGGGCGGAACGACGAGCACCGCCAGGTCCACCGGCGCCGGGATCGCGGCGATGGAAGGGAACGCTGGCACCGACAGCACGACCTCGGCGCTCGGGTTCACCGGGAAGACGGGCCCCTGGAACCCGCCCGCGATCAAGTTCGCGACCACCTGCCTGCCGATAGATCCCTCTCTCCGGCTCGCGCCGATCACGGCGACGGAACGCGGACGAAAGATGCCATCGAGTCCTCTGGTTCTGGTCACCGCCATCGTCGGCGAGACAGTAGCGACGACGATGCGCCGGAGGAACGTCGCTGCGCGCTTGCCTTGCCCTGGTCGCACCCAATGATCTCCGCCCGATGACGCCGCCGTTCCTCCAGGCCCTGCGGCCACACCAATGGGTCAAGAACCTCCTCGTGCTGGCGCCCCTGGCGTTCACGCCGAAGGGGCTGCTGTTCGAGCTGTCCGCCTGGACGTCGGTACTGCTCGCGATGGCGTCGTTCTGCCTCGCGGCGAGCTCCATCTACCTGCTCAACGACATCGTCGATCGCGAAGAGGACGCGCGCCATCCGAAGAAGCGCCACCGCCCGATCGCGTCGGGTCGCCTGCCGGTCAACGCCGCCCGGATGGAGCTCGTGGTCACGCTCGTCTCGGCGTTCGTGATCGGCAGCCTGGTCCCGGCGAGCCGCGACGTCCCGTTCGTGGTGTGGCCGGCAGCGTACCTCTCGCTCAACCTCGCCTACTCCTTCTGGCTGAAGAAGCTCGTCGTCATCGACTGCATGTGCATCGCACTGGGTTTCCAGCTGCGAGTGCAGGCGGGTGCCGCCGCGATCGACGTCGCGCCGTCGCACTGGCTGCTCCTCTGCACGCTCTTCTTCTCGCTCTTCCTCGCGTTCTGCAAACGCTACGAGGAGTTGAGCCGCCAGAGCGAAGCGACCGGTCGCACGCGGGCGACGATGGAGGACTACTCGCCCGCGTTCCTCAGCATGATGATCGGCCCGCTCGCGGCCCTGAGCATCCTGAGCTACTCGCTCTACACCGTGGCGCCCGAGACGATTGCCGTGCACGGCACGGACCGGCTGATGTTCACCGTCCCGATCGTCACGTACGGGGTCTTCCGCTACCTGTTCCTCGTCTACCGCCGCAGCGAAGGCGGCGACCCGGCGCAGCTCCTGTTCCGCGACCTGCCGCTGGTGATCTCGGGGGTGCTGTACGCCGCCCTCGTCGTCGTGCTCCTCCGGATCGTCCCGCACTGACCTCGCGCCGACGGGCGCTGCCCGCTCCCCTCACGGCCGCGGCACGATCCGCAGGATGCCGTACGAAGGTCCCTCGCTCGCGACGAGCAGGCGGCCGTCGGGCAAGAGCGCGAGACCTTCCGGCTGCGGCAGTTCGTCGGGGTCGAGCGGCGCGAACGCGAGCAGGCGCCCATCGCGGTCGACGCGGAAGATCGCATGGTCGGCGGACGAGAGCAGGAGCAGTTCGCCGCGGTCCGGAAGAGCGAGCAACTCGCTGCACGCCATCCGAACGTCGGAACGCGCGCGTCCCTTGACGGAGGTCTTCGTCGGCAACGTGATGCCGCGCGCCACCGCGTCGTCCTCGAGCCGCCGGAGGTCGAGCACGAGCACCGGGTCCGGCAGCACCCGCTCCGCGCGCGGATCGATGCCGAAGATCGGGCGCAGGGCGCGCCCGGCGACGTCCTTCGCCCCTTCCTTCGGCACGGTCAGCAGGAGGCCGCGTTCCCGATCCCAGCACAGACCCTCCCACTCGCCGTGGCCCGCGGGAAGCCGCAACGAGGCACCGATCGACAGCGCACCGGCGCGACGATCGAGCCGCAGCACGACGCCGTCGCTGCGCAGGACCCAGTAGCGTTCGCCGACGAGCGCGAGCCCTTCGTAGTCGCCCCGCGGTCCGAAGACCTCCGCGCGGAGTCCGTTCCGACCGAGGAGATCGACGACGAACACCGCACCGACTTCGTCCTGCACGCACGCGACGGTCGCGCCGTCGAGCGCGACGACCGCGGACACTTCGCGCAAGCGGTGCGGGAGCCGGTACACACCGTCGGTGATCCGGTCCTGATGCGCGGCGCCGCACCCCGATGCGACCAGGAGCGCGAGCTGCGCAGCGCGTCTCACGAGGGCGAACTCCGCGGCGCCGCCGACGGCTCGCCGCGCAGGAGGCGGACGGTCGCGAACAGCAGCAGGACCGTGCACCACGTGACGTTCCCCCACGCGTTCAGCTTGATGCCGACGGTCCTGCCGACGAGGTCCTTGCCGGTGAGCGGACCGAGCACCAGTGCTGCGCCGACGAGCACCCACGCCACCATGTCGCGCCGGCTGCGCAGGATCCGGTCGGCCAGGAACGCCGCGGGAAAGATCCACACGCAGAAGTGCGACTTGCTGCTCTGTGGCGACAGCAGCACCATCCCGCACGCCACCGCCGCGACCTCGCCGAGCCCGAGGGTGCGCTGCATCGCGGCGGGGTCCGCCGCGTTCGCGACAGCGCGCCCGGCACGACGGATGCCGGCGGCGATCACCGCGAGCACGCCCGACTGGAGCACGATCGCGATCCACTTCGCCGTCGCGGGCGAGAGGTGCACGAGCGCCGCGTTCTCGTCGACGAACGGACCGGGCGCGACGACCGGGGTCAGGAGGCGCGTCAGCGTGCCGGAGAGACTCTGGTTGAGGTAGCTGTGCGCGTTCCATGCGCTCGCACCCTGCGCCGCGCCGCCGACCGACAGACCGCGCAGGTTCACGTCGTACCAGACCTGGACCCACCACCGCCCGTCGTTGCGAGGGAACCACCAGTCGGGCACCAGCACGAGCGCCCCGACTCCGATCAGCAGCGCCAGCGCGGCGACGATGCGGCCGCGTAGCGCGAACAGCCCGAGGAACAGCAGCGGCGTCGCCTTGATCGCGGCGCCGAGCCCGGCCCACGCTCCGGCGAGCGAGTTGCCGCGACACCACGCCGCGGCGGTGAGCGCGACGGCGCCCGCGATCAGCAGGTCGTGGCTCTGGTTGGAGAACACCGACAGCACGTGGTGGACGCCGAGCACCGCGGTGACGACCCAGAACCAGACGACGCGCGGCGGCCCGTCCGGCGGAGCATCGCGGCGACCCCACGAATGCAGCCATCGCACGATCGCGAGCAACAGGAGGAAGTTGACGCCGAACCACACCGGTGCCTGCCAGGGTTCGGGCAACGCCGCGAACGGCACGAACGGCACCGCGGCGAACGGCGGGTACGTGAACGGCTTCAGGTCGGCAGAGGCGCGGTAGATCTCTTCCCCGGCGGCCATGCGTTCCGCGCCCGTGACGTAGACGGGCAGTTCGCGGTCGTTGGTCTTCGCGCGGACGCCGAAGACCCACCCGCCCACCACCATCACGGCGAGCAAGACCGGCAGGAGCCACCAACGCGATCGCTGCACGCGGTGGTTATGGCCATTGGCAACGGCGCTGTCCAACCTCGCGATGGCCGCTGCACGGATGGTCGGCATCCGGCGGCGGTTCCGGTATCCTCCGCGCCCCCTTCCCTTGGCCAAGTCCACCAAGAGTTCACGCCGCGCGGCCTCCGGTCGTGCCGCCGCCCGGTCCCGCCCCGACGAGCGACTCGGCATCTGGATCTTCGGTGCCTACGGCGGCCTCGCGACGACGCTCGTCGTCGGCACCCGCGCGCTGGCGCGCGGCCTCCGACCGCCGCAGGCGCTCGTGACCGAGTCGGACGCCGTGCGCGGCATCGCACTGCAGCCGCTCGGCGGCATCGTGTTCGGCGGCCACGAGATTCGCACCGGCGACTTCGCTTCGCAGGCGGCGGAGATCCACGAACGGACCGGCTCCTTGCCGCCCGATCTGCTTCGCCCGCTCGCGAAGGACCTCGCCGCCGCCAGCCGCAACGTGCGCCCTGGCGTGATGCCGAACGCCGGCGTCGCGATCCGCGAACTCGCGCCGAAGGGAGAACGTCGCGAACGGCTGCGCGCGCAGGTCGAGCGAGTGCAGCGCGACCTGCAATCGTTCGCGCGGCGGAACGGCCTCGACCGGGTCGTCTGCGTCAATCTGACGTCGACCGAACCGCCGCTCCGTCCGAAGCCGGCGCATCGTTCGCTCGCTGCACTCGACCGCGCGATCGACGGGGACGACGTGCGCGCCGTGCGGCCGTCGACGATCTACGCGTACGCGGCCGCGAGCCTCGGCCTGCCGCTCGTTCACTTCACGCCGAGCAACGCGACGCTGCTGCCGGCGATCCGCGAGCTCTTCGCGCAGAGCGGCGCGCCCTACATGGGCTGCGACGGCAAGACCGGCGAGACACTCGTGAAGTCGGCGCTCGCGCCGATGTTCCGCTACCGCGACCTGCGCGTGCTCACGTGGCAGGGCTACAACATCCTCGGCGATCGCGACGGGCGCGTGCTGGCGAACCGCACCAACAAGAGCGCCAAGGTCGCGACGAAGGACGGGCTGCTCGCGTCGATTCTCGGCTATCCGCTGCACACGCACGTCGGCATCGACTACGTGCCGTCACTGCACGACCTGAAGACCGCGTGGGACTTCGTGCACTTCGAGGGATTCCTCGGCTTCAAGATGTCGCTGCAGTTCACGTGGCAGGGCTGCGACGCGATCCTCGCTGCGCCGCTGGTCCTCGATCTCGTTCGGTTCGCGGATCTCGCGGCGCGCCGCGGCGAGAGCGGGCCGATGCCGCACCTCGCGTGCTACTTCAAACAGCCGCTCGACTCGCGCGAACACGACCTGCACCGGCAGTGGCGGCTCCTGCTCGACTATCTCGATCGCGTGCGGAGCAGCGCGCCGCGCCGCCGCGGTCGCTGACCGGCGCTTCGCCATGTGCGGCATCCTCGGCGCCCGCGACGACTGGCTCCGTGGACGGGGCTTCGACCCGGAGACCGCGATGCGCCGAGCGGTCGAGCGCCTCCGCTGGCGGGGCCCCGACGGCGTCGCCGTGGTCCGGATCGCCGGCTGGTGGATCGGCTGCGCGCGTCTCGCGATCACGCAGCCGCGAAGCTCGCAGCCCGTCGTACGCCGCGGCGCCCGCTCGGCCGGCGTGTTGAACGGCGCGATCACGAACGCACGCGAACTCTGGCGCGAGCTGCTCCCGGGCGCCGAACGGCGCCGCGCGCCGCCGAACGATGCGTGGCTGCCTCTGCTCGCGATCGAACACGACCGGGCGGCGCTGCTCGCGTCGTTGCGCGGCCACCACGCGTACGCTGTCGTCGACGCCGCGAACCGCCTCGTGCTCGGGCAGGATCGTTTCGGCGAGAAGCCGCTGCTCTGCCTGCACGGTCGCAACGGGGATCGACGCCGGCTGTTCGCGTTCGCGTCGACGCCGGGCGCACTGCGCGAACTCGGCATGCCGCCGCTCGGCAGGCCGCGCCGGCTCGGCGAGTGGTTCCATCGCGGCTTCGCGCGACACGTGCCGCACCGGTTCGATGCGAAGCTCTGTCTCGACGAACTGCCGGCGCGCGGCGTTCCGTTCGTCGTCGTGGACGACGGGGCGACGTGGTGCGAACCCCTGCTCCGCGCACCCGCGGCGCGCCGCGCGGCCCCGACGAACGTCCGCGACGAACTGATCGCGAGCGTGAGCCGATGTGCCGACACGACGGTCGCCACGGGGATCCTGCTCTCCGGCGGCGTCGACAGCAGCTGCCTCGCCGCCGCACTCGCCGCGGCCGGTCGCCGCGCGCCGGCCTTCCAGTTCCGCGCCGACGGCGAACCCGAAGCCGAACGCCACGTCGCGCGCGCGGTCGCGACGCGGTGCCGCCTCCCGTTCCAGTCCGTCGACGGCGGCCCCGAAGTGCTCGATGCCCTGCGCCGCCTCACCGAGTGCGCAGGCCTGCCGCTCGGCGACCCGTCGGTGCTCGCGGTGCACGCTGTCGCCCGAGCCGCGGCGGCGACCGGGATCCGCGTACTGCTCGGCGGCGAAGGTGCGGACGAGCTCTTCCTCGGTTACCGGCGCTACCGCGCGATCGCGCACCTGCCGCGACTGCGCTGGCTCGCCGACGCGACGAAGGGCTGGAAGAACGGATACGTCGCCCGCTGGCTCCGCGCCGCAGCGTCGGAGGACCCGGCGGCGGCGCTCCTCGCCGTCGTGCCGCCCGCGTTCGGCGCCGAAGTGCTGGCACCGGCGCTCACCCGGGGATCCAGCCGGCGCGACCGCGGCCCGCGCGCCGCGGACCCCGTGCTCGCCGCGCGCGACGCCGACCTCCGCGGGTACCTCTGCCGCGATCTGCTGCCGAAGGTCGACGTCGCGTGCATGACAGCCGGAGTCGAGGCGCGGGCACCGTTCCTCGAAGGCGAGTTCGCGCCGTTCGGCGCCACACGCGAAGCACTGGGCAAGGCACCGCTGCGCGGCGCGTTCGCCATCGACCTGCCGAGCCTCGTGTTCCGCCGGCCGAAGCAGGGATTCTCGCTGCCGCTCGACCGCTGGTTCCGCGGCCCGTTGCCGGCACTCGACCTGCTCGCAGAGACCCGTTCGCGGCAGCGACCACACCTGCGGCCGGGCGGGCTCGCCGCCGCGGTCGACCGCCACCGACGCGGCGCTCGACTCGGCCATGCGCTGTACCTCCTGCTCGCGTTCGAGACGTGGCTCCGCGTCGAGGAAGGGGAGGATTCTCGCCAGGGTCGGAGCGATCGGACCAGGCGCGCGTAAACTGCCCGCCCCTCGGGTCGACCCATTCCCACCCCGAAGGAGCCAAGAACCACCATGAAGAAGCTGCTTTCCGTTTTCCTCGCTGCCGTCCTCTGCGTCCCGGCCTTCGCCCAGCGCGGCCCGAAGATCGAACAATCGATCACGGCGGGCGAGACCAAGATGACTCTCAACTACACCTCCCTGTCGTACGGCGAGGGCAAGACCGTCGGCATGCTCCTCGACAAGGAGAACGGCAAGGACATGCGCGCGATGATGAACGAGCGCTCGGCGACGCGGCCGCAGGCCAAGTTCAGCACGACGGTCGAGGTGAAGTGCGGTGACGCGACGATTCCGGCCGGCGAGCACGACGTCTACTTCACGGTCGGCGACGACCTGGCCTGGACGATCAACTTCAAGCAGGGCGACAAGATCGTCTCGACGAAGCTGAAGATCGAAGACAGCCAGCACGAGAGCAAGCGCCTCCTGCTGTGCCTCTACGCCGAAGAAGCGGGCGCAGGCGTCTACCTGGCGTTCGGCAAGATGTCGGGCATGCTCAGCTTCCAGCCCGCCGCCAAGCCGACGACCGGCAAGTGATCGTCAGGACCCGCTCGGCAGGAGCCGCTGCAGCACTGCGGGTGTGAGCCCGGGTTCCCCCTCGGGGAACTGCTGCGCGACCCGCCGGGCGTCGGCCGTCGCGGCCGACCACTCCTCGAGCAGCGCCTCGGCAGTGGCGCGCCGACCGAGGCTGCTCGCGAGGGCGAACGCGTCTTCGAGCATCGTGCGATCCCCCGGGTGCTCCGCGAGCATCTCGCGAAACGCGTCGAGCGCCCCGCCTGCGTCCGTCGCCGGCGCCGGCACACCGCGCAGGACCGGCACGACCGGCCGGTCGACGAGCCCCGGGAGATCGAACGCCGCCCCCTCCGGCATGTGCGCCATCACGATCGACACGATGTCCGCCATCGAACCGTGCAGACGTCCGGTGGCCGTGATCGCGTTGGCCCGATCGAACGCGCGCCACGTGAGCACGAGCCACGTCGCCGCCTTCGCGCCGCGCTCGCCCTGTCGCGTGTCGAGCGAAGCCACGCCGGCGCGATCGATCCGGCGCGCGAGCGCCCGCGAGCTGGTCGGAACGAGCCGGTAGACGGACAGCGTGTCCCACACCGGCAGCTGCGCCTTCGTCTCCGGATCGACGAGCGAACGGGACGAGGTCCCCCACGACACCAGGCCGGAAGCGAGCGCACGGAAGCGCTTCGTCACGCGCGGCCCGCCGCCCTCGAGAGACATCTCTTCGAGTCGCATCTCGAAGTCCGGCGGCGGCCACATCGAGTCGGGAAGCGTCTCGGTGTGGCATGCCACGAGCGCGAACGCCGCCAGCAGCACACCCGAGCTTTGGCAGGAACGTTCGTGAGCTGTTCGCACGCGTCAGCTATCCTAGGCAGCTCATGGTCTCCATCCACGAGAAGATCTCTGCTCTGCTCGAGCAGCGTCGCCTCAAGAAGAGAGATCTGGCAAGGGCGTTGGGGGTGTCGCCGCAGACGGCGACGGACATCTGCAAGGGACGGTCGGCGATCACGCTGCCGCACTTCCGCAATCTCGTCTCGTTCTTCGAGGTGCGAGCGGAGTTCTGGCTCGACGACGACCGGCTGGTGCCCGAAGCGTGGGAACACGCGCAGCAAAAGGGAACGGCCGCCGCGATCGCTCGCGCCGGCATGTTCCACGTCGGCGATCCCGAGCGGCTGCTGCGCCGGGTGCGTGCGTTCGTGCAGAAGCACCGCACCGAGTTCCTCGCCGCCTGCCCCGACCTCTCGCCGGACGAACGTCGGTTCCTCGGCCTCGCCGAGACCGCGCGGGACGCGATCGAACGACACGCCTGATCGCGCGCAGCGATCCCGATGACGTCCGGATGACGAAGCCGGCGGGCAGCGTCGTTGCCTTGCGGCAGCTCCGCGGCCAGCATGGCTCCCCGATGCACTCGTTCCGTCTCCCGCTGTTGCTCGCCCTCTGCGCGTCCTGCGCCAGCTCGCCGTCGCAGACCCCGGCGCCGGTCGTCTCGGACGCGTCGTTCACCATCAAGGCCGGGACGCCGCTCGATCCCGAGCCCGGGGAAAAGCACTTCCGCAACCTGCGACAGTTGACGTTCGAGGGAGAGAACGCCGAGGCCTACTGGTCGGGCGACGGCACGCGCCTGATCCTGCAGCGGCGCACGGACACGGCCGGCGCCGACCAGATCCACGTCCTCGACCTCACCACCGGTGAGATGAAGCTCGTCAGCACCGGCAAGGGCCGCACGACGTGCTCCTACTTCTTGCAGGGCGACAAGCGGATCCTGTTCGCGTCGACCCACCACCACGGCGATGCGCCGCCGGTCGTGAAGCTCACGGGCCGCGGATACCAGTGGGCCGTCCACCAGGAGTACGACGTCTTCAGCGCGGACCCTGACGGCAAGAACTTGAAGCAGCTGACCGACACGCCCGGCTACGACGCCGAAGCGACGGTCTGCCCGGTCACCGGCGCGATCGTGTTCACCTCGGTGCGCGACGGCGACCTCGAGCTCTACACGATGGAGCCGGACGGCTCGAACGTGAATCGCATCACGAACCGCCCCGGCTACGACGGCGGCGCGTTCTTCTCGCACGACGGCAGCAAGTTCGTGTTCCGCTCGGCGTTCCCGCGCGACGACAAAGAAGCAGCCGACGACAAGGAACTGCTCGGCCAGCAGATCGTGCGCCCGTCGCACATGGAGATCACGGTCTGCAAGCGCGACGGCACCGGCTTCCGCCAGATCACGAACAACGGCGAAGCCAACTTCGCGCCCTACTGGACCCCGGACGACAAGCGCATCATCTTCGCGAGCAACGTGCTCGGCATGAAGGCGATGCGCGAGACGAAGGACCACAAGCAAGCGCGCAACTTCGACCTGTTCCTCGTCGACGAAGACGGCAGCGGACTGGAGCAGGTCACGCACCACCCCTTGTTCGACTCGTTCCCGATGTTCTCGCCGGACGGCAAGTACCTCGTGTTCGCGAGCAACCGCAGCGGGAAGAAGGAAGGCGACACGAACATCTTCGTCGCCGAATGGGTCGACTGATCGCGGATTCCGCGGAGCGGCCGCAGCGACGCGAGAGGGAAGATTCGCCGCGATCGTTCGCAGCCCGGCGGCCGCGCCGTAGCGCGGCACCATGCGAAGGCCCGTGGTGTCGTTTCTCTTCGTCGCGGCGACGTTCGTCTCGCGGTCCGAGGCCCAGCAACCGCCTCCCGCGCAGTGGTGGCCGAAACAAACCGTCGACGCCCAGCGCGCCGATGCCCGAACGCCGTGGCTGCTGCTGCTCGCGACGCCGACCCTGACCACGGGTCGCTACCGCCTCGCGAAGGGCGGAACCGACGGGCAGACGCCGCACGATCTCGACGAGGTCTACCACGTGATCGCCGGCGCGGCGAAGCTGCAGGCCGGCAGCGAGACCCGCGCCGTCGCCGCAGGCGACACCGTGTTCGTCCCGGCACGCCTGCCGCACCGTTTCGTGGACGTCGTGCAGGACCTCGACGTGCTGGTGTTCTTCTCGGCCGCACGCGGCACGACCGGCGGCATGGCGGCAGCACCACCGCCAGTCGAACAGACGCCGTTCCCCGAGACGAGCCGGCGCGGCAACACGCGCATCTTCTACTGGTTCGGCCCCGACTCGGCGGGTCAGGTCGCGATCGACTTCGGACGGCCGCGGTGGCAGCCCGCGTTCGCGAAGTGGCTCGACCGGCCCGACGGCCGCCGCTGGCGCTTCGGCGAGAACTTCTGGACGACGCTCGACACCAACATCCCGCTCTCGATCGGGGGCATCGAGGTCGCCGTCGGTCAGTACTACTGCGCGATGCGGAACGACGAGAAGGCGGGTCTGCAGCTGCTCCTGCTCGACCCGGCCGAAGTGCGCGCGCATCGACTCGACGCGTACGAGGCGAACAAGACCACGGGCGGCCTCGTGATCCCGCTGCGGCGCGGCAAGTCCGACGAGCCGGCCGGCGAACTCGATGTCGAACTGACGGTCGACCCGGCCGCGAAGGACAGCGGCGCGCTGACGATCCGCTTCGGGCCGCACGTGCTCACCGCCGACGTGCGCCTCCGGCCACATCGCGGCTGACGCACGCTCGGCGACGGCGGTCGACGGTCAGAAGGCGCCGACGACGAGGCGCAGCGCGTTCGTCGCGGTGCTGGCGACGACACCGAGACCGGGCTGATGCTCGAGGACGACCATCTGCTGGAAGAACGCGCCGCCGACGATCGACGGCGACGCGGGGATCGTGAGCGACGAACGCACGACGCCGCCGATCGCGGATTCGAAC
>JAEUHQ010000026.1 GCA_016794565.1 Planctomycetota bacterium | reverse complement strand
CACGTCCGCAGCCTGAACGAATTGCTCCTCGCGAAGGGCTGGCGGAAGAGCCGGATCACGCGCCGCGCGACGCTGCGCCACGTCGAGATCCCCCGCGCCCGCCACGACGAGGCTTCGTGGGGCAGACGCTTCGACCGCGT
Organism: Planctomycetota bacterium; assembly: GCA_016794565.1. GTDB lineage: Bacteria > Planctomycetota > UBA1135 > UBA1135 > UBA2386 > JAEUHQ01. The sequence continues at coordinate 10,654 of JAEUHQ010000026.1, read as the reverse complement.
GCTGAAGTTCCTCTTCCCGCCGCCGCCGAAGCGCCGCGTGCGGACGCGGCGCCTCACGGACACGAAGTGACCCGCGTCACTGCACGAGCGGACCGGCACCGCCGTGCGGCGCGCGGTTCGCGTCGATCCAGCTGTTCAGCACGATGCCGGTCGCCGGATCCGCGAGACGCTGCGAGAGCGTCGTGCCGAGCGGGCCGGCCATGTTCGGATCGGTCGCACCGTCGCGGCGGTTCGGGCCGACGATCGGCTGGTTCATCGGCTGGTTGCTCGAGCCGTTGCTGACGCCGTTGCTGTCGACGACGCGGTCGAGGTCGTAGTAGACCTGCGCCGGGTTGAAGTACGTCGACGGCGCCCGCCCGTCACTGGCGTACCGGTTCGGGTTCGTGTCGAGCGGGTTCTGCGCGGCGCCATTGCGATCGAACAGGAACAGGCCCGTGCCGAGACCCGCGACCATGTGCACGAAGAACGGCGAGTCGAGCTGGTTGCCCGGATTCTTGCCGATGTGCGTCTTGAGCAGGTTGTAGTCGAGCGCGCCGAAGTTGTTCGCCGCGTAGGCCGCGCGGAAGGTCGAGTACTGCGAGCCATAGGTCGCGACCGAGTAGTCGGTCAGGTGGCACGACACGCAGTAGCGCGGACCTTCGTTCGTCGCGGTCACGCGGCCGCGGATGCTGTGCGCGAGGAACGCGTTGTGGCCGAGCGACGGGAAGCCGCTCGCCGGGTTGGCGCCGCCGCCGTTGCGATCCGTGAACGCGAATACCGGCGTGCGGTCGCCGTTGATGTCCGTGTAGCGGAAGAACACCTTCGTGTTCGTGGCGGACGTGCGGATCTTGTTGTCCATGCCGATGCCGAGCGTGAAGGGCACCGGCGTCTGGTAGACGAACTCGGCGAACCGCTGGCGGAAGACGATGCGGTCGCCGGTGATGTTGCTGAAGTTGTTGCCCTCGTTGTACTCGCCTTCGAGGTGGCAGCCGACGCAGCTGTTGCTCCACGACGAGTGGCACGCCGCACAGTTCATGCTGTCGAGGTGGCTGAAGCCGGCGTGCGGCGCACTGGTCTGCTGCGGGCCGGTGCCCGTCGCCGCGAGACCGTCGTCGCGGCCCATCGCGTACGAACCCATCTTCGTGAAGATGGCCTCGCCCGTCGTCGGGTGCGTCTTGCCGCTGTCGACGATGACGTCGCGGACCTGGCGGATGTAGTGGCGGCGCCCGTCGAGCTTGCTGGTGAGCCAGTAGTTGCCCGACCCGTCGATCTCGACGTGCTTCAGCGGGTTGCCCTCGCTGTCGACGCCGAGCGTGACCGTCTGGCCCTGGTAGTTCTCGCCGATCGTGGTGTTCGCGTAGGACGTCGCGCTGCCGTGGCAGTCCTCGCAACGGATCGTGATCGCGTGGCCCATGCGGCTCACGATGTCGCCGCCGTTCGGCGCGTTCACGTTGCCGTGGAGGTCGATGCTGCCGTGGCAGTCGACGCAGCCGAGACCCGCTTCGTAGTGCACGTCGGCCGGCGTGTCGTCGCGACCGTCGCCGTCGTAGTCCTCACGGAGCAGGTACTGGTTGTGGTTGCGACCGTTGAACGTGTTGTTCCGGACCTGCGGGTCGAACAGACGCGTGTCGAAACGCGTCGTCTGGAACGTCACGGGGTTGGCCGGGTACTGGAAGCCACGCACGACGTCCTGGTTCTGGTCGAGGCGGATGCCCCAGTACTGCATGACCATGCGGTTGCTGCCCTGGTGGCAGCCCGCGCAGGTGTGGTCGTCGATGCCGGTGACCGTGTGGCCGTTCGACAGCGTGCGCGCGACGCCGCGGACGCGGTGCGATCGCACGTGGGCGCGCTCCGGGTCGTCGATCGCGTCGGGATTGAACGGCTCGTTCTTCGGAACGTTCGGGTCCTGGCTGCGACTGCGGCCGTCCTGGCTGTACGGCATGTGGCACGCGGAGCAGCCCGACGGACGGAAGTCGCCGTAGCGGTTGTTCGCGCCGCTCGAGCCGAGGTGGCAGTCACCGCAGGTGAACGCGACCTGCTCCTGGTAGAGCTTCGCGAGGCGCGAGCCCGTGACGACCGAGCCGTCCGGGTTCACGTCGTTGACGAGGTTCGCGGCGGTGAACTGCTGGTTGCGGAAGATGTTCGCAGGGTTCTGGACGCGCTTGCTCCACACCGGCGGCTCGATCAGCCGCCCGATCTTGCCGGCGTTGTTCGGATCGTGCGTGTGCGTCGGATCGGTGACCGCGCGCCAGCCGTAGTCCGCCGCGTTGTCCTCGAAGAGCCCCTGGTTCTCCGGGAGCGCGTTGTCCATGCCGACCGCATAGAAGGCGCCGGAGAAGATGCCCATCGTGCTCGCGAGCGGCGTGCGCTGCATCCCGACGCCGTGCGCCGGGTGGCACTGGCCGCAGCCGCGCTCGAGGCTCGTGACGCGCAGGTCGCCGGGGTTCAAGAACTGCAGGTAGTCGATGCCCGTGTACGTGACGCCGTCCACCGTGTAGTTCGCGACCTTGTCGATGCCCGCGAGCGTCAGCTTGTTGAACCACGCGTGCGCGTCGTTGTCCTGGAACTCGCGATCGCCGATCTCGGGCGGCGGCGGCACGTGCGCCGAGGTGACATCGGTGCCCGCAGCGTTGCCGCCGTGGCACTGCGTACAACGCAGGGTCTCGGCCGTGCCCGGGAACGGATGCGGGTTCTCGAGACCTGGGCCCGCGTAGTCGTCGTGCGTCGACCCGTTGTGGCACTTCATGCACGACTCGGCCGTCGCGACCGCGCCTTCGCGTCCCGATTGGTCGACGCACGCGCCGAACAGGGATGCCGCCGCGATCGCGGCGAGCGGAGCGAGGATCAAGAGGAGCGGACGGATCGCCGGATTACGCATCGTGGATCTCCCTGAACCTTCAGGTGTCGGGTTCATCGACACGCGGACGTCACTCGAGCATCCGCCCGTCCCGATCCGGGACGTCGCGCCGGATCGACCGGCGGCATCAGCCTCGAAACGGGACACCGGCGTCACCTCACCTGTGCGGGGCGCCAGCTGGTCGGCATGTGGCAACGATCGCAGCGATCGACCCAACCGAGCCCGATGTGCGGCGGGTTGGTGGTCTTCGCCGCGGAGTCGTAGTGGCAGCTGACACAGTCGGGGTCCGTCGGCCGGAAGTTCGTGACCGACGCACCGGCGTGGCAACGGTGGCAGGCGACCTGCATGTGCGCTCCGGTGAGCGGGAAGCGAGTGTGCAGGTGCGCGACCCGCTGGTTCGGCACGCGCCAGGTCGACTCGTCGTGGCAGCGCGCACAGTCGCCCGGCAATTCGCCATAGTGCACGTCGACGTGGCAGCCGACGCATCCCTTCGCGCGGAACGTCGCGACCGGACCGCGGTCGTTGTGACACCGCAGGCAGTGCGCCTCTGCGTGCGCTCCGAGCAGCGGCACACCGGTGCGGACGCCGTGGTCGAACACGAAGTTCGGTACGAGGTCGTTCCACGACGCGCCGACGTGGCAGAGGCTGCACTCCGAGGGGAACGACTCGTGCGAGACCACCTGGCCGAAACCTGCCCACCAGCGGTGCAGTTCGCCCTGGCGCGGACTCGAGATCGAGCACGCGAGCACCGCGAGCACCATGCAGGCCGCGAGCAACATGCGAATCGTGGATCGGTTCTGCATGGGACTCAGAAGTGGCGTTGGAGGTAGACGCCGACAGCGAACGACGAGTCGTCGTCCCAGAGGGTCACGTCGGCGTGGAAGATGCCGTCCCAACCGCTGCCGAGGTCCGTCGTCGCGATCGCGCCGAAGCGGTACTGCAGGAGGTCGTCGCGGTTGTCGGGGAAGCCCTGGTGGTGCACGAAACCCACTTCGCCGAGGAGGTCGAGGCGGCCCCACCCATACGTCGCCCCCTGTTCGATCCGGGCGCCCAAAACGTCGTTCGTGAGCCCCTGCACGTCGAAACCGGCGATCACGGTGCGCGCGCCCTTGCCGAGCATGTCGTCGACCTCGAAGCCCACCTCCACGGCCCCACCGTCACGTTCTTCGTCGGTCCAGCCGGTGAGCCGCGTGAACCACCGCACCGACCCCGTGGTCGTGAACGCATGGAACGACAGCCGGTCCTGGTGCGCGTCGGCGAGCGTGATGGGCGTCAACGTCTGCGGCAGCTCGCGGCGCAGGATGTCGGGGTACTCTTCGTGATCCCACGAGAGGTCGATGCCGCCACTGCCCTGCCAGCGCCGCGACACGAACGCGTTGCCGCGCGTGAGCCCGATGTCGCGATCCTTCAGTTCGTCGCGGCCGGTGTAGAAGTCGATCCACACCGTCGACGCGAACGTCCATCCCTCCGCCGGCAGGTAGCGCCACTTCACGACCACGAGGTCGCGGTCCTGGTCGAAGCGATGCCACGTCTTCTGGTAGCCGAGCCCCCACGACACGCGCTCCGTGATGTCCGCGTTCCACACGTACCACGCGGCCACCTGCATGTCGCCGAACGAGTCGAGGTCCTCGTCGAGTTCGGGCAGCCAGCCAAAGCTCGCGCCGACCCGGTCGCCGCCTTCGCGCCGGTACCCGATCGCGCCGCCGTCGAGCAGGCCGAACTCGGGCATCTCGCGCGGGAGGAAGCGGCCGACCTGCCAGTGCAGCGGAGTGAAGCGAGTCCCGCCGTGTTCGTATCCGACCTCGTAGAGGCGGATGTCGGTGCCGCTGCGCTCGGATGCCGCCTCGGTGCTCCAGTTGAACGCACCGTGGAAGAACAGCGTGCCGCCGTCGTTGCCGCGCGGGTTGTCGACCTCGAAGTCGAGTCCGGTGTCGAGGTACGAGTGCGACCACGAGTCGAGCGTGCGCACGACGTCGGCGGCGATGTAGACGCGCCCCGTCATGGTGCGCTTCCTCTCCTCGGGCCGCGGTGCGCGCGTCGTACCGAGCAGGGGCATCCCGGGCTTCCACTCCTCTTCTTCGCCAGCGTCCTTCCTCGGCGGCGGTGGCTCGGCGTTGGGCGGCGGCACGGTCGGCGTCTCGACCGGCTTCACCGCGCGGCGGGCGCGCGGCACCAGGACATGGCCCTTCGTGCCGATCGGCAGGACGGCGGAACGATCCACCACCTCGACGACCGACGTGCGCTCGCCCACTTCGATCACCGTACCGGGTACAGCCGCGCCGTTCCGAGGCGTCAGCACGACGCGATCCCCGACTTGCACGAGATCGTTCTGCCCGCGGTCGATCACGAACGCGCCGTTCGGCCGCAGCGTCGAGATGCGCAGCGACAACTGCTCGAACGAATCGTCCTGAGCGATCGCTGCGATCGCGAAGGACGACGCGGCGAGCGCGGCGCGGAACGAAGTCGACCAGTTCATAGTCTGCGGCGTCTCCCGGTCGCCCCGCCGCCTTCCGTGCCGTGGCAGGACACGCACTCCATCGACAACGGGCGGTAGCGGACGACCTTCGCTCCGTTGATCGGCTCTTCCTTGTGGCAACCTGCACACGCGACCTTCTGATGCGCGTCGCTGAGCGGGAATCGCGAGTCGAGATTGTGCCGGAACGACAAGGTCCCGAACGATGTCGTGCTCTTGTGGCACCGCGCGCAGTCGACCTTCCCGAGGCGCTCGAACTGGCCCTGGTGCGGATCGCGGTGGCAATCGACGCAATCGTGCCCGCGCGCGTGCTCCCACGAGCGGCCGCTCGCGTCGGCAGTCGCCTTGCGGGCGTGACACGCCGTGCAGTGCAGGGCACCGTGCGCGCCGTTCAGTGCGAAGCCGGTGAACGCGCCGTGGTCGTACCCGTGCGGCAGGACGCGGAACGACGCCGTGTCGTGGCACCTCTCACATCCGACGCGCCCCTCGAGCGCCGCCGGCGCGCCCGGCCGATCGAACAGCCCTTCGTGCGGATCGCGGTGGCACACAGCGCAGCCCCCGAACTCGCCGCCGTTGCGCTGCACGCGGCCGAACCTCCGTCCGTGCGTGTCCGGTGCGTCCGTTCGCACATGACAGTCCTCGCACTCGACCTGCGCATGCGCGCCGCCGATGGCGAAGCCGGTCCATCGCGCATGGTCGAACTTCGTGTGGTCGATCTTCGCGAACGCGTCGGTCCCGTGGCACTCCGCACAGGCGCCGCGCGGGTTGGCCGCGAGCCTGCCGCGATCCGGGCCGAACGCACCTTCGTGCGCGTCGGAGTGGCACTGTTCGCAACGGCTCGGCGTGTCGGCGAAGTGGCGCGGCGTGCCTTCGGGCGGATCGCGGTGGCAGCGCGAACACTCCGCCTTCGCGTGGACGCCGTCGAGCGGCAGCTTCGTACGCGCGTGGTGCTCGAGGTCGAACGCGTGCGGCTCGAAGTGTTTGCGGTCGTGGCAGCCGACGCAGCCCTGCTCGGCGAACGGACCCTGGTCGAACTGGCCGCCGTGCGGGTCCTGGTGGCAGGAGCGGCAATCGTCCGGCGAGCGCCCGGGATGCCGCTCCGCCCACGGCTTGCCGGGCAGGTGGCAGTTCGCACACGCCACACCGTCGTGCGGCGCCGCGAGCGGGAACCCGCCACGCGCGTGCTGCTCCGCCGTCACCGTGACGCGCAGGTCGGTGAACGACTCGAGCGCGACGGGATGGCACTGTGCACACACCGCCTTCGCGCCGACGCCGGCGGCCGCCGCGTTGCCCGCGAGGAACTTCTGCGCGTGCGGTGATTCGTGGCAGTCGGCGCACGAACGCCCGTGCTCGTGCGAACCGGGATGCAGCTTCTCGAGCGCGTGTGGCGTGTCGGCGCCGTGGCAGTCGCGACAAGCGACCTTGCCGTGCGCACCGTCGATCGACAGCCATCGTTCGTGCTCCGGCACGATGCGTTCGGTGAAGTCCTGCTGCGAGTGGCACGCTGCGCACGACACCTGCATCCGCCCGTCGTGCGGGTCGGCGTGGCACGTCGCACAGTCCTGCGACAGGCCGACGAAGCGCTTCTGGCCTTCGGGAACGAGCGCCGCGTCGGCGTTGCGGTGGCACTCCTTGCACGCGAGCAGGAGGTGCGCGCCGTCCATCGCGAAGCCGACCTGGCGGTGGTCGAACTTCGTGCGATCGGGGACGCCGGCCATCGAGAAGGCGAGCGCGTTCACGAGCTGGAAGTCGTCGCCGTGGTGTTCGCCGTGGCACGACGCACAGCTCGCCGCGAGTTCGGACGCCAGCGATCCGTGCAGGCCCTTCTGGTCGGCCACCTGCTTCGCGACGTCGGCATGACACTCCTTGCACGCGCTCTGCATGTCGCCGAACCAGCCACCGTGACAACTCGAGCACTTCTCGCCGCCGCGCAGTTCGGCAATGCGACCGTGCACGGTCGACACGCGGCCCGGCGACTTGCGTTCGGACGCGCCGATCGCGAGCAGCAGCACGCCGATCGCGGACAACACACCGACGGCCAGACCCGTGCGGAGGCCGATCACAGGATCCCTCCCGTGAAGAGCACGCCGCGCAGGATCGCGACCACGACGTGCACACCGAGGATCAGCACCATGAACAGCGCGAGCCAGCGATGCACCCAGCGCCACGTGCCGAGCAGCGCGCGCAGGTCCTCGAGGTGCGCGACCGTCAGTGCCGAACGATGCGCGGCCTTCGCGTCGGCGAGCACGCCGGCGACCACCTCGGGCGCGAGTCCGGCCGCCACGGCGCTGCGACGGAGGCGGCGCAGCACGAGCCACAGATCCCACTGCAGGCCGAGCAGCGCGACCATGCGGCCACTCCAGGTCGAGCCCCACTGGCGGCGATCGAGCAGCGAACGCACTTCGCGACGACACTCCTCGCCGAACGCTCCGCCCGCCGCCGCGGCCGTCGCCTCGGCGCGTTCGCGCAGCGCCGCGAGTTCGAGTTCGCGGCCGTTCGCGCTGCGCGGCAGCCACGCGTAGAACCAGCGACCGATCGCGCCGGTCACGAGGAGCACCACGAGCGCCCAGAACGCGTACCCGCCGCTCGTCTGCCGCGGCCCCATCGCGCCGTGCAGCATCGCGAGGGCGACCGCGAGCACGCCGGTCGCCACGTGCGCGGTCATCCACGTCGACAGCTGGCCGAAGCGGACCCCGAACCACTGGTTGCGGCGCAGGAGGTACGCGAGGTTGGCGACGATCGCCGCGGTCGCGCAGAGGCCGAACCAGAGGCCGGCCGCCCGATCCGGGCGCAGCAGCGCGTGCTTGGGATGCGCGGCGCGCGCGGCCAGCGACAGCCCGTAGTAGTCGAAGTGCCACAGCACGAAGCCGAGCGTGAGCACGACCAGTGCGAGCCCGGCTGCGATCGCGGGGAGTGCGCCGCCACCGCTGCCTTCGTTCGCGGCGGGAGCTGGCTCCGGATGGTCCGCCGGGTCGAAGCTGATGCCGCTCTTCTCGAGCTGCGCGAACGGCGCCGTGCCGCCCGCCATCACGAACACGTCGTCCGCGAGCAACTGCAGCGCGACCTTGCCGCCGCCTCCATGTTGGACGAGCTCGACCGAATTCGCGCCGATCGAGACGACTTCGGTCGACAGCAGCGCTTCGATGCGACCCTCGGCGATGCGTGCTTCGAGCCGCTCGCGGTTCTTCGTCCGCAGGCGGAAGAAGGCGTCCTGCCGGTAGGCGATCGCGACGCTGTTGCCCTTCTGCTCGGCGAGCGCGAGCGCGGTCTCTGCCGCGCTGTCGCCGCCGCCGACGACCAGGACGTTGCGGTTCTCGTACGACGCGGCGTCGAGCAGCGCGTACGCGACGTGGGGCAGGTCCTCGCCCGGGACACCGAGCCGGCGCGGCGAACCTCGCCGACCGACGGCCACCACGACGTGCCGCGCATGGAGCGTGCCGTGGTCCGTGTGCACGACGAACACGCCGTCGTCGCGACGTTCCGCGCGATCGAACGCAACGCCGCCGCGGAAGGGCAGACGATGGCGCGCCGCGAGGTCCTGCCACAGCGCGATGAGTTCTTCCTTCTCGAACTCGCGCTTCGGCACGCGCCCGTGCAGCGGCAGCTCGATCGGCTCCGTCAGCACGAGCTTGCGCCGCGGGTACTTCGCGACGGTGCCGCCGATCGCCTTCTCCTGGTCGAGGAGCAGGAAGTCGAGGCCGTGCTCGCGACAACCGAGGGCGCACGCAAGGCCGCCCGGTCCGGCGCCGACGATCACGGCGTCGTGCACGCCCTTCTTCGCCGGGCCCGCGGCACGAACGCGCGCGGCGATCGTCGCGGCCGTGCGCGCGCCCTGTTCGGTCGCGGTGCGGATCAGCGACCGCGCCGTGATCTCACCGACGAGGAACAGCCCGTCCGTGCCGACCGCCTGCAGGTCGTCGTGCAGCGCCGGCACGTCGCGTCGCTTGTCGAGCTCGCCGCGCGAGAGCGTGACCGCGCCGACGGGACACTCGGCGACGCAACGCGCATGACCGACGCAGGCGCCCGCGTTCACCACGGCGGCCTGGCCGTGCACGAGCGCCAGCACACCGTCCTCTGGACACGAAGTGACACACGTGCCGCAGCCCATGCACTTGGCGAGGTCGATCGTCGGGACCTCGATCGGCGCCGAATCCGCGGTGCGACGAGCCATCGCCGCGCGTTCGGCCAGCACCTTGCGCTGGCGGCGCAGATCGGCGCGCCGATGCCACATCGCCGCCAGCGCCAGCGCCAGCACGACGAACATGGCGGCCAGCAGCGTCCAGGTCATGGCGTCGTCCCGGCGAGGAGGAGATCAGCGGCCGGGCGCGGGAGGCGCGGAGGGCAGCGCCGATTGCTCCACGTAGGCGCGCGCCGCCGCGAGACACGACTCCATGTTGTGGTCGAGCTCGCGCGCGGTCCGCGCGACGACCTTCACTTCGTCCTGGATGTCGTCGATCGCGCCGGCGTTGAGGTCGTTCGCGAGGAACGCCGCGTGATCGCGCAGCGCCTTCACGTAGCCCTCGAACTGCTCGACGGACGGTACGGCGACCTTCGCGATCGCGTCGTAGCGTTCCTTCGCGACGGCGTAGCGGAGTTCGCTGCGCTGCCGCAAGCGATCGTTGCCGATCGTCGCGAGGCTCTTGTGCCAGCGCTCGAACACCGGCTTCGCGGAGTCCTGCATCGGCTTCACCACGTCGCGGAAACGCTTCGCCTGCTGGTCCGCGGCGTCGATCGACTGCACGAACTTCGCGTACGCCATCGCCGCGGGTTCCTTGCCGAACTTGCCGGCGGCGAGCGTGTTGAGCCGCTCGAACGACTCGCCGATGGCGATGCGGCCGCGATCGGCCTCGACGTGCACGCGTTCGATCCACGTCACCATCTCCTCGACCTGGATCGGCGCATCGTCCTGCCCCGGCCCGGACGCGCAGGCCGCGCAGAACAGGAGGAGCATGGAAGTCGCGGTGGTGTGGCCCTGATGCATTGGTTGGATTCTGTGGGAGCGACGGGACGTGTCGCCAGCCTTTCATCGGCAGTTCGACCCGCGCGACCGTGATCTTGACCCGCGCGTTCCACCGCGAGACGCGGCGAACGGCGCCCGCGACGTCAACGGCGCGACGCGTCGCCACGGCGAGTGCGATCGGGGCACGGCGCGCGACCGGATCGCGCGCGCCAGCTACCGTGCACCGCATGCAGGTCACCGTTCTCGGTTCGGGCACCGCGATCCCGACACCGTCGCGTTTCCCGGCGGGCCACCTCGTCGTGTCCGAGGATCGTACGGTGATGGTCGACTGCGGACCCGGCACGCTGCGTCGGCTGGCGATGGCGGGGGTCGGGCTCGAACGGCT
>JAEUHQ010000009.1 GCA_016794565.1 Planctomycetota bacterium | reverse complement strand
AAGATGCTGCCCGTGCTGAACGCCGGGAAGCCCGCGATCCTCTGCGAGCTCACCGCCGAGGAGAAGGCGATCGCGCGCATGTTCCAGCTCCTGACGGACAAGCCGGTCATCTTCGCGTGCAACGTGAAGGACAACGAGCTGGCGACGGCCGACGCGAATCCGTTCGTGAAGAAGGTCCGCGAGTACGCGAAGACGCACCTCGCGTGCGAAGCGGTCGTGATCTCGGCACAGATCGAGAGCGACCTCGTCGACCTCGAGCCCGCCGACGCGAAGGCATTCCTGAAGGACCTCGGCGTCGAGGAGTCGGGCACGGGCTCGCTGATCAAGGCGACCTACCACCTGCTCGGCCTGCGCACGTACTTCACCGCCGGCGAGAAGGAGGTCCGCGCGTGGACGATCCACGCGGGCGACACCGCGCCGAAGGCCGCGGGCGTGATCCACACCGACTTCGAGCGCGGCTTCATCAAGGCTGAAACCGTGAGCTACGCCGACCTCGTGAAGTGCGGCAGCGTCGCGGTCGCGCGCGAGAAGGGCCTCTACCGCATCGAAGGCAAGGAGTACGTCGTCCAGGACGGCGACGTGCTGCACTTCAAGTTCAGCGTGTAGAGCGCGCCCGCACGGTGACTCGGACCTCGCGATCGGCGCCGCTGCCGAGCTCGACGAAGGCGCCCGCGACCTCGACGTCGGTGCCGAAGATCGTGTAGCGCCCCGGGCGCACCTCGTGGAACTCGTGATGCTGGCCGGTCGCGTCGACCCGCGCGTCGCGCGCGGCGATCGGATCGGAGCCGCGTTCGTCCTGCAGCCGCAGTCGTACGAGACCGAGACCGGAGGTGCCGTCGACGTGCACCACGAGCCGCGCTGCGCGCATGCAGTCGACACGGAAGGCTGCCGCACCAGAGACCGTCACTGCCCGCGGTTCGAAGAAGAGACCGCGTTCCCTGAAACCGACGGTCGCCTGCGTGACGCCCGGCGAACCGAGGATCTCGATGCGTTGCTCGCTGAAGGGGAGGCCGACGGCCTTGGACCATGACAGCAGCGACACACTGCCGGACCCCGCCACGGGGATCTCTCTGCTCGCACCTCCTTCTCCGACGACCCGGATCAGCCGAGGCGCGAAGCGGCAGAACACGCCCCGGTCGTCGCGCAGATCGATCGTGCCGAGCAGCGGCCGCGCCGCCATCGCGACGACGCCGACGTCGTAGTCCTCGGCGTCGATCGCCGGCACCTCGCGCGCGACGAACTGCACGTCGTTCGCGATCGTCAGCGTCGCCGCGGCGTTGCGCAGGACCTCGACTGCGAACGACCCGTCCTTGCCGACCGCGAAGGCGACGCCGTCGGGCGCCGAACCGGTCGTCTCCGACCCGGGCTCGATGCCCACGATCCAGCCGCGCACGGCGCAGCGACGCAAGTCGACGGTCGCGTGCACGACATCTCCTTGGCGCCTCGGGCCGAAGGCGTTCGCCTTTGCCGTGAACGCCCCATCGCGCGCCGTCACCTGGAACTGGCCGCCGACCGCGACCGCCGTTCGCCAGCTCGGCTCCCCGTCCACGTCCGCTCGGAGCATGTGGATCCCGAAGGCGGCCCCGCCCCGATCGTGCAGCCACACGTCCGCCTCGAGCGTCGCCCCGAGCGCACGCACACACAAGTCGCCGACATCGCCGACATCGACGACCGACTCTCCTGCGCCGGTGACCGGCAACAGCGGCCGCGTCACCGTGCGGCCCGGGATCGACGCCTCGACGTTGCACGAAGTCGCCGCCGCCGCGTCGATCGGCAACCGCAGCGCGGCGACGCCGTTCGTATCGGACACCGCCACGAGCCGATTGCCGAACGGTCTCGCAACATCGTGCACGGTGACACGGGCGCCGGGCACCGGACGTCCCGCCGCATCGTGAACCAGGAGGGAACGCACCATGCCGCTCGTCGCGTCGTCGCGCTCCGGCAAAGACTGCGCTGCCGCAGCCGCGGCACGGCTCCGAACACCATCCGGCGCGACGCGCTCCGAAGGCTCGTCCGGCGTGGCGCGACTCTCGCCGTGCGGCGGCGGAACGGCGTCACCGTGGCAGAACGGCGCCGCGACGAGCACCAGCCCGAGTGCGATCAGGCCGCCGCGCCAGCGCGGACCGCGCGAACTCCCGCCGCCCTCGCAACACGTCTTCATCGCGGGCGCACCGTGACCGAGACTTCGTACTCGGCGGCATCTCGAACGACGACCGAGCCGCCGAGCACGGAGGCCCCCGCGGCTTCGACTTCGTAGCGGCCGGGAGCGACGCCGCGGAACACGAACTGCCACACGCCGTCGCCGAGATGCTCTTGATCCCCGAAGCGAACCTGCTGCGTCGCGAGGCTGCGCAGCTGCAGATTCGGGAACCCGCGCGTGTGCGACGACGCGACGACGGTGGCACCAGGAACCAGGTCGACGCGCACGGCGCGGCCTTCTCGCACCACGGCACGATCGGGCGTCGCCACCAGGCTTTCCTCCCAACGCCCCGCCGTCTCCACGACGACTTCCGTGACGACGGGCACGGCGAACCAGTCGATACCGGAATTCAGGCGTTGCCGCTGCTCCACGAGCTGCGTTGCGCCGGACGGCGTCGGCACCCGCTGCCCCGAGCTGGTGGCGAACGAGAGCACGCTCGAGCAGTCGAGCCGAACGTTGCCTTCGGGATCGCGAACCTCGGTTCGCCCGAGGTGGCGGCGCGGCTCCCATACGACCTCCGCGACGTCGCGCGCATCGACGTCGAGAGCGATCGGCGGGCAAGGCGCACACTCACCTTCCGACGTGAACCAGATCGAGGTCGCCGGCCCCCGCGGCAGATCGACGAAGAACGACACTTCGTCCCGGTCCAGGTGCACCGGATGCGTGCTCGCGCCGTCCGGGCCGAGCACCGTCGCGAACGTCGCGCGGCAGTTCGCCGCCGCCGTCGTGAAGCGCCCCGTCACACGGCATGCGGCGAGGTCGAGCTTCAGCTCGACGACATCGCCCTGTCCGCGCGGCGCGCCGACCGGGTCGAGCGTCACCCGCCGCTGCTCGACGCCGGCGACGACGCGATAGACGAGATCGACACCGGCCGGGACGCGCACTTCGCATCGACCATCCACGGTCTGCACGTTCGTCACGTTCGTGACGCCGCCGCCTTCGACCTTCGCGAACACCGCGACATCGCAGTCGTCACCCTCGCTCACCAGCAGCAGCGAACCCACGTCGCCGAAGCCGACGGAGAAGACGCGCTCCGGCCCGAGCGGCGCGGGCACCTCGACCCTGCGACAGGCCATCGAAACGACGATGCGCACGCCGCGCCAGCGCCGCACCCAGCCCGCCGGCAACGCGAAGTACCCGCCGGCGTCGACGACGCCGTAGCAGAGCGTCGTGCGTTCTTCGTCGAAGGCGTGGATCCGTGGACCGGGCACCGGTCGGCCACCGCTGTCGACGACGCGCACGAACTCGGCGCACGCAGGCCCGGCGTCCACGGATGCCTCGGCAGCGACGTCGGCCGTGGTCGCGGAGTCACGCGACGCGCCGTCCTCGTCGGCGCGCTTCGACTGGAGATCGGCCCGCGCGAGCAGGGCGGCGGCTTCGTTGGGTGCAGCCGACGACACGGCGAAGGTGTCGTCGCGGGCTCGGCTCGCCAACCACACCGCAGAGATCACGACGAAGAGCGCGGCGACGATCGCGATGCGCTGCCGTGGCTCCGGGGCGTGGCCAGCCATTGGTAGATCCTTACTCCCCCCGCACTGGTTGGTGCGAGGGTGAATCAAGACCCCCGTTCAAACCGTGCGTGCGGATTTCCCGCACACGGCTTACCGGCGGTCTCTCGGGTTCGCGGCGTTGTGCGATCTCCGGGTACTTCACGGTGCCGCGCAGACGGTGCAGTCCCAGGTTGATGAAGTAGTCCCGCGTCCAGCGCTTGGCCTCGCCTGCACGCAGGTGGCGGCCCTTGCGCCGCACTCGCAGCGTTCGGAGTCGTTGCCACACGTACGTGTCGGCTTGGTTGAATCGCCGGTCGGCGTTCCCCGTGCGGAAGTAGTTGCCCCAGCCGCGCAGCACGGGATTGAGGTCGTCGATCACCTCGCGGAGATCCGCGTGGCATCGCCACCTCGGCGTCAACTCCCTCACCTTCTGCCGTAGCCGCTTCATCGAGCGCACGCTCGGCCAGCGATGCAGGAAGTACAAGCGTCGCCGCTCGCACTCCCAGATCGTGCCGCTCAGGCGCTTGTGCAGGTGGCAGCCGAGGAAGTCGAAACCCTCCTTGCCGTCGTACAGGTCCACTCGCCGCGTCTTCTCGGGGTGCAGCTCAAGACCGAGACGCTCCAGGATCACCCGGATGCGACGCTCGGCCTCTTCGCACTCGACCTTCGTCTTGCACATCACGACGAAGTCGTCTGCGTAGCGGACCAGTTCTCCGAGCGGAGCACTGTCCCGCGTCCACAACGTGTCGAGCACGTGCAGGTATATGTTGGACAACAAGGGCGAGATCACCCCGCCCTGTGGAGTGCCCGCGAGATTTGCGCGCACTTCGCCATCCTCCATCACGCCCGCCGTGAGCCACTGGCGGATCAGCTTGAGCACTCGCCGATCCGAGACTCGCTTCGCCACGAGCCGCATCAGCTTCTCGTGATCGATGCTGCCGAAGTAGTCGCGGATGTCGGCGTCCAACACGTGATGGCCACCTTTGGCCCCGAGCTTCCTCAGAGTCTCCAGCGCCATCAGCGTGCTGCGCTTGGGACGGAAGCCGTAACTGCAAGGCAGGAAGTCCGCCTCGAAGATCGGCTCCAGCACCAGCTTCGCCGCCATCTGCACCACCCGGTCCCGGACCGTCGGAATGCCCAACGGCCGCTTCTTTCCATCAGCCTTCGGGATGTAGCGCCGCAACACCGCGCGCGGCACGTACTCACCTGCGCGGAGTTCGGCGGCGATCGCTTCCAGGAAGCGCGCGACGCCGACCTCCTCGACGGCCGCGATCGACTGGGCATCGAGCCCCGCTGATCCACGGTTCCGTCGCACCCGCTCCCATGCCTCCCACAGGACGTCACTCCTGTGGATGCGGTCGTACAGCGCATGGAAGCGTCGACCCGGCCCTCGCTTGGCCGCGACCCACAGTCGCCGTTGCAGTCGTCGGACGTTGTCCTCGCACGAAAGTGCGGGGGGTTGGTTGGGACCGGTCGAGCCGGCCATGCCCTTGCCCTTACCTGCCTCGTCGACCTGACCACCGCAGGGGCCCTTCCCTCCCGCCGCGTTGTTCTGCACGGCGTTCGTGAGCGCAGCTCGCGCTGCCCTCGGCGGTACTACTGCCCCCTCGGACTCCCGCTGCGCAGGCATCGGTTTCGGCACAGCCTTCCCCGTTAGCCCTTGCCGCGACAACGGCGGCACAGACGGGTCTCTCGTGTTCCGCTCTCGACCTTGCACGCGTGCTGCGCCCCGTACCCCGCCGACGGACAACGCGCGCTCCGAGTCCGGCGCGTCGTCTGCTGCCTTCGCCGTGACATGAGCGGCTCGGCCGTCGGATTGTAAATCTGTCGAGGCTGCAGGCTTCACTTCATGTTGCGGCCCGCGTGCTTGCTCCCCGCTACGCGGCTCATGCCGCCTCGCAGGCTTCTGACACCCCGCTCGCGCAGCCCGGTCTCCCGGTGCCGCGTGGGGCCTGCTACCCGGTGCTTCGGCGCTTGCCGGGGCGGGACTGACTCCCGCTGATCGAGAACGACGTGCGCCAGCCGGCTTCGGACCTCGCGGGTCTCGGTCGTCTGTCGCGTCACGACGCACCATGGCGACGAATGCTACCGGCGAGTGCTCGGGGCGTTCGAAGCAGTGCAGCCGCCCGGATCAGTCCCGCAACGACCCGACCTCGAGCCAGTCCGCCTGGTATTCGCGCTGCACGAACTCCCAGACCAGGATCCTCGGCGTGAAGCCGTTCTTGCCGAGACTCCGCAGGACGGCGCGGAACCCGCCGAAGGAGCGACCAGTGGAGCTGACGCCGCGGCGATCGACGCGTGCGCCCAGGGTCCCGATGAGCTGCAGCCCGAACGACTCCGAGAAGCTGGTCCCGCACAGGGCGACCTTCGCGTCGTCCTGCTCCATCGGGATCGGGCCGACGCGACCGGAAGGATCCCGGATCCCGATCGGCCGCCACGTCCAGTCCTCGAACAGCCCGCGCAGGAACGCACTGCCGCGATCGTCCGGGACATCGACCTCGAGCCGCAAACCCAGCATCGCGACCAGCCCGGGGACCATCGGCCGCCGCATCGTCTGCTCCACGACGATGTCCGGACACGCGGGCACCAGCGGCGCCCACCCGCGCTTCGCGATCTCGTTCTTCACCAGATCGGCAGTCAGCAGCTGACCGGACAGGCTCCAGTGCGTGTCGCGGCGAAAGTACAGCTCGTCGTCGGGGTGAGCCGCCTTGTGCGCAAGGAACGCGCTCCGGACGTCGACGTGAGGCACACCGACCGCAGAGAGGTCGGCGAGGATCTCGTCATAGAGACCCAGGCGTCCCGGATCCGCGGGCCGCAATGGAGGGAGGTGTTCCGGATGGATCGTGACGCGGTCCGGCACGGGCACGACGAGCAACCGCACATCGTTTGCGGCGGTCGCCTCCATCGCCTGGCGCAGCACGGCTCGACGCTTCTCCCGGGTCGCCGCCAGTTCCATCGGCTTCCACAGCAGCGTCTCCGCGAAGTACAGCCAGCCGTCTCGCCCGATGGTGACCTGGTCGTTCTCCAGCAGGCCGATGCGGAAGAGCGCCTCGTTGAGGACGCCACGCATGTGAAAGGTGACCCAGGACGTCTCCTTGGCGTGGGTCTCGAGCGCGCGCATCGCACTGCCATCCTGGATGGCCGACCACTCCCATCGCGGAGGTGGTGCGTTCGAGATCATCCGCGTCGGTCGCGCAACGAGCCACAGGAGCGGCGCGAGGGCACAGAAGGCCACGAACAGGATCCCAGTCGCCGCGGCCAGGATCCGCTGCCCGCGCCGCCACTCCGGAACGGCTCCGAACCACTCGCCGATGG
The DNA here is from genome assembly GCA_016794565.1 of Planctomycetota bacterium. Taxonomy (GTDB): domain Bacteria; phylum Planctomycetota; class UBA1135; order UBA1135; family UBA2386; genus JAEUHQ01. The sequence continues at coordinate 2,772 of JAEUHQ010000009.1, read as the reverse complement.
GCTCCTGCGTCGTCATCTCAGAACCGGAAGTAGAGGAACGGGATGTGGCTCGCGGCGAGCATCTGGGCGACTGCGACGACGAAGAGCAGCACGAAGCCCGTGATCACGAGCGGCCGGTACGAGCGCATGAGGGCTGCCGAGTTCGGTGCGAAGAACACGATTGCGATTGCGAGCGGGAACATCGCGTACGTGATGGTGTCGTGCTTCGGAGACACCAACGTCTCGCCGAGGCCCGAGAGACCGAAGAGCCCGCGCCAGAGGGTTTGGACGTGCGAGAGATCCCGCGCGACGAACAGCGACCACCCGAACGTGAAGACCAGGTAGGTCGCCAGTACTCGCAGCGGCATCGGAAGGCGCGCATGAAGCGGCTTCCTGCCGTTCATCCGCTCGAGGCACAGCCAGAGGCCCTGGTAGGCACCCCACAACACGAATGGCCAGTTGGCGCCGTGCCAAAGACCGCCGAGCAACATCGTCGTCGCGAGGTTGAAGTAGGTTCGCGCCTCGCCGTGACGATTGCCGCCGAGCGGGATGTAGAGGTAGTCGCGCAGCCAGGTCGACAAGCTGATGTGCCAGCGGCGCCAGACTTCCGTGACACTCTGCGACTTGTAGGGCGAATCGAAGTTGCACGGGAACCGGAAGCCGAGCATCAGGCCGAGTCCGATCGCCATGTCGGAGTAGCCCGAGAAGTCGAAGTAGATCTGGAGCGAGTATGCGACCAGCGCGGTCCACGACTCGACCAGACCGGGTTGCGGCAAGGCGAAGCCCGCGGTCGCGAGCGGCGCCATGACGTCGGCGACGAGGACCTTCTTGACGAACCCGATCATGAAACAGGATGCGCCCGCACCCAGCAGGCCGACGGAGTGCGAACGCCTCACGACCTGATCGTGCACATCCCGGTAACGCACGATGGGTCCGGCGACGAGCTGCGGGAACATCGACACGTAGCACGCGAAATCGACCAGGGATCGCGTCGGCTTCACGTCCCCGCGGTACACGTCGATCGTGTAGCTCATCGACTGGAACGTGTAGAACGAGATGCCGACGGGCAGCGCGATGTCGTGCCACGCGAGGTCGGCGCCACTCCATGTCTCCGCGGTGTGCACCAACAGGTTCGCGTACTTGAACCACGCGAGCAGCCCCATGTTGGCCAGGATCGACGTCACCAGCAGGAGCTTGCGTCCTGGGCGACCATCCTCCTTCGCACCCATCAGTCGGGCGACGGCGTAGTCGACGAGGGTGCTCGCGACCATGATGAGAACCCACGACGGTCGTTCCCAACCGTAGAAAACGACGCTCGCCGAAAGGAGCCAGAGGTTCCGCAGCCCCGCCGGGACGATCGAGTATCCCGCCAGGAAGAGCGGGAGGAACAAGAACAGGAACGCGAACGACGTGAAGACCATCGGGCTGCGGTCCGCGCTTGGCGTCCCGCGGCGCGAAGAGTCGAGAGGCTACCAAGGCTCACGTGGCCGCGCCTCCAGCAGACTCCGATCCACCCGCGACGACCGACTGCGTGCGCGGGCACGATCACCCGCTGCCGCGGACCTTCTGCAGCGCCTCGATCTTCGCGATCACGTCCTCGGGATCGGGCCATCCGCCGCCGATCATCTTCTGCCACGTGGTGCCGCCGCGGCTCGCGATGACCTGGCCATCGACGACGACGTCGAACTGACCGAGCTTGCCGATCGCGCGCTTCACCGGGATTCCGAGCGCGTCTTCGATGTGCGCGGCGAGACCCGCCGCGCGAGGGCCGAAGCCTCAGGACGAACAGTGCAGGATCGTGATGTCCATGGTGCGGTATCGGTCGGGGGAGTGCCGCCCTTCAACGAGCGGCGAGCCCGGCGGGGAAACGGCGCTCGCGAGGCCGAATTGCCGCGATAGATTCGCCGCGCGAATGTCCCGGTCCCCGTGGGCGCTGCTGTCGGTCTGGATCGCCACGGCGGCGGCGTTCCTGCCAGCGCTGCGCGGCGCGTACGTCGACGACGACCTCGAACTGGTCACGACGAGCCCGGCGTTCCGCGGCCTCGAGCACCTCGGCGAAGCGATGCGGGCGCCGTTCTGGGGCTACGACCTCGGGTACTGGCGTCCCCTGACCAGTGCGGTGATGTGCGTCGGCCACACGCTCGGGAACGGCAGCCCCTGGCCGATCCACCTCGCTGCGCTGATCGCCCACCTCGTCGCGACGACGTTCGTCTTCGTGCTGGTGCGCAGGCTCGACGCCACACCCCTGCAGGCCGCACTCGCGGCCGCGGTGTTCGGTCTGCATCCGTGCCAGGTCGAGAGCGTCGCGTGGGTCGCCGCCCTCGGCGATCCGCTGTGCGGCGCGGCGACCCTGGCGACGGTCGCCGGCTGGCGGCGCTGGCGCGAACGCGGCGGTCGCGGATTGCCGGTCGGGGCGTGGCTCGGGTTGGTTTGCGCACTCGCCGCGAAGGACACCGGTCTGCTCGCGCTCGGATGGCTCCTGGCCCTCGACGTGGCGACGCGGAGCCGCTGGCCGGTGCCGCGAGAGCGCCGGCGAACGGCATGGATCGGCGTTGCCGCCATCGTCGTCGCGTGGTGGATCGCGCGGATCGCGGTGTTCGGCGACCTCGGCGCCGGCTTCGACCGCGGCCGCATGGAGCACGACCTCCACGGCGCGGGCCGCATCGGCCTCGGCGCGTTCCTCGGCTCGTCGCTGCTCGCCGTTCCGAGCGGCTGGCTCGGCATCACTCCGTACCGATGGGTGCCGCCCACGGCCGCCGAAGTGTGGGACGCACTGCCCGTTCGTGCGGTCGC
>JAEUHQ010000216.1 GCA_016794565.1 Planctomycetota bacterium | reverse complement strand
TGCTCCCGCAGCAGTCGTTCGCGTTCCATCTCGCACTCCCGCCGAGCGTCCGTCCGCTGGACCTCCACGCACAGGTGGTGGCCATCGACGAGATCGGGAGCCTGGCGACTTCCGACGCCTACCTGTTCCACGCGCTGTAGCGGTGCGAATCCGCGGGGGCTCGGGTTCCGCGAGCGTCCTCGCCGGGTTCCCGGTATGGAACTCGCCGCATGGTGACGAGCGCTCTTCGACCTCCGCCTCGGGCCGTGCTGCTCTCGGCCCTGGGGGCGTTCGTGCTGATCCTCGCGGCATGCGCGGCGGGGCCGGACATGCCGCCGGCGACACGCGAGTGGCTGTCGCCCTACGCGGAGGCTTTGAAGTTCGTTCCGCCGGGAATGCAGAGCCATTGGTTCGCGAGTCGCTCTTACGAAGCGATCGACGGGGAGCCGGCCCGTAGCTGGCGCGAAGTGTACGCAGGACGCGACTTCGAGCCGACGTGGGACATCGGGGTCGGTCCGTACGTCGGCGTGTCGGTCTTCGACTACGGTGTTGGCGGTGCGCTTCTGGAGGAGTTCAGGGGCTCGGCAACGGAGAAGCGGGCGGCGGTCGGCGGATGTCCGGTCTGGTGCAGCGTCGAACAGAAGCTCGACAAGTCCGGCGCGCGTTCGCCGCGTGAGTCGTGGAGCGCTCTCGTCGACGATCGGTTCCTGGTGACTGCGACGAGCGAGGCCCTCCTGCACGATGCACTGCGCCGCGACCATTCGCCGCGCTTTGGCTCCCTCGAGCCGCTGCCCGTGGTGCCGAGCGAAGCGACGGACCTCGTGCTTCGCGAGCTCGCCTGCGTTCCGCCGCCGATGGACAAGCCGCCGGGCACCAACCCGGGCGGCGTCTCCGGCGTGTTCGCGTTCGTGCTGCCGGCGGCGGGTGAACCGGGACAGCTCTTCCTGTGGGCGAAGGACGAGGAGGATCTGAGTGCCCTGCTCGGGTTCATCGGGCTGCGGGCGAAGGATCTGCGGCCCATGCCGACCGGCTCGGGCCGGTACGCCGCCTGCCCCGGCACGCCCCTGGTTTGCTTTGTGTTGTTCGGCTTCTCGGTCTTCGTGTGAAGGCTGGCCGCTCCGACCGACGCTGACACGGTCTCTGGCCGCACGCACGCAAGCCGTTCTCGCGCGCGTCCGCGCCGGGTTCCCGGTATGGAACTCGCCGCATGGTGTCGATTGCTCTTCGACCTCCGCCTCGGGCAGTACCGCTCTCCGTGCGATTCGTGCTGATGTTCGGTGGTGTGCTCGGCACCGTCGGGTGGAGCGTGGTCGCGTTCGGGCTCGTGTTCACGCTGGTGTTCGCGCGGATCGCGGCGCCGCTGTTCGACGACCCGTTCGCGGGTCCGACCGACCTCACGACGGGCAGGGTGACCAGCGTCGAACGGACCAACCTGCGCGTGAACAGCAGCTACGTGGTGGCCGTGCACTTCGACGCGAGCGCCCGTGGCGCAACGGTGTCGAGTGTGAGCTACACGCGCGAGCGTCCGCCCGACGTCGGGGCCGAAGTGCCGGTTGAGGTCGCGCGCACCGGCGGCGTGCCGCCGCGCATCGCCGGCATGAGCACGCACATGGCGCCGGCGGGACTGCGACTCCTGGTGCTGATCCCGGTCGTGGGCGGCGTGCTCGTGCTGGTCGGGATGTTGCGCGGGCAGCGGCAAGTGCGTCTCCTCGCGTTCGGCGAACTCGCGCGCGGCGAACTGATCGAGCGGCGGCCGACGCGGACGGTCGTGAACGGCCGGCCGGTGGAGGAGTTCGTGTTCAGCTTCGCCGACCGATCGGGACGCGAACGGCGTGTGACTGCCCGCACGCACCGGCCGGAACTCGTGACCGACGACGACGCGGAGGGCGTGCTGTTCGATCCGGGCAGCGATGCGGCGGTCGTCGTCGACGCGCTGCCGGGGCGTCCGCGTGTGGACGAGTCGGGCGAACTGCGCGCGCCATCGTTCGGGCGCCTCGCGCTGGCACTGCTCGGCCCGACGATCGCGGTCCTCGTGTGGGAGATCGGCGGGTGGATCGCCGATTCGTGACCCGACTGTGCGCTCAGTCCTGGTCGATCCCGCGTTCGCGGCGAGCGAGCAGGCAGTCGGGGTCGCCGGGCTGCACGCGACGGCAGCCGCGCGGCCGTTGCGAGTAGACCGCGCAGTGCACGTCGTTGCCGAGGGTGCCGACCAGGGCCGCGCAGCGGCCGTCGGCGTGCAGGCGCATGTGCGGCGACTGCTCGCGGTCGAAGGCGATGTACTTGCGTGCGAGGTCGGGCCGCGTGAGCAGCCGGCTGCCGTGTTCGATCTCGACGTACCACTGGTTCCGTGTTGCCCGGTTCTCGTTCGTGTTGCAACAACACGCGCCGCAGGCTTGGCAGTCGAGCGTGCGGTCGGATCCGGGGGGCGCGAACGTCACCGGCGGAGGGTAGCGCCGGCTCGCCCCGTTCGTCGACGTCGTGTTCGCGGTGCTACAGTCCGGTGACCATGGGAGCCATCTCGGGTGGAACGCGGCGCCTCGACTTCGATCTGCGAGCGACCAGGTTGCCGACCCGGGACGGCGAGGTTCTCGAGTTCACGCACCCCGAGGCCAAGGCATCCTCCGCCCAGTTCGCGCGCGACCGCCGCGTGGTCTTCGTGAACGGGATGGCGACCTCACCGCAAGGTCATGCCGAGTCGGCGCCGGCCCTCTCGCTCGTGCAGATGTGCACCGTGCAGGGCGTCTACAACATGACCAGCGGATTCGTCGCCGACCTGGCGCAGTGCGCCGGGGACAAGTGGCAGTTCGACGGGCCGCTGAGTCCGAGTGCCAGGACGGTTGCCGCGATCGGACCTCTCCTTTCGGGTCGCGACCGCGAGCAGAGTGTGCGAACGGCACTGCAGCGCAACCCGGCGTCGTTGGCGATGTTCGAGGTCATGCAGCGCTCGCGGGGCCGACCGATCGACGTGTTCGCGCACAGCCAGGGCAATCTCGTTCTCAGCAACGCCCTGCAGGCGCTCGTCGCGGTCGACGGCGCCCGGGCCATTGCCGGTCTGACCGTGCATTCCTTCGGTTCTCCCGCCGCGAACTGGCCGAAGGGTCTGCGCCGTCGCGAGCATGCGTTCACCTGGGACCCGGTCACCTGGCTCGCCGGCATCGACACGAGCCTTTCGATCTCCAAGGTCGGCATGCCGGTCGATTCGCTCCAGCCCGTCACGCACGCGTTCCTCGAGTACATGAAGGCCGATCCGGCGCTCGTCGTGAACCGGTTCCGCGTCGGTGCCCTCGGCGTGACGTTCCGGATGGACGAGCGCGGCCTGGCCCACTGCATCGTGGCGATGGGCGCGAACACGTCCCGGGTCCGCCGCGTCTTCGAGCACCTCTCGTCCCACCATGCCTCCGATGCCGACGACGTCGCCGAGGCCTACGTCGAGGGCGTTCGGGTCGCGGCCGACCGGCTCGCCATAGAGGCCGGACTGCGCTCGGACGAGATCCTGCTTGCGCTCCTGATCCGCGTGCTCGGCAGCGGCTGGACGACCGCCGGCGAGAGCCGCGGCATCGCCTACTTGAAGTCGTTGTCGCGCCTTCGCTGACGCGCTGCAGGCTCGGCGTCTCGTCTCGTTTCGTCTTGTCGCGGTCGTGCGAGGGCGCGCATTGGGCTCTGCGCCCGATGGAAACCTCACGGTCCACGAGTCGTTCGCTGTGTCTGCTGTCGGCACTAATGGGTCTGTTCGGGTCGGCGTGCGGGCAAATTTGGCGGCACGTGGTGGCGTGGCGTCGCGAAGTGCCTTGACAGATCCTGCGGGGGGGGGACTCCCCACCCTTTTGCAAGGGTGAGTTTGGTCCGACCCGGGTACATGGGTGACAGTCCTGTCCGGGCACATGGGTGACACTCGAGCGTGACCGTGGGGAGCGCCGAGGGTCTCGTGGCCGGATGCCATGGACGCAAACTGACGCCGTGCTCGAGAGACA
>JAEUHQ010000208.1 GCA_016794565.1 Planctomycetota bacterium | reverse complement strand
ATCCCATTCGTGAGCACGACCCAGTCGAGGCCCTGATTCGCGGCATAGTCGACAACTTGCTTCACGTGCTTTTCGTTCAAAGTGATGCCGATCGCCTTCACTTCGATGAGCAATCGTAGCTTGTTCTCGATCTTGATCGCGAGGTCGCAGTACGTGGATCGGATGGCGAACTCGCTCGTTACCTCGGCGTACTTGTCAAAGCCGAAGAGGTCAGAGAGTAGATCCTCCACGATCGTAACGGTGTCCGACTCCGACACGTCGCGATCGCGTTGCGCAGTAAGGATGGGCGCGAACCGCTTCAGGTTCTCAGCTTGGTGCAGCAGTTCCCCCAATGTGGGCATCCTGGAATACCTACCCAGATGATCGCGGAGAAGATGCGGTCACGCCTTTCCGTCCTCGGTTCGTGCGAGGCGGGCGGCCTTGCGACTGAACAGATTGAGCACGGTGATAGCGAACGAGTAGCACAGCAGTGCGTCCTCTCGCGAAGCCTTGATCGCCGGCGTCACGTCCTTCCTGTCCTGGCTCAGGCGATGCACGAATTTGGAGGAGAAGGTGAACAACGCCCGCACGCTGTCGTTCAGCGCGATCGCCGCGTCCGACGGGTACCCATCGCTCATCAGCAGATCTCGCAAGGAGCTGTCGTCTCGCACGAGTTCCCACACCGGCCGCAGCTTGGCTACGACATCGCTCCACTCGCCCTCGTCGAACCTCTCTCTTGCGCTTTGTCCGGCATCGATTGCGGCATCGAGCTTGTCCTTCGGCACTCCGGGAATCGAAGGGACGCACTCCGGCATCGGTAGCTCGACTACGAGGTAGCGGGTCGAGCGGAACACCGAGTCAAACTCGTGGATCCAGTCGCTGGACCGGATGGTGACTTCGACGCAGTTCTGCTGGTTCTGCTGCTCCAGGAATGTCGGACTTCCTGCCCCGCTGAGCACCCACAGGTTGGTGTAAGGCGTGCTGTAGGGCTCACGAGGTTCCACGTAGTACACGGGCCTCTTGCTGACGTCGGAAGCATCCACAACGGCTCCCAATTTCAACGTCGCGAGGTAAGCGCGAGAACAGAGCGTGGTGACGGTGACCTTGCACTTGAGTTGGACGTCTCCATTCGAGTTGCGGTCGCGCATCTCCTGAATCTCATCCAGGATGCGGGGAGTCATGGTCCACATCAGCCGCATCACGCGATGCACCACCGCCGTGTTGGACTGCGCTTCTGCGGCGAGCGCGAGCGGCCCAAGGTCTCCGTCGGTTCCATGGCATGTGCCGAGGATCCTCTCGTCATCGCTGAGAACCTCGACGCAAAGTGCAGTGGGCACTTCCTGACCCCAATTCAGCGCCAGCTTCACTTCAAGCGTGATCGTGGGCTCGATAGACCGGCGACATGCCTTCGGCACGACGGATTCGACTCGCATGGTACTTGATCTCCGGCCCTGGCCAGACTTGGAATCACTCAGAGAGCGTCTCTCACCATGGTCGACGTCCAAGGGCGTCCCGTGCGTGATTCCCGCTTCTCATCGTTGAGGATGCCGGCGATGCGAGCCAGCGGCATCCGCTTGCGCAAGGGCTTCCTCGTTCGCAGTTCGCGGATTCTCGCCAGCGTTTCCGCCTCTGCGGGTCGCGCGGGGTGTGCCCCGAACCGGTAGCAACCGACCGCGTGCCCACCGCTTCGCTTCTTTCGCTCCCTCGCAGCTCGCAACTTGGCGACAAGGGCAGACCGTTCGTACTCCGCGACGGCGTTCAGCACTTGGCGGATCAGCTTCCGGCTTGGATCGTTGTCCGCGTCGGTGAGGCTCTGCCCGGTGTCCGCCGTCACGATTGACACGCCGGCCTCGGCGAACGCGCGCACCGCCATCTCGGAGACGATCAGGTCGCGGCCGAGTCGGTCCGCCTTCTCGACCACGAGCACGCCGGCACCGAGTTCGGTGCATCGGGCCAACGCCATCGACAGCCCGTCGCGTCCTTCCAGCGGGACCGTGCCGGACACGCCGGCATCCGCGTGTTCTTCGAGTAGCTCGATGCGCTTGCCGGCGCAGTAGGCCCGGATCGCCTCACGCTGCCGCGGGAACCCATCCTTCTCTTCCCTCGCTTGTTTCGCGCTGCTGACGCGCAGGTAGCCGATGGCCTTCATGGTCAGAAGTCCTCCGGGAACCCGATGGTCACGCACGGGGCACCGTGGTCGTCGGGACCGACCTCGACGCGCAGCGTTTGCACGCGCTTGCGAGTACCTGCGGATGGCAAGTGCACCCCGAATGGCACCGACCGCGAAGGCGCCAAGTCCTCCAAGGGACCTACCACTTGGCATCTTGGCGCCTTCGGCTGCGTCAAGGCTCCCGGTCCGCTCCCCTCCGAAGGCGCCAAGTTCCCTTGCTCATGGGACGACTTGGCGCGTTGGGTGTCCGCCCAGTGCGGAGACGCCCGATCGTGCCGGCGCGCGGCGAGACTCGCCATCCAAAGCACGTCGTGCAAACGGCCCCTCGCGTCGGCAATGCCTTGGAGACTCGGCGGGATCGCCTCGATGGCGGACCACAACGCCGCAGTCAGCGCCACCGGTACCGTGAACCCGCCACGCATCTCTGCCGGCGAGGCCTGTCGGGTCACGTCGACGAGCACGCCGTCGTCGATTGCTTCGGCCCGCGTGTAGGCGTGGATCGGTTCGCCGAAGCGATGCGGGGCGTCCCGCCCTTGGAGGGGGCCGCTCACGGCGCACCCCCGGGCAGGACGTGGAATCCCTCGTCCGCGAACGAGTAGTAGCGCACGTCACCGATGACGACGTGATCCAGCACCGCGACGCCGAGCAGCGTGCCGGCCTCGCGGAGCCGTTCCGTGACGGCGCGATCCTCCGGGCTCGGCGTCGGGTCGCCGCTCGGATGGTTGTGCGCCACCACGACGGCCGTTGCCGCCAACGCGATCGCCGGCCCGAACACTTCGCGCGGATGCACCGGCGACGAGTCACACGTCCCGACGTGCGCATCGTGCACCGCGATCGGGCGGTGCTTGGTGTCCAGGTAGACCACCGCGAACCGTTCGCGGGGATCGTCGCGCAGGAAGGCCCGCAGGAGTCCAACAACGTCGCCAGCATGGCGAACCGCGTAGGGGCGGTCCGCCTGCTCGCGAACGAGGGACACCCGCACACGGCGCCACGTGCGCCGTTCGGTGAGGGTCGCCATGGCTAGTCCCCCCGAATGGGCATGAGGATGCCGAACGAGCCGTCATCGGTGCCCGGCCCTTCCATGTAGAGCGGCCGGATCGTCAGCGGGAACGTCGGGTCGACTTGTCCCGTCCCGTCGAGTTCGTGAATCTCGATCGCGACACCGTTCGCGCCCATCGCCTTCTGGAGCCGCGCCAGCAACTCGGCGTTGACGCGGAGCGTTTGCACGGCCTTGCCCTTCGGCACGATGCCGAGCACGTCGGGGAACGCGCCGTCGACGCGGGCGAACTCGGTAGTCGAGCCGTCCGCTTGCACGCACGCCGAGCCGTTGAGGGTCAGCGCCGCATCGGCCTTCCGCTTGCACGCCCTCCGGGCCGCGGCGAACGCGGCCGGCGGGTAGACGCGACCTTGGCCGAGAATGCTCGGCATGTCGTCGCCATCCTCCGGGTAGGCCCGGACCATCGACAGCGAGCGACCGTCGGTCGCGGCCAGGAACGTCGCGTCACCCTTCTCGACGACGGCGATGCCCTGTACCGCGTACCGGGTCGACTCCTTGGCCGCGCATGCGGCCGGGTCCTTGTGGCGGTCGAACTTCACGAGGCACCCCCTGCCGGCAGCGAGCGCCAGCCGTCGTACGGGACCTCGTTCCGCCGCACGGCGTCGCCGCTCGGCGCTGTGTAAACGACCGGTCGAACCTCGACGATCGCGCACCGCCCGAGCACGTCGCTCGGTTCGATCGTCATCTTGCCGACAGCCGGCAGGCCGAGCGCCCGCAGCACCATGCGCGCCCGGGCGCGGCCACGGGTACTGAAGACCATCGAATCCCACGCGGCCATCGTCCCCGCATGCGGACCGACTTCGACGACAAGCCGCAGCGACCATCGTTCGTCGCCAGCCCGCGTCGTGCCCGGCCGTACCTCGGCAACACGGCACGTGTAGGAACCCGCGGGGACCGTGCAGAAGTCCGCCGCGCCGCCGGCATCGGGGGCGGTCACTTGCCACCCCCTTCGGCCATCGTGCCGCCGCACCCGCATGTCGGCGCGCCCACGTCGACGAGCCATTGCCGCGTCATCCGCGCGATGCAGCCGCAATCGGCGCACGTGACCTTGAGCATGCGCGTACTCTGTTTCTTCCGTCCCTCGCCGCCGTTGAGGGCGGCATGCGGGTACGGGCCGAGCCCTTCGGCGAGTGCGTGCAAACGGCCGCGCAGCGCTTCGCCCGCGGACGTTGCCCGCATCGGGCCGGCGAGGCCGACGGCGACGGCACACGTTCGAAACTTGCCCTTGTGGCCACACTCGACGCCGACGGCATGGTGCACCAGTTCGTGCACGAGCACGGCGCCGATGTCGATCGGATCGGCGAGCACCGGCGAAAGGAACGTTTCGTGCGCCCCGTCGGCGGAGCACCGATGCGACCACGCTTCGCCGATTCGCTTCGACTTGCCGGACAACGCCGAACGGCTCGGCCATCCGCAGGAAACCCGGATGCGTTCCGGCAGCGGGTAGCCGATGCTGGCGAACGTCGGGCGCAAGGCATCGACGAGGGCGCCGAGCCACGTTTCGCGGTTGGGCATCATCGGCCGGTCCTCCCTTCGAAGCGTGCGCGGGCGGCATGCGGACCGAAGGCCCGTTCGTAGTCCTCGCGCGACCATCCGTCGTCGTCGCCATCGTCGTCGATGTCTTCGAAGGTCCCCTCGTTCTCGCTGCCGACGATGCTCGGATCGTCCGAGTAGATGAAGGCGAGCAACTGCGCTGCATCCGACGTGGCGAACTCAAGTTGCCGCGCGGTGTAGTCCGCGAAGTACTCGCGGTCGGTGTCGCCGGGCCGCAGGGTGAGGAATCCGAGCAAGGCGCGCAGGGTCGCGTCGGAATCGTCCGCGTGCATCGGCGAGGGGCGGAAGTCCTCGCCCGCGAACAGAACGACGCTGGCAGGGTCGCACAGTTCGTAGGCAACCAACGTCGCGCCGTTCCGCGTGCGGCCCGTGTCCCACGTCCGGAGAACGTGCCCGGATTCGAGACGGACGTGGCGAAGGGGAGAGAACGCATCATGCGCAGCGGGCGCATGGATCGGCGCAGCGGCGCCGGTAGGCTTGGGAGCCATGGTGAACCTTGCGGTAACAGGGTTTGCCTAGGCCCTCGTCGACGTTACTAGCGTCGGCGGGGGCCGCTTCACGTACGCAGCGAAGTGCGGCGACGTGCGAGCCTCAATACGCACGCGATCGGCCAGTTACTACAAAGAATGTAGCCGATTCTTTGGAATCGCCTTCCGAATTGTGTGCAAGTCCAGACGCCGCCTCGCACTATCTACTCTCAATAGTTCGGAGACGCCGTCGCGCAACAGTGACTCGCCACTCCTCTCTCTGTTGTATCGCCGCCATCGACAACGCCGTTTACACGATGCGGGCGCAGTGTAACTATCATGCCAATGGCCCGTGGCGCTGCGCACGGGACGCACCACGGAAGCGACGCAATCGCTCGGAGTACGGCACAACACAGGCTTGCTCCCCATCTCGACGTACCTGCACCACACCCCCACCCACCGGGGGAGCCGCGAATGAGGCGCGGGGGACCCGTACAAGGTAGGAACCCTGGTCAGGCATCGAGCCACGGTCTTGGGCGAATGTCAATTCCGTGCAAGAAGTCGATGAGTTTGTGAGCGCGGACGACAAATACAGTCCGAACCCGTTCATTCGACCACTGCTCAAACCCATCAGAGTCGACGGTCGCGTACGGCCTGCGACCGCACCAAGATAGGGTCTTCGTGTAAGCGACCCAATCTGCGGGCCTCGCCGTGGCATCATCCTTCAGGGCGCCGATATCTAAATCGACCTCGCTCAACTGCAACACCGCGAGATCCGCATTGGTCACGACGATCGGCAGCACAGGGTAGGGCGCGGGAGACTGAACCATCTGCATGGACAGCGCGTCGATCGCGCGGAGCAGGCCCCGGGCGATGCTGTCCATGGTCTCGGTGCCCTTGCGATCAACGAAGATGCAGTGCTCGGCGAACAAAACACTCTTGGCCAATCCACACTTCGTCGACACAGACGCGATGCTTCAGATGCGCAGCGGTCTGGTCCATGGTCGTGTTGATCCATGGAATCGGTGTCACTCGGCCGCGGCGATCTGGGTTTCTTGGGGGAGCGAGAAACAGAAAGCGAGAGGGTCCGCCCCTGCCTTGATCGACGCTTCGTTTCACCTCGATCGCTGCGCGCATTGGCTTCCTTGCTTCGTCGTTTCCCTGGTGTCTACCGACAAGAAGGATGTCGAGAAACTCATCGCCAACCGGCAGCTCCTCCGCTTCAACCCGCCACTGCGGAACGAATCCTTGCGCGAGGTTGTTCGGCAACACTCCCTGCCCGCGCACTATCTCGGCAACCCACCGCTGAAGTGGAATGCCCGATCGATTCGCATGGTCCCGGTCAGAGTCCTTCCCTTGTGTGTCGGCCATGGAGTACGGGATCCTACTCCCCGGCCGCGGTGTTTGAGCCAGTGCGACAACGCACGTCTCCGTGCCGCCTCGGGTCACGCCGCAACCCATCGCCCGCCGACTCTCACGCACCCGCGCTTGGCGGCCCGGCTTGCCGGCCCGGCTTGCCGGTGCCGCCGCGGCGGCGGTGCGAGGGGTCAGGTCGAGAGCACTACCTGCCCTACTGCTGTTCGTACGCTCGAACGAGTTCCGTGGCAGAGAGGCGAAGCCCGCGTGCCAGCAGGACGATCGTCGCGAGACTGGGCGTTCGTCGCCCTTTCTCCAGTAGCGACAAGTAGCTCTGGCTGGTGGAAGCGCGATGCGCAAGCTCCTCCTGCGTCAGCTTCCGCTGCTCGCGGAGCTGCTTCAGCGCTGCACCGAATGCGCGAGCTACCGGGTCGCTGGCCACCCCGCGAAGGTCGGCAGACGGCCTCGGTTGCACCATTCACAATGGTCATGTAGGGTCCGCGAGGTCGGTCAGGGTCCGTCACGCCCAAGGAACCTCCCATGCGCCCGGTCACGATCGTGTCTCCCGTCCCTCAACCGGACGTTCTTGCCTCTCGCGCGTCGGTCGCCATGCCGCCGCCCTTCGGCAAGGGCATCTCGCCGGGCTGCAAGCTCGTCCGAGCAGCGTGCGTGCTCGGCGTGCTACAGGGAGTCGCAGCGGCGCAGACTGTGTGGACGCAGGTCGCCACCACCGGGCCCTCGGCTCGCTACGGCCACTCGATGGCCTTCGACAGCGCGCGCGGTCGCAGTGTCCTGTTTGGCGGCTTCGTCACCGGCGGCATACTCGTTGGCGACACGTGGGAGTGGGATGGCGCGAGCTGGATACAGGTAGCCACCACCGGGCCTTCGGCGCGGTCCTACCACGCGATGGCGTACGACAGTTTGCGCGGCCGCACCGTCTTGTTTGGTGGCAATGACGGCGGCGTCCCCGGCGACACTTGGGAGTGGGATGGCATTGCTTGGACGCAGGTCGCCACCACCGGGCCTTCGGGGCGCTACTTCCCCTCCATGGTGTACGACAGTTTGCGCGGTCGCACCGTGCTGTTTGGCGGATACAACGGTTTTCCGTTTGGCGATACCTGGGAATGGGATGGCACTACCTGGACCCAAGTCGCCGCGACCGGGCCATCGGCCCGCTTCAACCAGTCGATGGCGTACGACAGTCTGCGCGGCCACACGATGTTGTTTGGCGGCAATACCCTCAATGAGCTGAGCGACACCTGGACCTGGGATGGCATCATCTGGACCCAAGTAGCAACCATCGGTCCGGCTCGCACCTATCACTCAATGGCTTACGATAACTTGCACGGTCGAACGCTCTTGTTCGGTGGCGAGAGCGGTGCGAGCCTTCCTGCCGACACTTGGGCGTGGGATGGCATCGGCTGGACGCAAGTCGCGGCCACGGGTCCATCAGGCCGCTACCTCCACTCAATAGTGTACGACAGCCTACGCGGGCTCATCGTGCTGTTCGGCGGTACCCCCGGCAGCGGGGGGAGCTACCTCGGTGACACCTGGGAAACTGAGCCCACTGTGATCGCCACTGCTCAGGTCTACGGCACTGCGTGCGGGTCACCCGCCATCACGTTGGTCCCGCACACCGGTTCACGCCCGATCCTCGGCCACACTCAGATCAGCGACATCAACCATGCCTTCTTCGGCTTCGCCGCCGTCATCTGGGGTGTGACCGGCCAAGCCTTGCCGCTGGACTTCATGGGGATCGACGGCTGCACGCTCTGGAGCGGGGCCGAGGGCGAGATCGGATCGTTCTGCCCCTCGACGAGCTTCACCACCGCACAGCACAGCTTCTCCATCCCCTTCGATGCAACCTTGATCGGCGTCCACGTCTACCTGCAAGCGTGGACGGCAGCGCCCGGCTTCAACACGATGGGCATCGCGACGAGTAACGGTGTTGAACTGGTCATCGGCGAACTGTGACCGTCGATGCCGGTTTCACGGAAGGGATACCGCGTCCCTCATGCGTGCTCTACGCGAATGCGCCATAACGCGGAAACCCCGCCGTCGTCGGGATACCGCGTAACGGCGTAACCGCGTATGTGGATCCTAAGTCACGCGGAAACCCCCGAACCGACGAGGGTCCAGACTTCGCGCGGTCTGCCGCCACGCGACTCGCGGATCATTGCCATCGTGGCGCGGTTGTTGGCCTTCAGAATCGCCAACGCCGCATCGATGCGCGGTGCCTTGATGTTGCGGCCAGTGGCGTTGCGCAAGTCCTCGCGGTCCTTCGGACCCGATTTTAGGATGTCGGCGAATCGAGCCGCAAGAGACGAAAGCGAGCCGCACTCGCGAGCGGATTGATCCGTCGCGTCGTCGTCGGACCACTGCCCGTAGACGCGTCTCGCCTGGTCCTCGTGGAAATCAACGATCGCGATCGCAGCCACGATCGCGTCCTCGTCGACCACATCGAGAATCGCCGCCACGCCATTCTCCGCCGCTCGCGCGAGTGTCAGTTCGAGTGCGATCCGGGGCGCATAGCCGCGCAGCTTCGAAAGCATCGCGGCGATGTCTTCGTCGCCCTCGCGCGCCGCATCAACACATGCCGTTCCGTTGCGATCATGCCATACGCGAAAACGCGAATACGCTGCAGGCGACAGCGGCACGTCGACGGGCTCGCCGTTCGCGCCGAGACGCAGATCCAATAGCGAATGGATCACGCGCCTGTAGTCGTCGTGGACGTGGGTCGGAATCGCGCGGTCCGTAAGTTCAGCGGCGGTGATCGGCGGTGCCGCGAGCAGCACTCGGGCACACACGCCCGCCGCGCGCCGTTCCGGGTTCGCGAGGTACTTCCGCGCGATGGCGGGTTGGATCGTGCCGATGATGCTGACGCACGGATTGCGCACGTATGTGCGGGCAGGCCCATTCTGCGCGCCCTTTCTGTCGATCGGGAACGAAGTCGCGCTGTGCACCGACAACCAACGCTGTTCGTCACCACCACCGGATCGGTAACGATCGTGCCCGCGAAGCCAGCCGGCGAGTTCGTCAACGGCGAGCAGCAGGCCGCGCGGGTTGTCGACGAGGCGCGCCGCCACCGCCTCCAACGTCGCGTCATCGATCATCGCGGCGAGAATCGGCGGCGGCACGGGTCGAGGTCCGCGTTCGTCCACGGGCGTTCCCTTCCATGCGTCCAGATCGACGGCGTGTTGCTGATGTAGAGCAATGGTTCGCTGGTGCAGTTCGTAGTCGCGATCGCGAACGGGACCGAGCAGTGCGCGCAGCGGCGGGGACTTGCCGCTGCCTGACGGCGCCACGACCGCAGACCAGACCACCACCGGCTCGGGCCAGTCCGTGTTGATGCGCACGCGCCGGGTCGCGCCGACGCACCCTGCGAGAATGCCAAGCAGCGGGACGGCCCAGTACGCGACGTCGACGCCTTGCGCGGCTGCCCCCTCGGTCACCATCGCGCGCAGCACCGGCGGCAAGGCGTCGACGGGGAACGATGCGGGCTCGATTGCCGCTGGGGTGGTTGCCGCGGCGGTCACCGGCATCGCGCATGCCGTCGTCACCTTGTCTCTCAACGTCGACGCGATCTGCTCGGAACTTTGTCCATCGCGCAAGCGCGCAGCGATCCAGTCGGCCACGTCCTCACCTTCGGCGAGCCCCGGCAGTTCGAGCGCCGACACCGAAGTGGCGCCGCCAGAGCGCACCAGGGTGGTGACATCGTCGCGATACCTTCGCCCTGGCTCGTCGTTGTCCGGCAGGATGACAACGGGCCGCCCCGCAAGCGCCGACCAGTCGGTCTTGCTCGGAGCCGGCGATCCACCGCAGCTCGTCGTGACGACGAACCCTAGCGCCGCCACCTCGTCGGTCTTCTTCTCGCCTTCTAGGATGAGCACAGGCTCCTCCCGATCGGCGGCGAGCAGTTCGGGCAGCCGGTAGAGCGGGCGCGGATCGAGCATGCCTCTTGCGAGCCATTCGCTCCCGTCTCGGCGGGCTTGGCGGATGTCCTTCTCCTTGTCGGCATGGTCGAGCCTCAGGGCGGCGCCAACCGTGTCGCCGGCGGCATCTCGGTAGGGGTAAACGGTCAGCACCCCGCCAAGGGTGTCTTGGAACATCTGCCCAACGGCCTCGACGCTGGCGTAGCGCTTCGGGGGCTTCTCCGGTGCTGGTGGCGCGCGTTTTCCGCCATCAACGAACAGGTCTCGAAGTTCGAGACCGAGCGCGTTCACGATGGACTCGACCGAGCATCCAGCCGACCGGCAGATGAGCAGGACGCGGCCGTCATCGCCGCGATCAACGTCAAGCGATGGGTCTTCATCGCCGTGCGCGGGACAGCGTGCACGAAAACCGTCGCCGCGTGGCTTCACGCCATTGAGCAGGGCCACGACGCGGGCGAAGGGAGCCAGGTGTTCGGGGCGAACGATCACGGCAGCGCCCCCTGCGCTGCGCGCGCATCCAGGAGGGCGAGCACCGCCATGGCAGAGGGTCGAAGAGCGGGATCGACGAGGTAGCCCAGTGCCAGCGACCGAAGGCGTTCATCGTGAAGGCCGACGGCCGTCGACATGGCCTTGTGCACGCGCGGTTCCCGAGTACGGTGAACACCGCGATCGTCTCCCACGATCTCTTGCGAGCGGGTCGTCAGTTGGCGCTGACGGCCCGCGCCTCTTCTGGGGGTTGGCGGCCAAGCGTCCAGTGCATCAAGGGTCCTCACTGGTCACCTCCCCGGGTGATGCCATGCGCGGCGAGCACCGCATCAGTCGCCCGCAGGTCGAGTGCCTGAGCCACCGGCAACGGATTCTTCTGCTGCGCCTCGACGAACCTGCGGATCGCGGCGCCGCTAGTCATCCGCCGCCCGCCGATGCGCACGGATTCGAGCCTCGCGCCGGCGGTGCCGTGCAGCGCCCACCGAAGCGCAGTCTTGCCGCTGATGGTGATTCCTTCGCGCCGGGCGGCTTCGACGATCGGTAGGGCGCCCTCGTCGAGCAATCGGTCAGCGATGGTCTGCGCATGGGGCGCAGTGGGATGGGAGGGTAGGAGTTGGGTCTTCACGGCCTACCCCGCGATCGGACGCGTTTCGTCGCGATGTCCGGTTGTCCGCTACTCGAAGTCCGCGCAGGTACTGGCCTTGTCGATCGCGAAAAAATCTCGCGACCGGACATGTCCGCTCCGATGTCCGCTTCGTACTGGCGGGCGGCTACTTCGATTCCGGCGGCTTCCGCTGGCGTGGCGCACTCGGGGCCCGGCGCCGTTCGACCGAGTCTTCGTCCACGAGATTGTTCGGATCGGGGACCGTAACGATCCTGAGGGCTCCCCTCCCGCCGGCGTAGGTGCGCCAGAGCTTCGCGCCTTCGCCGCGACGGAGTGCGCGTTCATCGCATTTCGCCAGTTTGGCGACCTCGCGCTGTGTCGCGTCTCTTCGCCCTTCCGTCGCAAGGTCGTGTAGCACGAGCACGACGCGCTGTGGCACCGACAGCTTGTCGCCCCCGTCCTTCGCCATTTTCGCCTTCAGTTGGCCCTCCAGTGCTTCAAGGCGCTGCACGACATCTACGGGAGTTGCAGGAACCACCGGCGCTTGCGCGCCCGCGGGGTTTGCCTCGCTCCAAACTCTGCACGACTCCAGAAGCGCGAGTTCCGCCTGTCCGAGCTTCGGACGCCATGGTCCATCAGCCAGCGCTCGGATCGCCGCGTGCTCGTCACCGTGCAATTCACCGAGAAGCATGCTCGCGGCGGTCGCCGCAGTATGCGCACCATCTGATGCGGTGTCCGCGCGGCCGGCGGTGACGACGTGCTGAAGGAGTCCTCGGATCGCATGCACGTGCTGCCGGACGCGCTCACGCCACTCTCGATGGCCGATCTGGGCGCAGTCGCAGGCGTTGTCGCGCAGCGCAATGATCTCCTGCACGAGACCGAGAAGGTGACCATCGGGCGCAGCCCTGTTCGTCGTCGTCTGCACGGCGGATTCTTCGCGGACTCCAGTGGACGGACGAGAGTGCCGGGGCGGGGCCGGAATCCGCTGTGGCCCTCGGCGAGGTAGCGACCCTCACCGTGCCCCGACGACGATGTTCTACCCGAGCCGCTGCGCGACGTCGGCGGCGATTGCGGTGTCGGCACCGGCCGCATAGCGACGGGTCGTTGAAACGTCCGTGTGGCCAAGTGCAGCCCGAGCCGCCTCGATCCCGATCTCCTTGGCGATCCGCGTTCCGGCGGCATGACGCAATCGGTGTGGCGACCACCTCGGCACACTGGCCTGGTCGCAGGCGACGTGGATCGCGCGCCGGTACTCATCGACGCGAAGCTGCTCGGCGACGGTCTCGGCGTGCCTCTCGCCGCGCCGATCGCGGTTTCGCATCTGCTTGGTCGCGGGAGTCTTCCGCGCGCAGCGCTTGGCCGCGCGCCGTTCGTTCCAGGCTGTGCGTCCGGAGAACATCGGCGTGTCGGGCGCAAGCGACAGTCGCGGTAGCAGGATCGCCTGCGCCTTCGGGCCGAGGGCGACGATGCGGTCCCGGCCGCGCCACGTGCCCTTGTGCTGCGCCAACCGGTAGAGCCACGTTGCGCCGCTCGCATCGAGTTGCCGGCGGGTCATCGCCAGCGTCTCGGCCGGTCTCATGCCCGACCACCACTGCACGAGGACAGCGTCACGGATGGTTGGAACAAGGAACGGCAGGATCGGTTCGACCATCGACCACGGCACGGCTTCGACAGGCGGATGGTCCGGCACACCTCCGCGGCCGGCCGGGATCCCGCGGAGAGCAGACAACTCGTGCCAGGTGCTTGCTGGCACCAATCGTTGCTCGACACCCCACCGAAACACCGCCTTCATCCTGCGAACGATTGCGTTGACGTATCGCCGACTCAGGCCGTTCTGCAGCCGCCGCCCGTTCTTGTACGTCTCGCGTGCATCGACGAGCGCCTGTCGCACTTCGAGGATGTCCCGAATCGTGATCCGATCCGTCGGCCTGTTGCCGCGAAGTTTCGCCAGCGTGCGCACGGCGCACTCAAGGTTCTGAATCTCTCGCGACGGCGTTCCGTCCGGGGCGACGTAGTAGCGTTGCGCGTGTTGCAGGAACGCGGCCACGAGCTGGCCCACGAGCGGCCATGTGCTCGCCTGCTGCTTCGCAGCGCGGGCGGTTGCGACGGGTTTGCCGGCCAGATGTTCGGCGAGCACTTCGCGGTAGCGGCGCTGTGCATCGGCGCTGCCGTGCTGGCCCAGATAGACCGTGCGGCGCTTGCCGTCAGGGTCACGAACGACGACGGCATCCTGGCCGGTCGGCTTGTGGTGGTAGACCTTCGGGAACGGGCTCTTCGGACGCATCGGCGGGGTTCTGCGGTAGTCACTACCGCAGCTCCAAGCAGGTTGACGCGTTCGCCGTTCGCTGGCGAAGTGCCCGATTCCCTTGCGAGAACGAGAGTTGATGGTTGGTACGCCCGAGAGGACTTGAACCTCTAACCCTCAGATCCGAAGTCTGATGCTCTATCCAATTGAGCTACGGGCGCGCGGCGAAGGACGATAGCCACTGCGCGCCGGGGCGCCAGTTGCGCCGTCAGCGAAGATCCAGGGGCGCAGTGCTGTCCGCGAACGCCTTGTCCTGGCCGCCCATCGCGCGCGCGATCGAGACGTGGAGGTTCGCCATCGGCGTGCCCTTCGGCACGGTGACGTGACCTCGCCCCTTCGCCGCTCCACCGCCTTCGCCGATCAACAGCACCGGAAGGTCGTCGTGGTTGTGGCGATCGCCGTCGCCGATGCCGGAGCCGAACATCACGAGCGTCTGCGACAGGAGGTCGCCGTTCGGCGTCTTCGTCGCTTCGAGCCGCGCGGCGAACGCCGCGAGTTGCTCGACCTGGAAGCGGTTGATCTTCGCGAGCGCAGCGAGCTTCTCCGGCTTCTTGCCGTGGTGGCTCACGTCGTGATGGCCGTCGGGCACGCCGAGGAAGTCGTAGCTGCGGTTGCTGCCGGCGTTGCCGAGCATCAGCGTCACCACCCGCGTCTGCTCCGTGGCGAGCGCCATCGCGATCAGCTCGTACATCACTTCCAGCCTGTCGCGATAGCCCTTGCCCGACGTCGCCAGCCCCGCGGGAACGGGCGCTCGTTCCTTGGCGCCGTCGTCGAGTCGCTCGAGTCGCTGTTCGAGCTCACGGACGGCCTGCAGGTACTGCTCGAGTTTCTGCCGGTCGGTCGGCGACAGGCGCGCTCCGAGCGACTTCGCCTCGGCGAGCACGCTGTCGAGCACGGAGCGATCGACTTCGCGTCGCTGTTTCGCCGTCGCCGCGTCGATGGCCTTCTGCGGATCGCCGAAGAGACGCGCGAAGACCGCCTTCGGGTCCGTCTCCTTCGCGACCGGCGTCTCCGGCGTGCGCCACGCGATGTTGTTGCCGTACGCGCAGGAGTAGCCCGAGTCGCAGACGCCGGCACGCGCACCGCTTTCCATGCCGAGTTCGAGCGAAGGGAACGGCACGTCACCGCCGGCCCGCGCCGCGATCACCTGGTCGATCGACACGCCGACGCGAATGTCGGCGCCGCCGGTCTTGAACGGGTGCGCGCACGTGAGGAACGACGCCGCTGCGCGTGCGTGGTCGCCGGGCCCGTCGCCGTGCGCGAAGCCGGCGTCGATCGCGAGACCCGAGAAGACCGTGACGCGATCGCGCACCTGCGCGAGCGGTGCGAGGGTCGCGCCGAACTTCGCCGTGCGCCCCGCACCGTCGGGTCGCCATTCGGCCATGTTCATGCCGTTCGGCGAGAACACGAAGACGCAGCGCGGCGAAGGCGGCGGCGGCGGTACCCGCAGGAGCGCCGGCGTCATCGCATCGAGCCAGGGCAGCGCGATGCACGCACTGCTGCCGCGCAGGAACGCTCGACGGTCGAGGGCGAGACGGCGGATCGGCGGCATGGGTGCCGCGATCATGCCCGATCGGCGCCGGCGGGCGAATCCCCGCGGCTGCCCGTCGCGTTCAGACGTTGAACTGGAACTCGACCTTGTTCGGCAGCAGCACGTCGAGTTCGTACAACGACTTGATCTCGATCGTGTAGGACCCAGGCGGGAGCGGAGCCTCGAGCGGGAAGGTCCAGCGGAACTCGCGGTAGGTCTTCGGCTGGATGTCCAGGCGCACGGACTGTCCCTTCGGATTGGCGGGCGACAGCTCCTTGTCGCACTTCATCCGGACGTCGCAGAGATCGAACGACACCTTGAGGTCGTGGTCGTTGAAGATCTTGACGCCGATCTCGATGCCGCGCTTGCCGTTCTTCACACGCAAGACGTCGACCTGCAGGCCCGCCATGCTCACCTGAGGCGGTTGGGGCACGCGGCAGCCCGCGGCCATGGCGCATACGCACAGGAGCGGAATCGCGAAGCGGGCGGAGGAGGGGTTGCGCATCCCCCCAGTTTGGCAAGGCCGGGACCCCTGGTTCAAGTGCAGCGCATGCGGATCGCGCAGAACGTGTGCGAACGCAGCCGCTGCGGGCTCTTGCGTTGACCCTCTCGCGCGCCGTCGACATGATGCGCGGCCCGATGGTCGACCAGACACCCTCGACTGCTGCGGGCCCGACCGCGCGTGCGCGGCGGGCGCTGGTGACGGGCGGCGGCCGCGGGATCGGCGCAGCGATCTGCCGGCGCCTCGCGGCCGACGGTTACGCGGTGATCGTGAACTACCGCTCCGACGCTGCAGCGGCCGCGAAGGTCGTCGCCGACATCGAAGCCGCGGGCGGCGAGGCCGTGGCGGCGCAGTTCGACGTCGCGGACGGCCCCGCCACCGCGCGCGCGATCGCTGGACTGCTCGAAGACCCGCGCCCGATCGCGGTGCTGGTGAACAACGCCGGCGTCGCGCGCGACGCGGCGTTCCCCGCGATGACCGAAGACCAGTGGCACGAGGTGCTGCGCACGACGCTCGACGGTTTCTTCCACGTCACGCACCCGCTGGTCATGCCGATGGTGCAGCGCAAGTGGGGTCGCATCGTCAACCTGTCGTCGATCTCGGCGCTGCGCGGCAACCGCGGCCAGGCCAACTACGCCGCCGCGAAGGCGGGCATCCTCGGCGCGACGAAGACGCTCGCGATCGAACTCGCGAAACGCAAGATCACCGTGAACGCGGTCGCACCCGGACTCGTGGAGACCGAGATGATCGCCGGCGTGCCCGACTTCGTGTTCGACATGATCCCGATGCGCCGCGCGGGCACGCCCGACGAAGTCGCGTCGCTCGTCGGCTTCCTCGCATCCGAGGACGCCGGCTACGTGACCGGACAGGTGATCGGCGTCGACGGAGGCTTCCAATGAACGACGGCCACGACGTGTTGGTGATCGGCGCCGGGCCCGCGGGAGCGACCGCCGCCGGTCTCCTCGCGCAAGCCGGCCACAGCGTGCTCGTCCTCGAGAAGGACGAGTTCCCTCGCTTCCACATCGGCGAGTCGCTGCTGCCCGCGGGTCTTCCCGTGCTCGAACGGCTCGGCGTCGATCCCGCGAAGGACACGTTCGTCTACAAGGCCGGCGCCGAGTTCGTCTGCGAAGAGAGCGGGCGTCGCGGCGTCTTCGTCTTCCGCGAATCGCTGCCCGGTTGTGCGCGCCATGCGTGGCACGTCGACCGTG
This sequence comes from Planctomycetota bacterium, assembly GCA_016794565.1. Lineage (GTDB taxonomy): Bacteria > Planctomycetota > UBA1135 > UBA1135 > UBA2386 > JAEUHQ01. The sequence goes on along the minus strand of JAEUHQ010000208.1, from coordinate 8,706 downwards.
CCCGCTTCGACAAGGCTCTGCGCGACCGCGCCGTCGCACTCGGCGCGGAGATCCGGCACGGCGCGACCGTCGTGGACGCCGGCGCGAACGGGGATTCCGTGTTCGTGAAGACGCGCGAGGCCACGTTCCGCGGGCGCTACCTGATCGACGCATCGGGCCAGTCGCGGCTGCTCGGCCGCCGTGCCGGCACGCTGAAGCCGTACGACCGCTTCGGACACTGCTCGGTGTTCACGCACTACGAAGGTCTCGGCGACGCCGCGGTCGAGGAGATCGGCCCGACGACGAACAACATCCGCATCATGCTCCGACCCGAGGGCTGGGGCTGGATCATCCCGCTGCCCGATCGCGCCCTCAGCGTCGGCATCGTCGGACGCACGAAGATGACACCGGAGGACCTCGAGCGCGGCCTGCTGGAGAGCCCGATGGTCAAGCGGCTCACCGCAGGCTCGCGCCGTCTCGCCACGCACGTCGTCGGCAACTTCAGCTACCGCAACACGGTGCCGTCGGGCGCGCGTTTCACCTCGATCGGCGACGCCGCGTGCTTCCTCGATCCGGTCTTCTCGTCGGGCGTGACGCTCGCGCTGCGCGGCGCCGAAGCGGTCGCCGACAAGCTGTCGGCCGCACTGGGGAACGGCGCCGAAGCCGATCCGGCCCTGCTGCACGACCACGACGCGGGCATGGACCGCGCGTACCGAACGTTCGCCGCGCTGATCGAGCGCTTCTATCACACGAACTTCGCCGAGACGATGTTCCTCGGTCCCGTCGACGACCAACCGCTGCGACGCGGCGTGATGAGCGTTCTCGCGGGCGACGTCTGGCGCGAAGGGAACCCGTTCCAGGAGATGCTGCTCGCCGCGAAGCGCAAGGAGAGGGCCGCGGACGCGGGACGGAGTGGTCATGCGAACTGACCCGCTCCGGGTCACCGGCTACGCGATGCTGAGTGCGCTCGGCGGTTCGCGCGACGAACACCTCCGCTCGCTGATCGAAGGCCGCACGGGCCTCGGCAAGCCGCCGTTCGAACTGCCGTTCGCGACCGCGGTCGGCGCCGTCACGACGCCGCTCCCCGAGCTGCCGGCCCCGCTCGCGCCCTGGTCGACGCGCCTCGCGCGCATGTCGGCGCAACTCATCGCACAGCTCGACGAGCCACTGCGCCGCGCGCGACAGAAGTGGCGCCCCGAGCGCATCGCGGTGCTGCTCGGCACGAGCACCGCCGGCGCCGACTCGACGGAACGCGCCTACCGCGCCTTCATCGCCGACGGTCGCTTCCCCGACCGCTACGACTTCCTCCGCCAGCACACGTTCGGCGCCGTGCTGCACGTCGTCGCCGAACTCGCTGGCGCCCGCGGCCCGGCGTGGATGGTCTCGACGGCGTGCACGTCGAGCGCGAAGCCGTTCGCTTCGGCGACGCGGCTCATGGCGACGGGGATGATCGACGCAGCGATCGTCGGCGGCGTCGACACCTTGTGCCAGATGACGCTGCACGGCTTCGAATCGCTGCAGGCGCTCGACCGCGCTCCGTGCCGGCCGTTCCACAAGGACCGCCTCGGCATCAGCATCGGCGAAGGTGGCGCGTTCGCGCTCGTCGAGCGCACGGGCGACGCGCGCGTGCTCGTCGAAGGCGTCGGCGAGACTTCGGACGCCTACCACGTCAGCGCGCCGCACCCGGAAGGTGCCGGCGCCCTCGCGGCGATGAAGGAAGCGCTGCACTTCGCCGGTCGCGCTGCAGACGACGTCGACCACGTGAACGCACACGGCACCGGCACGAAGCTGAACGACAGCGCCGAGGCGAAGGCGATCGGCGCTCTCTTCGCGCGGCCGATCCCCGTCGTGTCGACGAAGTGCTACACGGGCCACACGCTGGGCGCGGCCGGTGCGCTCGAGTTCGCGTTCTCCGCGTGCGCCATCGAAGAGGGCTGGGTTCCGCCGGCCCTCGGCGCCGACGAACTCGACCCGGAGATCCGCCTGCACGTGCCGCGCGACGTCGTGCGCGGCACCTACCGCCGCGTGATGAGCAACTCGTTCGCGTTCGGCGGCAACAACGTCGCGATCCTCGTGGGGGCACCGTGACGTCGCCGCGCGTCGCCGTCACCGGGCTCGGCTTCTGGGCCACGGGATTCCCGACCGTCGCCGCGTGGATCGCGGGCGCGCCGGACGCGACCGCCGACAAGCCGCAGGGCAAGGCGCTCGATCGCGTGAATCGTCGCCGCGCCGGCCCGCTCGACCGCGCGCTCGCGGACGTCGTCGCCGAAGCGATCGCGCAGGCCGGCGTCGATCCGGCGAGCGTGCCGGTCGTCGTCGGCTCGTCGATCGGCGAAGCCGTCACGATGATCGGTCTGCTCGACGAGATGTGGCGCAACCACAATCCGATGTCGCCCGCCGACTTCACGATGAGCGTGCACAACGCCGCCTCGGGGCTCATCTCGATCTCGAACAAGAACCGCGGCATGACGACGTCGATCGCCGCGGACGAGAACACGCCCGCTGCAGCACTGCTCGAGGGCATCGGTCTCGCGCTCACCCGCGAAGTCCCGGTCGTCGTCGCATGTGCCGACGAACCCGCGCCGCCGACGCTCGTGCAGCACGCCCCGCCGTGGGCGATGCTCGCGTCGGCCATCGTGCTGGCGCCGCAAGGCGCCGCCCGCGCTCTCGCGCACCTCGAAGTCGAAGAACGCGGAGCGCCGACGATCGCGCCGGGACCCTTCGCACCGCTGCTGCTCCAGAACCCGCAGATCGGTCTCGCCCTGGTTGTCGATGCGATCGCTCGCGGCGCTCCCGGTGTGCTGCCGCTCGACCGCGGCACGGGCCGCGGTCACGTCGCACGCATCTCCGTCGGCGCACCATGAGCCCGTTTCCGCCGATCGTCGATCTCGTTCCGCACGCGCCGCCGACGGTGACGCTGGACGAACTGGTCGACTGGAGCGAAGACGGCGCCGCCGCCGAGCTGACCGTGCGAGACGGCGGCCTCCTCGTGCGCGACGGGCGCGCGGACACCGTCGTCTGCCTCGAATACATGGCGCAGACCGTCGCCGCGTGCCTCGGCTACGGTGCGTTCCGCGGCGGCGTCGGCGTGCGGGTCGGCATGGTCGTCGCCTGCCGCCGCTTCACCCTGCACCGATCGCACGTGAGCGTCGGCGAACGCCTGCGCACCCGTGTCACGAGACTGCGCGCCACCGACGACATCAGCAGCTTCGAGGCCGAGGTGCGCGACGCCGACGGCGCCTTCGTCGCGACTGCGACGATGACGCTGGTGCACGCCGAGAAGCCGCCGAACTGACTCCGCCGCGATCGCGGCCCGAGCTGATGACGCATCGCGCGCCTCGTCTCGTCGAACGCCGCGGCATCGGTGTCGAGCAGCGCCGCGAAGACGGACAGAAACGATGGCATCGAGGGCAAGCAGGCGACCGCCGGCCCCTTGGTTCGCGGATTCGAGGCGAACTGCCGCGTCTCCCGCTGAGACCGTTGCCACCGCGGTGTCGCACGCTTCGCCGCCCGATGCGGTCCCGCGTGTTACGTTCGTTCGGCATGCCGCAGTCCACCGACACGACGCAGAACTCGCCCGCAGTCCGACCGCCCTCCGATCTCGCAGCGGCATCGGGCGCCATGCTCACCCCGGAGGCGCTCGCGTTTGTGACCGACCTGCAGCGCCGTTTCGGCCCACGCCGCAAGGCGCTGCTCGAGCGGCGGAAGGACGTGAACCGCCGCCTCGCCGCCGGCGCGCTGCCCGACTTCCTGCCGGAGACGAAGTGGGTCCGCACTTCGGACTGGCGCGTCGCGCCCGTGCCTGCGGAACTGCTCGACCGCCGCGTCGAGATCACCGGGCCCGTCGACCGGAAGATGGTCATCAACGCTCTGAACAGCGGCGCCGAAGTCTTCATGGCGGACTTCGAGGACAGCTGCGCACCGACGTTCCGCAACGTGATCGAGGGCCAGCAGAATCTGTTCGACGCCGTTCGCCGCACGATCGCCCTCACCGACGAGAAGACGGGCAAACGGTACGCGCTCGCCGAGAAGGTCGCGGTGCTCTTCGTGCGACCGCGCGGCTGGCACCTCGAAGAGAAGCACGTGCTCGTCGACGGGCAGCCGGTGTCGGGTTCGCTGTTCGACTTCGGCCTCTTCTTCTTCCACAACGCCAAGGAGCAGGTCGCACGCGGCACGGCACCGTACTTCTACCTGCCGAAGATGGAGAGCCGCCTCGAGGCACGGCTCTGGAACGACGTGTTCGCCTACGCGCAGCACGCGCTCGGGATCCCGCAAGGCACGATCAAGGCCACGGTGCTGATCGAGACCATCCTCGCGGCATTCGAGATGGACGAGATCCTCTTCGAACTGCGCGATCACTCGGCGGGACTCAACTGCGGCCGCTGGGACTACATCTTCTCGTTCATCAAGAAGCTCGGTGACGACGGGACGCGCGTGATGCCCGATCGCGCGACGGTCACGATGGAGCAGCACTTCCTCCGCAGCTACAGCCGCCTCCTGATCGAGACGTGCCACCGCCGCGGTGCGTTCGCGATGGGCGGCATGGCCGCGCAGATCCCGATCAAGAACGACACCGAGGCGAACGAGCGCGCGATGGCGAAGGTGCGCGCCGACAAGCAGCGCGAGGCGAAGGACGGCCACGACGGCACGTGGGTCGCGCACCCCGGCCTCGTCGCGATCGCGCGCGAACAATTCGACGCGGTGCTCGCCGGCCGGAAGAACCAGCTCGACGTGCGCTTGCCCGACCTGCGCGTGACCCAGCAGGACCTGCTGCAGGTGCCCACCGGACAGATCACCGAAGCCGGCCTGCGCCAGAACCTCGCCGTCGGCGTCCGCTACACCGAAGCGTGGTTGCGGGGCAGCGGCTGTGTGCCGATCTTCAACCTGATGGAGGACGCGGCGACCGCCGAGATCTCGCGTACCCAGGTCTGGCAATGGCGCCACCACGGCGCACAGCTCGCCGACGGCCGCGTCATCGACGCCGCACTCGTGCGAACCACGCTCGCCGACGAAGTCGCGAAGGTGCACGCCGAACTCGGCGACGACGCGTTCGGCAGGACCCGCTTCGCCGACGCGACGAACCTGTTCGAGTCGCTGCTCCTGGCGGACGAGCTGCCCGAATGGCTGACGGTGCCCGCCTACGCGCACCTCTGACCCGACCGTCTCTTCGCCCACCTCTCGCTCTTTCTTCTCCCGACTCTCGTTCTTTTCCCACCCATGACCTGCATCCGCAGCACTTCCGCATCCGATCCGTACCTCCCGCACCTGCCGCTCCCGCAGGATCGTTTCGCCGGCATCCAGCGCGACTACTCGCCGGCCGACGTCGAGAAGCTGCGTGGCAGCCTCCGCATCCGCCACACACTGGCCGAAGCCGGCGCCACGCGATTGTGGGATCTCCTGCACCGCCCCGAACACACCGCGGCGCTCGGCGCCCTCACCGGCAACCAGGCCGTGCAGATGGTGAAGGCCGGCCTCTCGGCGATCTACCTCTCCGGCTGGCAGGTCGCCGCGGACGCGAACCTCGCGGGCCACATGTATCCGGACCAGAGCCTCTACCCGAGCAACTCGGTGCCGCAGGTCGTGAAGCGAATCAACCAGGCGCTGCAGCGCGCCGACCAGATCGCGCACATGGAACAGAAGGGTGACCAGACGCACTGGTTCGCGCCGATCGTCGCCGACGCGGAGGCCGGCTTCGGCGGCCCGCTGAACGCGTTCGAACTCATGAAGCTGATGATCGAGGCGGGCGCCGCCGGCGTGCACTTCGAAGACCAGCTCGCCAGCGAGAAGAAGTGCGGCCACCTCGGCGGCAAGGTCCTCGTCCCGACGCAGACCTTCGTGCGCACCCTCAACGCGGCGCGTCTCGCCGCCGACGTCTCCGGCGTGCCGACGATCCTCGTCGCGCGCACCGACGCCGACGCTGCGGGCCTGCTCACGAGCGACGTCGACGAACGCGACCGCGAGTTCGTCACCGGCGAACGCACGAACGAAGGCTTCTTCGTGACCAAGGCCGGCCTGCCGCAGGCGATCGCGCGCGGCCTCGCCTACGCGCCGTACGCCGATGTCGTGTGGTGCGAGACGAGTCACCCGGACCTCGGCGAAGCGAAGGCGTTCGCCGAGGCGATCCACGCGAAGTTCCCGGGCAAGCTGCTCGCGTACAACTGCTCGCCGTCGTTCCACTGGAAGAAGAACCTCGACGACTCGACCATCGCTCGCTTCCAGCGCGAGCTGAACGCGATGGGCTACAAGTTCCAGTTCGTGACGCTCGCCGGCTTCCACGCCCTCAACCACTCGATCTTCGAGCTCGCGCACGACTACAAGGACCACGGCATGGCGGCCTACGTGAAGCTGCAGCAGGCCGAGTTCGACGCCGAGAAGCGCGGCTACACCGCGACGAAGCACCAGCGCGAGGTCGGCACCGGCTACTTCGACGCGGTCACGCAAGCGGTCAGCCAGGGCAAGTCGTCGACCACGGCGCTCGCCGGCTCGACCGAGGCGGAGCAGTTCTACGGCGACAAGAACAAGCGCCACTCGGCGTGAGACCGCGGACTCCGGGGTTCGCGCAGCGGCGTGAACCCCGGACTTCCGGCAGCGAGCGCCCCGGCTCATGATGGCCGGAGAAGGACATGTCACTCTCCCGCCCGTCGCTCTTCTGCGCGCTCGCCGGCGCGCTGTTCGCGTCCTGCACGGTTTCCGAACGATCGTTCTCGCTGCCGGCGGAGACGGTCGCCGCGCAGATCGGACCGTCGTCCGCCACCGCGAAGCAGCCGCGGATCTTCCTCGCCGCATGGGTAGAGGAGTCCCAGCTCGCGGAACTGGCCCCGTACTGCGGCAAGCAGATCACGATCGCGGAGAGGGCCGACGATGCCCGCTGCATCCGCGAAGCCGTGCCGCGGCTGGTCGAATCGCGGCCCGACGCGATTCTGGTCGTGCCCGGTCGCACCGAAGTGGTCGGCGCGACGACGACCTTCTACAGCAACCCGTTCGTGCCCTTGATGATGGTTTCGACGACGCCCGAGTTCTCGACGAACGTCGTCGCGTACGCCATGCGTGCGATGCGGGCGCGGCTGCCGTTCCGCTACAACACGGTCAGCGGAACCGTTCTCGAGATCTTCGATCGCGAAGCAACCCCGGGACTGCTCGAAGGCGACGTACTCACCGGAATCGCAGGTGCAGACGCCCTGCCGCCGAAGGCATGGCCCGAGTGGCCGCTCTACGCGCGCCTCCTCGAACGCGTGCCCGGTGACGTCGTCGAACTCGCCTGGGTCCGGGCCGGGACCGGCAAGATGAACGGCACGGCACGCCTGCTCGAGCCCGTCGGCCCGCATCGCGCGGCGCGCGAGGCGATCGCTGTCTCGACGTTGGGACGCATCGAAGAGGTTGATGTCGGTGGGCGACTGATCTGGCGTCTCAACGCAACGCTGGAGCGGCGATCGCGCGATCGCCGCTAGCGAAGCAGCGCACCGAGCCGCGCGACGAGCAGCGACTCCGCGTCCGCGAGCGCCTTCGGCATCGCCTTGCTGACCGCCGGGCTCTGGTCGTTCTGGAAGTCGACGAGCACGAACTCGCCGGTCGCCGTGGTGACCACGACGTGCAGGTAGCAGTGCCCGCCCTCGGCATCGACACCGAGATCCGCGGCCAGCACGTAGTCGGCATTCGCGGCGGGCGCCTTCGCGAGTGAGGACTTCAGCGCGCGCGCCAGGTCCCACAGCCGCTTCTGCTCGTTGCTGTCCGGGGCCACGGCCAGCTTCGCGCCGTCCGCCTTCGCTTCGGCGCGGCAACCGAACTCCCTGCCGATGGCCTCGGCCAGCCGCGCCGCACTCGCGCCGTCGTGACCGCCAGCGGCGATCGTCGGCAGCACGACGACCCGCGCCTTGTCGATCGTGTCGCGCATCGTCGCGAGCCGTGCCTTCATCGCCGCGAACTCCTTCTGGTCGGGCACTCCCGAACGGTCCTTCCAGCCCTTCGCGAACTTGCCGTCGCGCACGCTGCCCGGCGCCTTCTTCCAGTCGGCGAGCGCGAACAGGCGATCGGCGACGAGCATCGAGCAGCCCAGCGGATCAGGGTCCTTCGCCGCAGTGCGCTTGAAGGCCGCGTCAGCCGGCGTCTGGCGGTCGACGATCACGACGTGGCCGGCGCCGTCGGCCACGACGAACCGGACTTCCTCGGGCCCCGTCTTCGGCGTGCCGAGGAACTCCGCATACAGATGGTGTCTCTTCGCGGCCTCGCCGCCGAGTGCCGCCACGTGCGCACCGAACAACGCAGGCACGTCGTCCCACTTCGTGTCCTTCGGCGGCGCGAACGGAACCGCGGCGACGTCGAGGTCGCTCATGCCCTGCTTCTCGAGGACGAGCCCGAGCGCCTCGGCGACCCGGGAGTCCGGACGGCCGAGCACGACGATCGGATGCAGCACGAGCGGCGCAGCGACACCTGCCGCATGCAAGGCATCGCGGCGCGCTGCGGTCTCGGGATCCTGCGGCGCGACCGCCAGGACGGGACCCGCCCATGCAGCGAGGGCGACGACGAGACGGGAAGGGAACGGACGAAGTCGGATCACGGTCGAACCTCCATGCTGTTTTGTAAGTCTACGCTAACTCTACGAGGCGCGGTAGTGGCCGGGCCGGGTTTCCGGCTGTCGAGTTCTTTCCGACGCCCGCTGCTCGCGCAGCGGTGGCTCTTGTTCGCACCTCCGCCGCTCGGCGGGCGATCCGCGCCCGTCAGGTGCGCGCG
>JAEUHQ010000196.1 GCA_016794565.1 Planctomycetota bacterium | reverse complement strand
AACTACGAGGGCAGCGGGGTGGAACGAACCGCAGTGGACATCTCCTCCTGCCGGCCGGATGGCGCAGCGGGAGGTCATGTGTCTCGGAGTTCTCAGCGGTTACAGCGATTCCGAGGCAGATCCACTCGAGGCATCAGTTCCCTGAATGGGCCGCGAGTTGACTCCAGAAGGCGCTCTCCCAGAAGGACTCCAGCGCCTGCAGCTTCTCCTCGTCGTCGCCTTCTCGCTTCGCGACCCCCAGCTGGTACGCCATGCGGGTCGCCACCGGGACGAAGCCGAGCGCGCGTTTTGCATTCGCGGCTGCTTCGCGCGCGAGTTGTCGAGCGAGGTCGAGTTGTGCCGACAGAGCCTTCCGGTTCGTCAGCACGAGATCGCCCGCCTGATCGCGCTGGCCGCCCAGCGAGTAGTACTTGTTGACGAGCGAAGCGCCCTTCAAGAACGCCATCGAGCCAGCGGCGAGCCGCAGCATGTTCGTTTCGCTGCGGCTGGCGAGGCCCTCGGCGATGCGTACCGCGTTCGATGCGACGAGGTAGTCGGTGTCGTTGGCGGCGAGCCGGTTCTGTGCGGTTGCCTTGTCGATGCCCGCTTCGCGCGCGGCGTCGTCGAGGGCGAGTGACTCCAGATACTGGAGGACGGCGCCCGCCGCCGACCCGTATGCCGAGGCGACGCGACCGATGGTGCCGGCGGGGATCGGGTTCGACGTGCCCTCTTCGCTGCCGAAGTCCTTCTGGTCCTCGGCGACATCGAGCATGGTCTTCGCGATGCTGTAGTACGTGATCGCGTTGAACAGGATCTCGGGCAGCACCTTCTCCTGCTCGGGCTTCAGCTTGCCCTCCTTCTGCAGGTCGAGCAGCTTCTGCGCAGCCTCCGCCGAGTTGTCCGCCATCGCGAGGAAGGAGTTGGCGATCACGGCCGCTTGGTAGGCCCGCAGCGTGTTGATCTGGCCCCCGACGGTCTTGCGCTTCGACTGCAACTCCGCTTCGCCCAGCATCGCGCTCAGCTGCCCTTTCACCGTTGCCGCTGCCTGGATCTGCGCAACCACGTCCGGCATGTCGTTCTTCGTGTATGCCTTCAGGAAGCGCGTCGCCTCCTTCGTCATGCCTGCGTAGACGGCGGCTTGCACGTGGCTTTCGAAGGCCGACGTGAGGAAGTCGCTGCGCTCGAAGTCCTGTGCTCGCTTGTAGGCCGCGTTCGCGAGGTTCGCGAGCGGCTGGATGCGCTGGCCGAGTTCGCCGAGGTCGCGAGTCAGCGACGCGAGGTTGGCTATGTCGGACTTCAGGCGCGCCGTCCATTTCTCGTTCTTCGTACGCAGGCGCGCCGAAGTCTCGCTGTCGAGTTCCATGTCCGACTCGGGGACGGGTGCCGTTCGCGCGAGCTTGTCGTCGGTCAAGAACTCGTACGCTTCGAACACGTCGTGGATCTCGCGGACTTCGAGGCCGAACTCCTTGCCGGCGTCGAACAGATCGACGCTGCGTCCGGTGCGCATGTCCTGGTGGTTGCGCGCGCCCATGGGGAAGCCGAACCGCTTGATGCCGTCCTTCGAGGCGCCGTCCATCTTCTGCACGATGCCGCCGACGGGCCCAGCCGAGCCGTCGGGGTTGATGGTGCCGGTCATCGTGGTGTCCGGGCGCGGGGTCTTGCCGCGCAGCACGGCGATCATCGTCGCCGTCATCAGCATGCCCGCGGACGGTCCGTCGATGTGGCCGCCGGTGCGCACCAGGAACTCGTTGTCGGTCAGGTTGCGGCCGGTCAGCTGGCTCGCGCTGAACGCGGCGAGCCACGTCGCTGTGCGCCATTGGTTGCCCGCGCCACCGGCGAACTCCTCGAGCACGCCGACGCTCGCGCCTTCCTTGGTGTTCGGCGCGATGCGTACGGTGCTCGGCGACGTACCGCCGCTCGCCTGCGGCCCGGCGGGGCCGCGGAACCACACGGCCTTGACGGTGGCTTCGCGCGTGGTTGTGAGCTTGCCGCCCGCGCCGCCGTTGCCCCCGCTGCCGCAACGCGACGCGAAGACGATCGCGATCAACGCGAGCGCGCCGACAGCGCCGAAGATCGCCTTGCGTTGGCGCGCCGCATCGCCGGTCGTGCCGGCTGCCCCGCCCGGGGCGGCGATCGGCGTCGGTGGGTTCGCGGGCCTGGACGGCGCGGTGCGCGTCTGCACTTCCGTGCCGGGACCATGTGCGCGCGGCGGCGACATCACGAGCGTGCCGGCCGGTTCGAGTCCTTCGATGCGTACGAGCGTCAGCGTGCACGAGCCGAGGGTCAGCTTCGTGCCGGGCTGCAGCACTTCGTCGGTGACGCGACGGCTCCCGATCCAGCTGCCGTTCGTGCTGCCGAGGTCGTGGAAGCGCACGACGCCGCCCTCGAACGTGATCTCTGCGTGTTTTCCCGACGTTGCGGGATCGGCGAGCACGATGTCTCCGCTCTCGCGCCCGAGGGTGATCTTCGGCTTGTCGAAGCGGAGCTCGTCCGCAGGGTGCTTCTCGCGCTCGAGGCGAAGGACGTAGAGGGGATTGCTCATCGGTGGGGAATGCGGTCGTGGCGGGGCAGTGGTGTGCGGGACGCGACTGAGAGATCGGCGCGTGGGAAGGCTGCGATCAGCGCGGCGACTGCGCGAGTTGCAAGTCGATCGCGATCGTCGCCGGACCCTGTTGCTGGCGCGACGAAGTCGCGACGAGCATGCCGCTCTGCAGGTCGTACGTGTAGCTCTGTTGGTCGAGCGGTCCCTGTTCCGCGATGGTCGCGTGACGGCCGTCGCTGCCCACGAACGTGACTTGCCACCCGGTCGTCGGGTCGCGGTCGAGCACGGTTCCCTGCTTCAGGTTCTGGACCTTCGTCGGATCGAGCCAGAGGCCTCCGACGCCGCCCGGGCCGTAGACGCGCATGCTCTCCATCGGGCTCTGCGCGCCGGTGCCGTAGTCGATCGAAGAAGCGAGGTGCGCCACCACCGCGGGACCGAACCGCTTCTGCAGGGTCACGGTCAGTTCACTGCGCCACGGCGGCAGGCCCTCGGCGAGGCTGTTCCGCATCGTGCCCGAGTAGACGAACTTCTGCCCGTCCTGCAGCCATTGCGGAGCACGCTGATCGGCCCACGGCACCTGCACCTGCCGCAGGTCGCGCATCATCACGGTCGTGATCGTGGTGGCACCGGCGCCGGTCGTCGCGCGATCGCCGTCGGGCGTCAGCACCTTGGCGCCGGTGGAACTCGCCGAGAACACGAGCATGAGCCCCGAGTCGAGATCGTACGTGTAGCGCTGGTAGCCGCTGTCGGCCTTGCTCTGCACGACGACGGCGTCGAACGTCCTGCCGAGCAAGGGGTACTTCATCCGTCGCACGCGCTGACCCGGCGACTCCTGTTCGGTCATTGCGCGCAACTTCGCAGGCGGCACCCAGAGATCGACGAACCCGCTCGCATCGCCGACCATTGCCATGACCGACGCGCGCGTCACCTGTTGCAGGCCGGCGTCTGCATACACGAGGGAGGTCATGTTCGCGGCGATGCAGTCGGGCGCGACGTGCACGAAGTCGTACTGGTTCAAGCCGCCGCCGCCCGTGCTCGGCACGGAGTCCTCGCGATAGCGGTTGCCGCGGCCATCGACCCAGCCGCCGTCGTCGGCCGGCACGAGCTGGGTCGACACGCCGGGCAGCGTCGCGGTGCCCGCGAAGTACGTCACGCGGGCGCCGACCCGCAGCCAGGCCGGGAAGTCGCCGACCGCGGCGGGCGGTTGCCCGTCGGCGCCACCGGGCTGGTTGCCAGGGGCCGCGCCCGTCAGCGCTGCGCGTTGCACGACGACGTCCAGCACTTCGCGTTCGGTCTCGAGCGTGAGCACGACGGTCGAGCCGATCGGCCCGCCGATGCGTTCGCGCAGCTGCTCGAGCGACAGGCCGTCGATCGGTTGTCGATCGACCGCGCGCAGGATCGCGCCGATCGGGACGTTCGCCTTCTGCGCGGGGCCGCCGGGAGCCAGGTCGGCGACCACGAGGCGCCCCTTCTCGTCCGGCCGGAACTGGATGCCCACGCCGCCGCGAACGGGCGTTTCGGCCGGTTCGTCGCCAGGTCGGGCGGGTGCAGGAATGGGTTCGTTGCCGGTCCCGGGTGCGGGCCGCGAGATCGGCCCCGGCCCGAGCGGGTTCTTCGGCAGCGGGGGCACGAACTGCGCGGGGAGTGCTGCGAACGGTCCGGCGATGAGGGCCAGCAGGAGGTGCTTCAGCGTCATGGGGGGACGTCGCGGACAACGACGCCGATCGGGCGATGTGGCAGCTTCCGCGTCGCTCGGGCATGCGGCGCGGTTCGGGCGCCGCAGCATACGGTCGTCTGCCGCGGCCGTCCTCCGACTTCGAGCCCAGCTGCCGCCGTCGTTCGCCAGTCGGCTACGCGCGGTCCGGGCCGGGCTTCTTGTCTCGAGCCGATGCGGTCCGAGCCTCGTCGGGCGTGAGTTCGCGCAGAATCGAGCGCGCTTCGGAGCAGACGAGGTCGGAAAGGTCGATCAGCTGTTGCCCTTCGTCGACGAGATCCGGGCTCACGTCGCTCTCGATGATCTCGACGATCGGCCGCAGGCGGTCGCGGCTGGCCCCTCGCACGACCGCGACTTCGCCGGTGTCGAGTTCGACCAGCTGGCCCACGGGGTAGATGCCGTTCACCTCGATGAACTTGCGCAGCAGCTTGCGGTCGAGCCTGTCGCCCATGGCGAGCATCACGCGGTACGCGCGAATCGGCGACATCGGCTGCTTGTAGGGCCGCGCGGCGGTGAGGGCCTCGAACACGTCGCAGATCTTCACGATGCTCGTCACCATCGCGACGTCGTGGCAGTGGGTCGTGCGCGGGTAGCCGCTGCCGTCCGGCGAACGGTGATGGCCGAATGCGGACGCGATCGCCAGCGGATCGGAGTCGTCGTGGTCGAGCAGGCACTCGGCGCCGAGTTCGGCGTGCCGGTTCATCTGCTGTCGCTCCTCTGGCGTGAGGACCTTCGTCGAGTGGAGGATCTCGAACGGGATCAGCGACTTGCCGACGTCGTGCAGGAGGGCCGCGGTCCCGATGCGGATGAGCAGTTCCCGCTCGGTGGTCAGCGCGCGCGCGAAGTTCATCGCGAGGATCGCGACGCGCAGCGAATGCCCGAACGTGAACGCGTCGTACTGGTCCTGGCGCGCCAGACTGAGCAACGGTTCGTCCTTGGTCTCCAGGTGGTTCAGCAGCGCCTCGGCCTGTGCCTGCACCGGCGCGAAGTCGATGCGGCCGCCGCGGCACACGGAGACGGTCACGTTCTGGAGCAGGTCGACGACGGTCTGGTAGGAGTGCAGACCGACCTCGATCTTCGGCGCTTTCGCCGGCAGCGCCGTGGGGGCGGCGCCATCGGGCCGGCAGGATCCCTCGACGTACGGCGGCAGCAGGCGGACACGGCGGCAGTGACGCGTCTCGAGCCGCTGGTTCAGGTGGGAGTAGTTCTCGCCGGGTGCCGGGCGGGCGGCGATCGCGACGAACATCTCCTCCAGTTCGTTGCGCGCGACGTCGGAAGCGAACTCGATACCGCCCGCGCCCCACTGGCCGACGAGCGACAGCAGGCGCGCGGCGCCGATGCTCGCCCCGAGCAGCGGTTGCTGCTGGAACACGATGAGCCCGTCGGTGCAGGCGATGCGCACGGCGTCCTGTCGCGACGCCTCGGCGATCCCGGCGATCGACCCCTGGACCTTCGCGATCGAGTCGAGGACCCGCGGGTGCGTGGCGGCGTAGATGCGCGCATTCACCAGCGCGGCGACGATTCCGTCGACGAGCAGGGTCGCCTCGGTGACGACATCGATGGGTGTGTCGATCGCGGTCATGGTGGCGAGATCTCGTCGAGAGCAGTCAGCGTGGCGCGCGCCGCCTTCCGCACGGCGCGCACTCTCGCGGACAGGGAAGGCAACAGGCGATCGCCGGCGAGCCGCTGGAGGAGCCGCCGCGTCTCCGTGCCGGGTGCGTGGATCAGGTTCGAGATCGCTGCGAGTCTGGCTTCGGGAGAGAGCGAGTCGGGCGGCAACTGGACCCGTCGGCGCAGCAGCTCACCGCTCGCTGCGCGCAGTGTGGCGTCGAACCTGCGATTGGCGAGCGCGCCGAGCAGTTGCGCCAGGTAGTCGCGCGGGAGCAGCTCGGCCTGGTCGTACGAGTGCACGACGGCCGCCTCGGCCGGCGGGAGCGGGAGCGTACGAAGGTGGTCGCGCAGCACCTGCCGCATGGCGGGCAGCGCTCTCGCGGCCGCTTGCACGAGCAGAGCCCCCGCGTCGGGGCCCCCGGTCTGGAAGAGCGCGCGCACCACGGTGGGTTCGGCGAGGATGCCCGAGGCCGCGATCGCCGCTTCTCCGCCGGCGTCGATCATGGGAGCGACTCGCGCGAGCGCCTCGCGCAGCACCCGCTGCCCGGCTTCGTCGCTGCCGAGGACCTTCGCCGCGAGCGGCATGGAGTCGGGGAACGTGCCCGACACGAAGCCGGTGTCGACGTAGCCGCGGCTGCGCACGAAGTCGACGTGACCGGCCTCGACGAGGGTCGCGATCACCAGGGTGCGCACTGCGGCGCTGACACCGGCGCCGTCGGCAGCCGGGCCGGCGTACACCGCGATCAGGTCGGCGACCTCCGCGAGCACGTTGACGCGCGCGGCTTCGAGCCGAGTGCGGAGGCGGTCGATCGCCACGGAGGAAGACGAGGTCGCGACTCCGTGCAGGCAGACGCCCAGCACTTCGCGCGCCACGAGGTGCTTCGCGCTCGCCATCTCCGCGGCGCCGGGCAGCCACAGGCCGGCCGTGCTCGGCAGTGCCTCGATCTCCTGCAGGAGCATGTCGAGGTCCGCGGTGATCTTGTCGTCCTCGGGTCGGCCGCTCGGCAGCCCGGTCGGAGCGGGCTGGCTCGGCGCCGAAGTCTGGAAGTACTTGCGCGCGACGCCGAGCGCCTTGCGCAGCAGGTCGGCGCCCTTCACCTTGGCCTTCCTGCGCACGAGTTCTTGCATCGACTCGTCGACGCGACCGAGCACCTTGTGGACCACGTCCTCGATCAGTGCCGGGTTGCTCGCGACGTCCGCGGGCAGCAGGTCGCGGATGAGCTCGAACAGGTCGAGCTGCTTCCTGTCGTCGACATCGTCGCCCCGTGCGTGCGTCTCGATCGAACGAAGGCGTTCCTGCACCGCGGCGGTTCCGGCCATCCTGGCGATCAGGCCGCGCACACTCGTGTCGCCCGGGTCGTTCGGTGGTGTGCTCGTCGCAGCGGCGGTCGGGTCGCCTGCGCCGCCGGCAGCGTCCGGACCGGGAGCGTTCGGGTCGTGGTGGCCCTGATACACGAGCGGCAGGGGCACGACGCGCGACGTCCCCTGATTCCAGAGCGCGGTGAACTTGGTGCCGCTGCGGGAGCGCGCCTGGTTCAGCGCAGTCGCGAACGCCAGGACGTCGTCGTGGCTGCACTCGTTCTCGAGTTCGACGCCGCGCAACCCGGCATCGCGGAGGCGTTGCACGAGCCACGCCACGCCGACGTCGTCGCCGCCGACGCGGCATTGATCCAGCAGCAGTCCGTCGCCGCGTGCGACGAGGCGGCACGACCGTCGATCGCCGCAATGATGGCGAAGGTGCTCGACGAACTCGCGCGCCGCCGTCGCGACCCGCGGATGACTCGCGGGGTAGATGGCGAGGTTCTTCAGCGCGGTGACGAGTGACGCGGCGAGTCCTCGAGCGACGTCGGGCGCCCCCGGAGCCGGCGGTTCGTTCCTTCCCTCGCGTCCCACGCACAGCCTATCGGCACGGCCGGGGGCCGACCTTGCCGTGGTCCTGGGAGTGCGGGACTACCCTCGGGTCGGGCCACGAACGGCCGTTGGCAGCGTCGTTTCGCGCAGGCTCACGATGCGCCGACGGCACGGCGCAGCGCAGCGATCACCCGCGACACGTCGTCGTCGTCGAGCCGCGGTGAGAGCGGCAACGACAGAGTGTTCTCCCCGATCTTCGCCGCGGCCGGGTAGTCCTCGGCGCGCCAGCCGAAGCGTTCGCGATAGGCCGTCATGTTCGGGATCGATCGGTAGTGCACACCGGTCCCGATCTTCTGCTCGTGCATGAGGCGCATCACGGTGTCGCGGTCGCGACCACAGACGGCCCGGTCGATCTGGACGGTGAAGAGGTGCAGCGCGTGCCGTTCTTCGGCGGCGAACGGGGCGGGCAGCCCGATCGGCAGGTCCGCGAGCTCACGCATGTAGCGGTCCCAGATGACGAGGCGGCGTTGCCAATACCGTTCGACGCGCAGGATCTGGTGCATCCCGATCGCCGCCTGCAGGTCCATCATGTTGTACTTGAAGCCGATCTCCTCGACGTCGTACTGCCGGTAGCCGTCGTCCGAGAAGCGCTTCCAGGCGTCGTGCGACATGCCGTGCAGCCCGAGCGTCTTGGTGCGGCGCGCTAGGTCGGCGTCCTTCGTCAGGACCACGCCGCCTTCGCCGCAGACGATGTTCTTCGTCGAGTAGAAGCTGAGGACGCCGAGGTCGCCGATCGTCCCGACCTTCTGTCCGCGGTACTCCGTCTCGATGGCGTGGGCGCAGTCTTCGATCACGCGGAGGTCGTGCTGGCGCGCGATCGCCATGAGTTCGTCCATCGCCGCCGCTCGACCCGCGAAGTGCACCGGGAGCAGGGCGCGCGTCCGGCGCGTGATGCGGCGGCGAACCTGCTCCGGATCGACGTTCATCGTCACCGGATCGACGTCGGCGAGCACGGGCGTCGCGCCGGCGTGGACGATCGCGTTGATCGTCGCGCAGAACGTCATCGGCGTCGTGATGACTTCGTCGCCGGGCTGCAGCCCGAGCACCAAGCACGACAGGTGCAGTCCCGCGGTGCAGGAGTTGAGTGCGACGGCGTGGGGGACGCCCTTGTAGGCCGCGATTCGCCGCTCGAACTCCGCGGCCTTCGGTCCGGTCCCGAGCCATGCCGTGCGCATGGAGGCGAGCACTTCCTCGATCTCCGGCGCCTCGAGGAGAGGCTGCCCGAAGACGAGGTAGCCGCGTTTGGCTCCGGTCGAGGTCGAGGTCACGTACCGCATATCGGCAGTTCGTGACCGCCCACTAGTTGCAGTGATTGCGCCGACTACCGACCCAGGCCAGCAATCCCGAAACACCCCACGACAGGACACCGGCGGCGAAACGTCGGTCGAGCCCGTCGATCCATCGGTCCGCATACGAGCCCGCGATGGCAAGGGCGCCGCCCGCGACGATCGAACCGAGTGCCCAGGCCGGCGCGACGCTGCCACGGCAGAGACGCACGATCAGCAGCGGACCGAATGCCGACCCGAGCGCCGCCCAGGCGAAGAGCACGTTGTCGAAGACGTTCTTCGGCAGGAACAGCGCCGCAACGGTCGCGCCGGCGCCGATCAGAAGCACGGTCGTGCGTGCCTGCGCGAGCATGCGCTTGTCGCCGCGGGCCGACGGGCGCAGGTCGTGTGTCACGCAGCTCGCGCACACGAGCAGCTGGCTGTCGACGGTGGACATGATGGCCGCGAGGATCGACGCGAGCACGATCCCGTCGAGGAGCGGCGGGAAGAGCTTGCCGCTCGCGACGTAGAGCACGTCCTCGTTCTGGCCGGCTGGCAGTTGCCACGCCGCGCGTGCCGCCCAGCCGAGCACGATCATTCCGCAGTAGAGCAGGACGGCCCATCCGATGCCGACGGTCCGCGCAATGCGCATCGAAGCGCCCGGCGCCATCCCCATGAACTTGTTCACGGCGTGCGGCTGACCGGGGTAGCCGAGTCCGATGCCGCACAGGCCCGCCGCGAATCCGATCGCGAGGAACCCCTCGCGCCCACCGACCACGGACAGGTGGTCCGGGCCCGCCGTGTGTTCGAGCGCCGCGAACAGTTCTCCGAAGCCGCCGAGATGCGCGACCGCCGCAACGGGCACCACGACTGCGACGCCGGCCATCAACAGACCCTGGAGCGTGTCGGTGATGCTCGCCGCCAGGTAGCCGCCGAGCAGCGTGTACGCGATGGTGACGACCGCGCCGAGCACGACGCCGAGTCCGGCCGACAGCGGGAACGCGTGCGCGAACGCGGCACCCGCGGCCTGCATCTGCGCGGCGATGTAGACGAGGAGCGAAGCGAGCGTCAGGAGCGACGAGACCCACACGATCGGCCGGCGCCAGGGCGTTCCCGGTGGCCCGGCGAGGAAGTCGGTCAGCGTCACCGCATCTCCGGTCGCCGCTCGCAGGCGCGGCGCGACGACCATCCAGTTCAGCACGAAGCCGCCGACGCATCCCGGCAGGAGCCACAGCGCGGGCAGACCGTGCAGGTACGCGAAGCCGCTCGTGCCGACGAGGCTCCAGGCGGAGGACGAGCTCGCGTTCGCCGCGAGCGCCGCCACCCACGGGCCGAGCGTCCTGCCGCCGAGATAGAAGCCGGCGGAGTCGTGGGTCCTCGTGCGCGCCAAGGCACCGAGCGCGAGCAGTCCGACGAAGTACGCGACCAGCGCGATCAGGATCGCCGTGGAGCGTTCCATGGGGCGAGACTACCATCGATCGACGGGAGCTCTCCATGCCGAACCAAAGCCACGCCGATCGTTTCGCCCGCTATCTCCGGTTCCGCAGCGTGCTCGAGGATCCGTTCGTCGAGCTCGATCTCGGGCACGGCGCGCTCGCAGAGAGCGACGTGGAGTCCCTTCGTGCGCCGCTCGAACGCGCACTCGACGCGATGACGAAGCTCGAAGGCGGTGCGATCGCCAACGCGGACGAGAAGCGCATGGTCGGCCACTTCTGGCTGCGCGCACCGGGCCTCGCGCCTTCGCCGGATTTCGAGGAGGAGATCGTGCGCACCATCGCGAGCATCGAGTCGTTCGCGCAGGCGGTGCACAGCGGACGCCTCGCTCCGCCGGAGGGCGGCGCGTTCACGAAGGTCGTGCTGTGCGGCATCGGCGGCAGCGCGCTCGGGCCGATGCTGCTCGACGGCGCGTTCGCACGGATCGACTCGCCGATGTCGTTGTGCGTACTCGACAACACCGACCCGGACGGCATCGACCTCGCACTCGAGCACCTGGGATCGCTGCAGGATGCGCTCGTGATCGTCATCAGCAAGTCGGGCGGCACGCCGGAGACGCGCAACGGGATGCTGGAGGTGGAGCGGGCCTGTCGCGGCCAGGGGCTCGCGTTCGCGCCGCGAGCCGTCGCGGTGACCACACCCGGCTCGGCGCTGCACCAGCGTGCGACGAAGGAGGGGTGGCTGTCGACGTTCCCCATGTGGGATTGGGTGGGCGGACGCACGTCGATCACCTCCGCGGTGGGCCTTCTGCCGGGAGCCCTGATCGGCATGGACGTGCGTGCGTTCCTGGCCGGCGCTGCGGCGATGGACGACGCGACGCGGCGCGTGGATCCGTGGCAGAACCCCGCGGCCATGCTGGCTGCGTTCTGGCACCACGAAGGCAAGGGGCGCGGCGAGCGGGCGATGGTCGTGCTCCCGTACAAGGACCGGCTGGTGCTGCTGTCGCGCTATCTTCAGCAGCTCGTGATGGAGTCTCTGGGCAAGGAGCACGACCGGAAGGGCAAGGTCGTGAACCAGGGCATCGCCGTGTACGGCAACAAGGGCTCGACCGACCAGCACGCGTACGTGCAGCAGTTGCGCGACGGCCGCCACGACTTCTTCGCGGTCTTCGTGCGGGTCCTGCAGGACCGCGCCGAGGGGGTGTTCGAAGTCGAACCCGGGGCGACGTCCGGGGACTTCCTCGACGGCTTCTGGCAGGGCACTCGCGCGGCACTGTTCGACAAGGGGCGTGCATCGGCGACACTGTGCGTCGACCGCATCGACGAACGCGTTCTCGGAGCCCTCGTCGCGCTGTTCGAACGCACGGTCGCCCTCTACGCGGAACTCGTCGACGTCAACGCGTACCACCAGCCCGGGGTTGAGGCCGGCAAGAAGGCCGCCGCGCGGGTGCTGGACCTCCAGCACAAGCTGCTCGCCGCGCTCGGTACGGCGCCGGTCGACGTGCGCGCCGTTGCGGTCGCGGTGGGCGCCGACCCGGCGGACTGCTGGCCCATCCTGCAGCACCTCGCCGCGAATCGGCCCGAGGTCGCGGTTACCCGCGGGCACGATCCCGTTGCCGCGCGCTTCCATCGCCGCTGATCTGCCGTCGGCGGGGAGGCGATGCCCGGAACGGTCGTGCCGCGCTACGCTCCGCGCCTTCGCCATGACCACCGCGCGCCTCACCTTCGTCGTCGTCCTCGCCGCCGCCGCAGCCTGCCATTCGAGCCGCCGCTCGACCGTGTTCGGTCACCTCTCCGGCGGCGTCGACGCCGAGCGAACGGAGACGACGGTGCTCGACATCGCCACCGGCGAACTGCTCGAAGTCTCGGTCACGTACGGGAATGTCGAAGTTCGCACCCGCCGTGACGCTTCTCCGGGCGTCGTCGCGACGATCCGCGCGGGCGGCCGCAGCGACGAGGAAGCGGCGCGCGTGGCCGCCGCCTACTCGGTGGCCGTCGAACGCGCGGGGCGCACCGTGCGCGTGAGTGTGGCCGGTGAGCCGACGCGGGTTCACGACGCGGACGCGCGGCTCTCGCTCGGCGCCATGGTCGATCTCGCGATCACCGTCCCCGAAGGGGTCGAGCTGCGCGTCGACACCAGGAGCGGCGACATCGTGGGGGCGGGACCGTTCGGTCCCTGCCGCGTCGAGACCCGTTACGGTGGCGTGTCGCTCGAACACGTGGCTGGGGACGTGGCGGCGAGATCGGATTCGGGCGACGTGGTCGTGCGCCACGCGACGGACGGCGATGTCTCGGCAGAGAGCGGCTACGGGTCCGTTCGCCTCGAGGACATCGCGGCCCCGGCCGTGCGTGCTGCGAGCAAGTCGGGCGACGTCGTGGTCGTCGGCGCCCGGGTCGGCACCATGGAACTCGACACACACTACGGCGCGGTCTCGGTCTCGGGCGCCGACGGCGACCTGCGCGCCGCGACGCGCAGCGGGGACATCGACGTCATCGGGATGCACGGCGCGGTCAACGCGCGCAGCCAGTACGGCCAGGTCGTCGTCGAGGGAGTGCTCACCGGGCTCGCCGCGAAGTCGTCGTCCGGCCGCGTCACGGCGCGCGCCCTCGAAGGCAGCACGAACCTGGTCGACTGGGAGCTCTCGTCCGGCTACGGCGACGTCGTCCTCCAGGTGCCGCCTGGGTTCGGGTGCCAGCTGGTGGCTTCGACCCGCCACGGCGAGATCGGCTGCGAACTGCCCATCGACCTGCCTGCCGGGCGCCGCCGCAGCGGGGCGTTGAAGGGCACCGTCGGCAACGGGGGGCGCACCGTGTCGCTGCAGTCGAGCAGCGGCAACCTGTCGCTCCGGTCGATCGCGGCCACCGAGATGTGAGTTCGCGGGTGGCGCGCCGTCGGGCCCGCCGCTAGGCTCCCAACGCTTTCCCGCCACTTCCGGAGAAAGCAGCTTGGCAGAGTTCCTCGGCGAAGGCCTCACCTACGACGACGTCCTCCTGGTGCCGCAGATGGCATCGGCTCTGCCGCGCGACGTCGACACGCGCACGATGTTCTGCCGCGGCGTGCCGCTGCAGGTTCCGGTCGCGAGCGCCGCGATGGACACGGTCACCGAATGGCGCATGGCCGTGGCCCTCGCGCAGCAGGGCGGGATCGGCATCGTGCACAAGAACCTGACCGTCGATCGCCAGGTCGGCGAAGTCGACAAGGTGAAGCGCTCCGCGAACGGCGTCATCCAGGATCCCGTCGCCCTCTCACCCGACGACACGGTCGGCAAGGCGAAGGACCTGATGCAGACGCACAAGATCAGCGGCCTGCCGGTCGTCGACGGCCGCCGCGTGGTCGTCGGCATCCTCACGCATCGCGATCTCCGTTTCGTCGACGCGCGCGACACGAAGGTCGGCACCGTGATGACGGCGCAGAACCTCGTGAAGGCGGCGCCGAACACGACGCTCGACCAGGCGCGCCAGATCCTGCGCCGCAACAAGGTCGAGAAGCTGATCCTCGTGCAGCCCGACGGCACCCTCGCCGGCCTCATCACGATGCGCGACATTCGCGGCACCGAGGAGTTCCCGCACGCGGCGCGCGACGCTCGCGGCCGGCTGCTCGTCGGCGCGGCAGTTGGCGTGCACGACCTCGACCGCGTCGGCAAGCTGCTCGAGGCGGGCTGCGACGTCGTCGTCGTCGACACTGCGCACGGGCACAGCAAGAACGTGATCGACACGGTGCGCGCCATCAAGAAGGCGTGCCCGATCGCGGTCGTGGCGGGCAACGTCGGCACCTACGACGGAGCGAAGGCGCTCGTCGACGCGGGCGCCGACGGTGTCAAGGTCGGCATCGGGCCCGGCTCCATCTGCACGACGCGCATCGTGACCGGCTGCGGCGTGCCGCAGCTGACCGCGGTGCTCGACGCCGTCCGTGCGTGCGGTCCGGCCCAGGTGCCCGTGATCGCCGACGGCGGTGTCCGCCAGTCCGGCGACATCGTGAAGGCGCTGGCGGCCGGCGCGTCGAGCGTGATGCTCGGATCGCTGCTGGCCGGCACCGACGAGTCGCCGGGCGAGACGATTCTCTACCGCGGGCGTTCGTTCAAGTCGGTGCGCGGCATGGGTTCGCTCGGCGCGATGGAGCAGGGCTCCGCCGATCGCTACGCGCAGGGCGACGTGAAGGAGCGCATGAAGTTCGTTCCCGAAGGCGTCGAGGGCATGGTGCCCTACAAGGGGCCGGTCGCCGACTTCGTGTACCAGCTCGCGGGCGGCCTGCGCTCGGGCATGGGCTACAACGGCGCGCGCACTCTCGCCGAACTGTCCGCGAAGGCGAAGTTCCTCCGCGTCACTTCGGCCGGCCTTCGCGAGTCCCATCCGCACGACATCCAGATCACGAAGGAAGCGCCGAACTACAGCGGCGAAGCATGAGCGAACCGAACGCGAGCGAGGGTCCGAAGGGCGGTGTCCTGATCGTCGACTTCGGCGCCCAGTACTGTCAGCTGATCGCGCGCCGCGTGCGCGAGCTCGGCGTCTATTCGCGTATCACCGTGCCCGAGCGAGCGATGTTCACGTTCGCGCACATGCGCCCGACGGCCGTGATCCTGAGCGGCGGTCCGCGCTCCGTCTACGAGCACGACGCACCCGCGCTCGATCCGAAGATCCTCGAGCAGGGAGTGCCGGTGCTCGGCATCTGCTACGGACTCCAGTGGATGGCGCAGCACACCGGCGGTGAAGTCACGCCGGCGAAGGAGGGTGCCGAGTACGGTCGCACGGAGCTGCACGTCCAGGACGGCAGGGATCTGCTCGCCGGTGTGCGGCAGGACGGCACCGTCTGGATGTCGCACGGCGACAAGGTCGCGCGCCTCGGGCCGGGGTTCGCCGTGCTCGCGAAGAGCCAGCCGTGTCCCTTCGCCGTGGTGGGGGATCGCCAGCGTCGCTTCTTCGGTTTGCAGTTCCACCCCGAGGTCGCGCACACCGAGGACGGTGGCACGATCCTGAAGAACTTCGTGCTCGACATCGCGAAGTGCCGCACCGACTGGAATCCGGGCAATCTCGCCGAGACGAAAGTGCGCGCGGTTCGCGAGCTCGTCGGCGATCGCGGTGAGGTCGTGATGGGGTTGTCCGGCGGCGTCGACAGCTCGGTTGCGGCGGTGCTGATCCACCGCGCGATCGGCCCGCGCCTCCACTGTGTGTTCGTCGACAACGGCCTGCTGCGCTCCGGCGAGCGCGAGGGCGTCGAAGCGCTGTTTCGCGACCAGTACCGCATGGACCTGGAGGTGGTCGATGCGAGCGAGCGCTTCCTCGGCGAGCTGAAGGGAGTCTCCGACCCCGAGCAGAAGCGGAAGATCATCGGACGGGTGTTCGTGGAGGTGTTCCGCGAGAAGGCGAAGCACAAGCGCGACGCGAAGTTCCTCGGCCAGGGCACGCTCTATCCGGACGTGATCGAGTCGGTCGCCGCGCACGGGGGTGCCACGTCGACGATCAAGAGCCACCACAACGTCGGTGGCCTGCCGAAGGACCTCGACATGACGCTGGTCGAGCCGTTGCGCGACCTGTTCAAGGACGAAGTGCGTGCGCTCGGCCGCGAACTCGGACTGCCGAGTTCGCTCGTCGATCGTCAGCCGTTCCCCGGGCCCGGCCTCGCGGTGCGGTGCCTCGGCGAGGTCACCCGAGAGAAGCTCGAGCCGCTGCGCTTCGCCGACCGCATCGTGCGCGAAGAGGTCGAGCAGCGCGGCTTGCACACGAAGCTGTGGCAGTGGTTCGCGGTCTACCTGCCGCAGAAGTCCGTCGGGGTGAAGGGCGATGCCCGCGTCTACGAGGACGTCTGCGTGCTGCGCATCGTCAGCAGCCAGGACGCGATGACCGCGGATTGGGAACTGCTGCCGGTGGACGTCCTGAAGCGCATCGGCAACCGGATCCTCAACGAGGTCAGGGGATTCTCCCGTGTCTGCCTCGACATCTCGAGCAAGCCGCCCGCGACCATCGAGTGGGAGTGAGGGCGGCGGCCATCCGCGGCAGAAGGGGCGCAGGACGTCGCGGCGAGGCGATCAGCGGCGCTGGTCGTCGCGCGGACCGAGGTCCGGATCCTCGTTGCGCAGCTCCAGCTCGAACGGCGCGCGGCCCGCGAGGGCGCGATCGATCTTCGTCGACCATGTGCGGTGGTCGCGCTCGATGGAGGCGAACAGCACGAGGGGGCGGTTCGCGGGCAGACCCGCGAACACGAACGAGCCGTCGTCACCGCTCACGACGGCGCGTTGCGACGGACGCAGCACTCCTGAGGCGTCGCGCAGCGTGACGACCGCCCCGGCGACCGGCGCCCCGTCGGGCCAGCGCGCGATGCCGCGCACTTCGTGCCCGGGTTCGGCGCGTACCGACAGCCCGCCGACGGGGACCGTGTCGAGGTCGAAGCTCGCGTTCTCGTAGCGCTCGTCGCACACGCGCAGCACGCCCGGTCCGAGCACGCGGCCGAGGCGGGCGACGCCGCGGCCGTCGGTGTGCCCGGCGACCGCGGCAGGCGCCATGCCGACGGGTTCGTATTCGAGGGCGACGTCGACGCACGGGTCGCCGTTGTCGTCGCGCACTTCGACGCGGAGGGGGACTCCGTCCGCCGTGTCGGGCAGCACGCGGGGCGTGCCGTTCCACGGCGCTGCGCGCGGCGCCAGTTCGTCGGCCACGAACAGGAGCCACGTGTCTCCCGGCGGTGGCGAGGGCATCGCGAAGGTCGCGAGTTCACCGTCGACGGGCGACGCGACGGTGGCGGCGCCGAACACCCGGTAGCCGTTGTCGGTGCGACGGACTCCGAACACCCGCGATCCGATCGCGCCGCTCGTCGCGACGGTGACGATCGACGGCTGGTCGCCGCGGGGCCAGGTCGACGGCGACGTCGCCGACGGTGGAATCACCCACGGTCCCGACACGACGCCGCGCCGGAGCGCGACGAGGGGCGCATTCGCTGCGTCGCCCCACAGCACGGATTCGGCGCCGAAGGCGACGTCGGCGCGGCCGTCCGGTCGGAGCAGCACGGTGTCCGGTGCGGCGATCACGCGGTGCGGTGTGCCAGCGAACGCCACTTCGAGGCGCTGGCCCGGTGCGATCGCGCGGCGCAACCACACCCACTCGTCGTCCCGACGGACCCAGAGTTCCCACGCGCCGGCGGGGATCCGGACCTCGCGCCCCGGGTCGAGGGTCGGGATCACCGTGCGCCCGCTCGGCAGCACCGCGCGCGCGAACACTTCGAGTTCTTCCGAACCGGTCGACGTGGTGACGCTCGCCATCGGTTCGAGCGCGAGCCTCTGCGGTCGCGAAGGCTGGAGGTCCGTCACGAGTGCCCCGAGACCGGAATCGGTCCACACGAGGCCGGACCCGGCGCCGGGTGCATCGTCGACGGTGCCCCGGGCGAAGCGCATCGTGCCGCCGGCGTCGCTCGTGGCGACGACCGTGCGGGCGGCCGTGGTGTCCGTCGGGCGCGCGAGACCGTGGAAGTCGGCGAGCGCCGGATAGACGAACGCGGGGCGTTGCACGATTCGGCCGTGGGCACCGGCCACGGCGTTCATGTTCTGATCGCGCAGCACGACCGTGAGTCCGCTCGCCGCCTGCTGCCCGGCAGCGGTCGCGCTGAGGAGGGCGAGGAGCGTGCCGCGGCGGAACATGCCGCCATCAAACGACGACGTGCGGCAGGGGTTCAAGCCCCGGCCGCACGCTCGCGTCGCGGCGAACGGTCGCTGCTCACTCCGGCAGTTCGTCGCGCTTCTTCACGACCTTGCTCACGAGGCCGTACTCCAGCGCCTGGCCGGCATCGAGCCAGAAGTCGCGGCGCGCGGCCTCGAGCACCTGCTCCGGCGTCTTGTTGCACTGCTCCGCGATGATGCGGTTGTAGCGGTCGCGCAGCTTCAGGATCTCCTTCGCCGTGATGTCCAGATCGCTCGCGGTGCCGCGGCCCATCGTCGACGGCTGATGGATCATGAAGCGGCTCTCGGAGAGGCAGAAGCGGCGCTTCTTGTCCGCAGCGAGGTGGATCAGGATGCCCGCCGACGCGCAGAGGCCGTTCACGACGGTGATCACCGGCGGCTTGATGAAGCGGAGCAGGTCGTAGATCGCGAACCCCGCGTCGGCGCTGCCGCCCGGCGAATTGATGAACGCCGTGATCGGCTTCTTCGCATCCTTCTGCTCCATCGCAAGGCAGCGGATCGTCGCCTCCTTCAGCATCTTGTCGTCGACCGGGCCGCTGAAGAGCAGCGTGCGCGCGTCGAGCAGCGCCTTCTCGTAGGGGCCAGCACCGCCGCCGCGCTCCTTGTCGCCGTGGTCGCAGGGGCCATCGTGGTCGTCGTCGTCGTCGTCGTCGGGGCGGAGACGGCGGGGATCCAGATCGAATGGGTTCGGCATCGTGCGTGTTCCGGTCGTGGTCGGGGGGTGTCCCCGGCTGCGGTCCTTTCGGGTTTCGGGCGCTTCGAGTTGAGGGCCAACCGCCGTTCGCAGCGGGGCCGTGGATAGCGCACTCGCCTGCGCGGAGCAACGCCGCGCCGCATCGCGGATGCCCGCGCCGGCAGAAAGACGTGTCGTCGCTTGCGTGCCGTCGGAGCCGTCGCTACCCTACCGCGCCATCGACGGTCGTGCTGTCTACAGCCGACTGGCGAACCTCGCCCGCAACCGGAATTGCCGGTTTCGAGTCCAGCGCCGGTCTGAGTCCGGCACCCGGGCTCGGGCACACGTTCTCGTGGAGGGAGCTGGTGCTTTGGCGGGCGGGCGGCGAGGTCTTGCCGCCGCGGTGCACACCGCGAACGCCGGACCCGACGCCGTAGCGCGGCACCGGGTGGTTTCCCGGAGTCGTGCGACCCGCATCGACCGCGCGCACGCGCGGGGCTCGGTGCGGGAAGCAGATGTTGGAATGGGTGATCGTCGCGAAGCGGTTCGCGGTCGGACTCGACCGGCGCACCGTGCCCTCGCGGCGCCGCCGAGCAATGGGCGAAACGCGCTCCGGCTCCAGCCCCCGCAGGCTGGCGGAGTGGCCGTCGCCACACATCTCCGCTCGTGCGCGCCCCGCCGGCTGCCGGTCGTTTCCGACCGGAGCGGTGTGGTGTCGACGACGGAGGCAAGAACCGGGAGTGAATGCTGCCCGGTGGGAATGCAGCGCATGAGCGTCAGTGAGAACGATTTCTCGAGTGGCATGGATGCGGCGCCGGACCACGGCGGACCCGAGCGCAAGCGTTGGCGCGGCGGACGTCGTCGGCGCCGTCGTCGCGGGGGCGGTGGTGGTGGCGGCGGGGGCGGGGGCGGCGGTGGCAACTTCGGCGGCAACTACGGCGGCGGCAATGGCGGCGGCGGTTTCGGCGGCGGGCCGAGCGACGCCCCGTTCGACGGACCCCAGAATGGCGGTGGTGGCAATGGCGGCGGCGGGGACTTCCGTCCTCTCGTCGACGGCCCCACGGAAGAGACCGTCGGCCTGCTCGAGTACACGAAGGAAGGCAACGGCTGGTTGCGCAAGAAGTCGTGCAACTACATGGCGGACAGCATCCCGAACGGCGACGTGTTCGTGCCGTCGAGTCTGATCCGCGCGCACCGCCTGCAGGAAGGCAGCGAGATCGTCGGCCGCGCGGGTTTGCCAAACCGCGGCCCGCAGCGCTACACGCTCGCCGAGATCAGCGAAGTCGACGGGCTGCCGCCCGCCGAACGGCGCGAGCTGCGCGCGTTCCGCGAACTCACGGTCGTCGACCCCGAGCCGATGTTCGTGCTCGCGCCGGGCGACGACGACGTCAGCCTGCGCATCGTCGACCTGCTGTGTCCGATCGGCCGCGGCCAGCGCGGTCTCGTCGTGGCGCCGCCTCGGTCCGGCAAGACCGTGCTGATGCAGAAGATCTGCCACGCCATCGCGTCGCTCTACCCCGACGTCCACATGATGGTGCTGCTGATCGACGAGCGGCCCGAGGAAGCGACCGGCTGGAAGCGCAGCGTCGAAGGGCCGAACCGCGAAGTGCTCGTGTCGACGCTCGACGAAGGCCCGAAGCACCACATCGCGGTCAGCGAGATCTGCCTGAAGCGCGCGCAGCGGCTCGTCGAGACGGGGCGCGACGTCGTGATCCTGCTCGACTCGATCACGCGCCTCACGCGCGCCTACAACAGCTTCCTCGGCGGCCGCGGCGGCGGGACGATGTCCGGCGGTCTCGGAGCGAAGGTTCTCGAGGTGCCGAAGAAGTTCTTCGGCGCGGCTCGCAACTGCGAAGAAGGCGGCTCGCTGACGATCCTCGCGACGACGCTCGTCGACACCGGTTCGCGAATGGACCAGGTGATCTTCGAAGAGTTCAAGGGCACCGGCAACATGGAGCTCGTGCTGAACCGCCAGCTCGCCGAGCGCCGCATCTTCCCGGCGATCGACATCGAGTTGTCGGGCACACGCAAGGAGGAGCTGCTCCTCGGCGCCGACATCACGAAGCGGCTCTACACGCTCCGTCGTGTGCTCGCGCGGATGAACGCGCTCGACGCGATGCCGCTGCTCATCGATCGCCTGATGAAGACCGACAGCAACAAGGAGTTCCTCGACTCGTTCCGTCTCGAGGAGTGAGGCCGTCTCGAAGAGAAGAGCCGCCCGTGCGGCCATTGCACGCATACAGAGGAGCCCGTCGCCGATGATCGAGGTCGAACGACTCGAGAAGAACTACGGTTTCGCGCGCGCCCTGAAGGGGATCTCCTTCTCGGTGCAGAAGGGTGAGGTGATCGGTTTCCTCGGCCCGAACGGCGCCGGGAAGTCGACCACGATGAAGATCCTGACCGGATACCTGCTGCCGAGCGGCGGCAGGGCGTCGGTCGCGGGCTTCGACGTCGTCGCGCAATCGCTCGAAGTGCGTCGGCGCATCGGCTACCTGCCGGAGAGCACGCCGCTCTACGCGGAGATGCGCGTCGACGACTACCTGATGTTCGTCGCGGAGATCCGAGGCGTGCCGCGCGACAAGCGTCGTTCGGCCATCGCGCGCGCGGTCGAGCTGTGCGCGCTCGAGCGGGTCACGGGCAAGAACATCCTCGAGCTGTCGAAGGGCTATCGCCAGCGCGTCGGTCTCGCGCAGGCGATCGTGCACGAGCCGCCGGTCCTCATTCTCGACGAGCCGACGTCGGGCCTCGATCCGAACCAGATCGTCGAGGTCCGCAAGCTGATCGAGCGCCTCGGCGCCGAGCACACCGTCGTGCTGAGCACGCACTACCTCCAGGAAGTCGAGAAGTCCTGCTCTCGCGTGATCATCGTGAACCGCGGCGACATCGTCGCCGACGGCACCCGCGACGAACTGGTCTCCCGCCAGCCGCTCGGTGGGCTGCGGGCGCGCGTGCGTGGCCCCGAGACGCAGATGCTGTCACAGCTCGGCGAGCTGCTCCCCGGCTGCCCCGTCACCGTGCTCGAGCGGTCACCCGACGCGGTCGTCTACCGCATCGACGTCGGCGCCGGCAGTGCGCCGATCGAGGAGTCGCTGACGCGCCTCGTCGTGAAGAACGGCTGGGACATGCTCGAGCTGCAGCGCGAGCGACCGAGCCTCGAAGACGTCTTCCGCGCACTCACGATCGGCAGCGAGAAGGAGGTGGCCCATGCGTGAAGGCCTCGTGATCTTCCGCCGCGAACTGCGGAGCTACTTCCTGTCGCCGATCGCGTACGTGTTCGGCGGGCTCTTCCTCGGCATCCTGCTCTTCGTCGCGTCCGCTTCGAGCCTGCAGAACGGCGCGCAGGCGAACATGCAGGCGTTCTTCGGACTCTTGCCGTTCCTGCTGCTGCTGTTCGTGCCGGCGCTGACCATGCGTTCGTGGGCGGAAGAGCGCAAGCAGGGCACCATCGAGCTCTTGATGACCTTCCCTGTCACGGGCGCGCAGCTCGTGTTGGGCAAGTTCGCGGCGGCGGTCGCCTACCTCGCGTTCGTGCTCGTGCTGACGCTGGGCCTGCCGCTCACGCTCGCCGCCTACGGGCGGCTCGACTGGACGCCGATCCTCGGTTCGTACCTGGCGTCGGTGTTGTTCGCGAGCAGCTTCGTCGCGGTGGGCATGTTCTGGTCGAGCCTGACGCGCGACCAGATCATCGCGATGCTGGTGTCGCTGGTGACGCTGCTCGCCCTCTACATGCTGGGGTATCCGCAGCTCATCGAGCTGATGGCCCAGTGGCTTCCGGCCGTCTGCATCGACCTCCTGAACGGCATCAGCCCCTACAAGTACTTCGAGAGCATCGGGCGCGGCGTGATCGACACCCGCGACATCGTCTACTTCGCCTGCTTCTGCGGGTTCTTCCTCTACGCCAACACGCTCGTGCTGCAGGCACGGCGGCAGAAGGGGTGACCGCCATGTCGAACCACGCTCCATTCCGGATCTCGGCGCAGCGCGGCGGCGCGCTCGCCGTCGCGGTGCACGTCGTGCTGCTGTTCTGTGTGCTCGCGCAGGTTGTCTATCTCGCGACGAGGCATCGCGTCCGCGTCGACCTCACCAGCGACAAGATCTACTCGCTGACGGCGTCTACGCGCGGCCTCCTCCAGAAGCTCGACCAGCGCCTCGTGGTCGAGGCCTACTTCAGTCCGAAGGACAAACTGCCCGTCAACTACCGCGAGACCCGCGCGGTGCTCGACAACTTCCTCGACGAGCTCGTGCAGCTCGGCAAGGGCAAGGTCGTCCTGAAGCGGTACGACCCGAACTCGGACAAGGCGATCGCCGATCGCTGCAGCCGCATCGGCGTGAAGCCGGCGGACCTGAAGAGCACGTCGTCGACGTCGTTGTCCGTCGACCGCCACTGGCAGGGAGTGCGCCTCGTCTACGGCGGCAAGCACAAGGTGCTGGAGATGGTCGCGCCGCCGTCGTCGTTCGTCGCGGAGGCGACGATCACGCCCGCGATCAAGGAAGTGATCACCGAGACCAAGCACCGCTTCGGCTTCATGGAGTGGCCGGTGATGGCGGCTGGGCAGCAGAACCCTGGCGGCATCGGTTGGAACGTGCTGCGAACGATCGACCAGATCGCGAAGCGGTACGAGTTCCAGAACTACAAGGACGAAGACTCTCCTCTGCTGCCCGCCGACCTCGAGACGCTGTTCCTGTTCCGCCCGCGCGATCTCACGGATCGGCAGAAGTACGTGATCGACCAGTTCGTCGTTCGCGGCGGGACGCTCGTCGTGTTCGCGGATGCGGTCGAGTATGCGATCGGGCCGCAGCGCCAGTTCACGCGCATTCCGTTCCAGCTCGACGCGCCGGGCAGTGCGCGCAAACTCGTCGATCAGCTCGCGCACTACGGCATCGACTGGAAGCCGAAGGTGCTCGCGGACATCGTGCAGCAGGCGCACACGCCACGGGACGTGATGACCGCGCCGTTCGAGTACCTCGCGGTCCAGGAGAACACACAGTTCGGAGCCCGCTTCGGCTGGACGCCCTATCCGTACTTCTTCCATCCGGTCGCGACCGACTGGAGCCTGGTCGCCGACCAGCTGGCGCGCGACGACGACGGCAAGGTCGACGCCGCGGTGGCGGACCAGTACCGCAAGACGTTCGGGCCCGGACTCCCGGCCGACGACTTCCTGTTCAAGACGTTCAAGCAGCTCGGCCGCGGACCCGGCCTCTACTGGCCGACCTGGGTCGGCCTGCGCGAGAAGGCGGGCGGCGTACCGGACATGCCCGAGGGTGTCACCGGCCGAGTGCTCATGCAGTCGAGTCCCGCGGTGCTCGCCGAGGATCCGCCGGCGAACCTGGATCCGTTCGGCCGCGGCGACCCATCGGCGCGCTCGGTGCAGTACCAGAAGTTCATGCAGAACCTGAAGGGCCGCTTCCGCAGCGAACCGCGCATGCAGGCGCCGCTGATGGTCGAAGTGCGCGGCGCGTTCACGTCGTTCTTCGCCGACGGCGACCGACCCAAGCGCCCGTCGGAGATCAAGGAGGAGGAGGCGCGGAAGGCGGCCGAAGCCAAGAAGGACGAAGCCCAGAAGCCGGCCGATCCGACGAAGCCCGGCGAACAGGGCCCGCCGCCTCCCGAGGCCGGCAAGGCCGAGACGCCGCCGATTCCCGCCGAGGCCGCTCCGGTGCGGAAAGGCGACAAACCCGGCCGCATCGTGATGGTGGGTGACGCCGACTTCCTGCGCGACGACTTCGTTCGCGGCGACATGCGGCAGGCCGGCGGCCCGTGGTCGGCGCTCGCGGGAGTCTTCTTCCTCCAGACGCTCGACTGGCTCGCGGAGGACCGCGACCTCGTCGACCTGCAGGCTCGCGTGCCCGTCGACCGCACCCTGAAGTTCGCCTCGGACGAGCCAGTGGCCGCGAACGACGCGCGGGTCGCGGAGCAGACGCTGCGACGCCGCACGAACTGGCTGCGCGGCCTGAACGTGGTGTTGCCGTGCGCCCTCCTGACCGCGTTCGGGCTCGTCGTGTGGTTCGTGCGCCGCGCGCAGAAGCGCGTCTTCCTGGACTCCTTGCCCAACTGATCGCCATGAACCTCGCCAGAGCGAACGTGTTGCTGCTCGCTGCCGCGACGGTGCTCGCGGTCCCCACGTGGCTCCAGCTGCGCGGGGACGGGGACTCCTTCACCGACGTCGCGTCGATCCCGTTGTTGTTCGACGGGTTCACCGCGGAGAACGTCGGGTTCGTCCTGCTCAGGCAGCCGAAGAAGGAGCAGCCGCCGGCCGATCCGCGCAACCCGGACCAGAAGAAGCAGGTCGCGTACGACCAGGTGCTCCTGCAGCGCACCGACAAGGGCTTCCAGATCGCGGCGATGTCGGGCGACCGCGCCGGCGTCCCGATCAACAAGGACCGCGTCGAGAACGACGTGTTCCTCCACCTGCGCACGATCCGCATCGACCGTGAGACGCTCGTGCAGTCCGCGGCCACGCCCGAACAGCTGGCGCAGTACGGGCTCGACGAAGAACACGCGTTCCTGATCAAGGCCAGCGACATGCAGGGCAAGAACGTGGTCGCCGAACTGTACGTCGGCAAGGACGTCGGGGTCGGCGGCGGCACCGACACGCTGCGCGGCACGTACGTGCGCAAGGCGGACAGCTCGGACGTGATCCTCTACGAGAACGACCGTCCGTGGCGCCGCGACGTCGCCGAGGAAGGGTGGGTCGACCGCACGCTCGCGCGGCTCGAACCCGAGAAGATCCGGCGGCTGTCGATCCGCAACACGGCGACGGCGGGTACGACGTTCACGTTCGAGCGGCCCGACGGCAAGTCGTTCTGGGAGCCGAAGGATCCGCCCGTCGACGTCGGAGCGCTGCGCCAGTCCGAGATCGAGTCGTTCGTGCAGCGCCTGCGTCTCCTGTCGGTGCAGGAGTACCGGGTGCAGTTGCAGCGCGCCGGCGACCTGAAGACGTTCGGGCTGCAACCGCCGGCGATCGAGATGGCCATCGTCGTGCGCGACGGCGCCAACGAACGCACGATCACGCTCGCGGTCGGCGCCAAGGTCGACGGCAAGAACGAGTACTACCTCCAGAGCTCGGAGTCGGCGTTCCTGATGACGTGGCCCCAGGCGTTCGTCACGCAGTTCGAACTCGACGTGAAGAAGACGATGTTCGATCCGAAGGCGCCGCACGAGATGCCGCCGGAGACGCCGAAGGACAAGTAGGCGACGCGGGCGGTGCCGCGACTGGAGGCCATCGCACCGCTCCGTCCCCGGCTGGGACACACGGCGTCGCCTCGATGGCAGCGATGCGGCCTGGGCCGTGAGCCGCGCCGGTGCTGCGGTCGCGCGTGGCTCTCGGTGGCGCTGTCCGCGCTGCGCGTCGATGACCACCGCACTCCTCCTTCCGTGTAGGCCGGAGCGGTGGCTCGTAGCTCCCGCTCCGGCCGTTTTCTTGGCGGCGCCGAACGCGCATGATCCGGTGCGTGCCCGACAGCGTGATCGAAGGCAGCGTGGACGCATCGGAGGGTGAACTGCTCCGGTTCGCGGCGCGTCTCCGCCGGCGCCACGTTCGCGGCGCGAGCCTCGAAGCCGGGCAGCGCGCGGCGTTGCTCGTGGCCCTGCCGGTCATCGGCGTCATGTGGGCGTTCCCGGCGAATCGCACGGTCGTCGCCGCGTCCTTCGTGGTCGTCGTCGCGATCGCCGCCCTGCGCGCGGCGCTCCGCGCGCGCCACACCGCGACGGCGCGGCTGCTCTTCGTGGGCGCAGATCCGGGCGTGCAGGTCGGTGTCGTCGGCGACGAACTGTCGACGTGGCTCGACCGGCGCGCCGACGCGCGAGCCGACGCTTCCATGCTGGCGTGGCTCCGGCGCGATGTCGCGGCACGATTGCCGTCGGTTCCGCGGCGCGCGGTGGCCCGCGCGGGTCGCCGCGGGCTCGGCCGTGTGCGGCGTCTCCTCCCGTTCGTCGTACTGTTGCTGCTCTGCTGGCTGCTCGTCGAGTGGCTGCAGCCGCCATGGCCGGGCCTGCTCGGCGGCGGCGGTTCGCGGCCGCTGCCGTCGGGTTCGTCGAGCGGCGGTGGTGGTGGCGCGGGCGGAGAGCCGCGGCGAGGTGGCGAAGGGGATCGACCTCCGGAGACGGAGCCGCCGCCGCGACGCTCCGACGAACGACCGCAAGAGCCGCCACCGCGCGTGCCGGACACCGGCGACGAGCCGGAGGTGAAGCCGCCGGTTGCGGAGGCTCCCCTGCTCGAGCTGCCCGACCAGCAGCGGTTCGTCGTTCCCGAGTTCGTCGGCGACGGTCCGACACGTCGCGCCCGCACGTTCGCCGCCGAGATCGAACGCGGCGGCGCCGAAGCACCGCGAACCGGCGGCGGCAACGGCGGCGATCCGGACGCGGCTCCTCCGCCCTCGCAGCGCGAGACCTTCGAGCGCGCGGCCGAGGCGGCGCAACGGGCGCGCAACGTGCCGCCCGAGGAGCAGCCGATGGTGCGCCGCTTCTTCCGGCTGCTCCAGGAGCGGGCGAAGTGAAGCGCGTCCGTGCGCTCCCCGTCGTGCCCGAGCGGTTCCCGGCCGGCTTCCGCACGATGCTGCGCGACCTGCTCGCCCGCGGTCCGAAGCTGCGCACCGGCCGGACGGAGCAGCGACGCGCGCAGAGCCGCGCACTCGCGCAGAGCGGCACGTTCGTCGGCCATCGGCCGTACGTGTGTGGAGACGATCTGCGTCGGATCGATTGGGCCGCGTGTGCGCGGACCGGTGAGCTGTTCGTGAAGCTGCTCGAAGAAGAGGACCGCCGCACGCTGACGATCCTGCTCGACCTGTCCGCCAGTCTGCTCGCCGGGACGCCGCCGCGCCGGCTCGCGGCGCTGCGTCTCGCGGCAGTGCTCGGCGGCCTCGCGCTGCGGCGACTCGACGGCCTCACGATCGTCGCGCCCGGGGCGGGGCGCGCGGAAGCGGCCACGTTCGCGGGCGCGGGCGACCTCGACGAACTGCTCCGGCACCTCGACGCGCTGCCGGTCGCCGACGTCGCGCCCGACGCCGCGATCGCGACGTTCGCACGCCGGGGCGTCGCCGGGCGAATCCACTGGATCTCGGACTTCGCGGAGCCGCGCGCGTTCGAGGTCCCGCTCGCCGCGCTGCGGCGCCGCGGCGCGGACGTCGTCGGCTGGCTGCCCACGATGCCCGAGGACCACGGGGCGCCGCGCCGCGGATACGTCGAGGTGATCGATCCGGAGAACGGCGCGTCGCTGGCGGTCCCCGTCGACGACGAACTCGCGGCGGCCATGCAGCGCGAACTCGAATTGCTCGCGCGGCGGCAGGCGCGTCTCTTCGCGCAGACCGGTTGTCCGCTCGTACGATGGGCATCGCCCGAAGCGACGGACTTTCGTGCGGCGGTGTGGCAGGACGCGATCGGTTGGGGGCTCCGATGACCTGGGCCGAGCCGTCGCGCCTGCTCTGGCTGCTCGCGCTGCCGATCGTCTACTGGCTGCTTCTGCCGCCGCCGCCGCGCGAACTGCGGTGGACGCCGCATCTCGCGCAGTGGCAGGCGGCGCTCGGGTCGCTGCGCCGCCGGCCGCCGCGTCGCGTCGGTCTGCGCGTCGTGCTGCTGCTGCTCGCCGCCGCTGCGACGGTGGTCGCGTTCGCGGGGCCGGTGCTCGTCGGGCGCCCCGGGCCGTCGCGGCTCGTGGTGTTGTTCGATGCTTCGGCGAGCACGGGCGCGAGGACGGCGTCGGGTGCGCCCGCGTTCGAGGTTGCGAGTTCACTCGTGCGCGACCGACTCGCCGCACTGCCGCCCCACGTCGAGGTCACGCTGCTCCGCTGCGGTGGCCCGATCCTGCGTCGCCACGGCGCGTCGGCCAAGACGATGCAGGACTTCGGGGCGCCGGCGGGAACGCTCGGCGCCGACCTCGTCGCGCTCGCGGCGTCGATCGACGGGCGCGACGACACGGTCGTGTGGACGGTGACCGACGGACAGGGGCAGGTGCGATTGCCCGACGCGGGGGCGTTGTCGTGCATTCCGGCGCCGGGACCCAACGCGGCGATCGTCGCCGTGCGCGTCGTCGACCGTTGGCCACTGCCGACGTTGTCGCTCGCGGTCGACCTGGTCGCGTTCGCGGACGGGCCGCTCGCTGGCATCGTGCGCGCGACGGGTGCGGTGGCCGCGCCGGTCGAACGCGCGGTGTCGTTGCCGAACGGCGCGGTGACGACGCTCGAGTTCGACGTCGAGCGCCGCGCCGAGGGCGGTGGGATCGATGTGCGCGTCGCGGCGTCAGGCGACGTGTTGCCGGGCGACGACGCGTGGATCGCCGACCTGCCGCCGCTGCCGGCGCCGCGGATCGGCGTGTTGTCCGACGAGGAGAACGGGCCGTTCGTGCAGGCTGCGGCGCAGGCCCTCGCGGAGGAAGTCGCGGGAAGCGTGGTTCGTGCGCGTGCCGGAGAATCGGTCGGCATGCTCGTCGTCGACGGTGGCGCGGCCCCGATCGAACCGGGGCGTGTTCGCGCCGTGTGTTTCGGGACCCGCCACGACGCCGCGGCGCCGCTCGGCGATGCACTCGAACCGCGCGTCGTCGACTGGGATCGCGACCACCCGCTGTCCGTCGGGCTCGACCTGTCCGAACTGCGCGTCGCGTCGGCGCTGCCGGCCGCACTGCCGCGCGGCGAACCGTTCCTCTGGGCCGAGGGCAGCGGCGGCGAACGGCTCCCGCTGGCCGTCGTGGTCGGCGACGAGCGGACCGCGTCGGTGCACTTCGCGTTCCGGCTCGCGGACAGCAACCTGCCGCTCCTGCCCGCCTTTCCCCAGCTGCTGCGCCGGGCGTTCGTGCGCGCCTACGGCACGGGAGCGGCGCTGGCCGTCCGGTCGCCGGCAGCCGCCGCGGGGGAGCAGGACCTGCGATCGCCCCTGCCCGCCGCCGACCGCGCTTTGCCGCCGTTCGGAACCCCGGAGCGGAGCCTGGCGCAGGCATTCGTGCTCGCCGGACTCGTGCTGCTGGCCCTGCGCGCGTTCGTGCGATGACGGGGCGGACTCCGACAGACCCCTTGCGCGCGCCGGGCCGAGTCCGTAGAACGTTCGCCCCTCGTGCCGCCGGCCCGCGTCCGTGACGCGTTCCCGACGGCCCTTCGGAGCACGGATCATGAGCCTCGGCAGCGCAACTCTCGGCATCCTCGGCAAGAAGATCGGGATGACCCAGATCTTCTCCAACGACGGCAACGTGGTGCCGGTGACCGTCGTCCAGGCCGGCCCCTGCCGCGTCCTCCAGGTCAAGATGGCGACGGCCGCGGAGCACCCGGAGGGTCACCGCACCGCCAGCACGAACCTCGGCAAGAAGCGCGGCCGCCAGAATCGCCCGCGCGCCGCCGACGGCTACTACGCGGTGCAGCTCGGCTTCGACGACAAGCCGGCGCGCGTCTCTTCGAAGGCCGAACTCGGCGCCGCGAAGAAGGCCGGCCTCGAGGCGGGCAAGCGTTTCGTCCGCGAGTTCCGGCTCGCCGCGGCTCCGACGCAGAAGCCCGGCGACGAGGTCACGGTGGCGCTGCTCGGTTCGACGTCGCACGTCGACGTCACCGGCACGACCAAGGGCCGTGGCTGGGCCGGCACGATCAAGCGCTGGAGCTTCAGCCGCCAGCCCACGTCGCACGGCAACTCGCTGAACCACCGCACCGGCGGTGGCCTCGGTCGTCAGCACTCGATCAGCAGCGGTGTCCCGCGCGGCAAGCGCATGGCGGGTCACTACGGCGTGGAGAAGGTGACGGTGCAGCGGCTCGAAGTCGTGAAGATCGACGAAGCGCGCAACCTCGTCTACCTCCGCGGCGCGGTGCCCGGCCACAACAACGGCTACCTCGTCCTGCGCAAGACCGTGAAGAACGACCGTGCGGTCGACATCAAGCCGGGCCTCGTCGTGAAGAACGCCGCCCAGAAGGCCGTGGCCGGCAAGGCCGCGAAGAAGTGATCGATCGCTAGCCCGAACCGCCACGCCCGAACAAACGCACCCAACATGGCTCGTTCACGACGCAAGAACGGCGGCCCGACGCGCGGTCGCTTCAAGAAGAAGAAGCTCGGCAAGGGCTTCATCGCCAACCGCCAGGAGCCCGTGGGCAGCCGCGTGGTGCTCCGGATCACCGAGACCGCCGACGCAGGCGCGGCGAAGGCCGTGGCCGCGAAGAAGTAGCCGCCGCTTCGCCGTTTGCCGGGCGCGACCGTGTCGCCTCGGATCGGCGGGTGGCCTCGGCTCTCCGTGCCGTGGATCTCGTCGACGTCGTAGTCGTCGGCGCCGGACCCGCCGGCTTCATGGCGGCCATCACCGCCGCCCGCCGCGGTCGTCGCACCGTGCTGCTCGAGAAGAACGAGCGGCCGGGGCTCAAGATCCTCATCAGCGGCGGCGGCCGCTGCAACCTGACCACGACGCGCAGTGGCAGCGATCTCGAGTCGCAGTACGGCGTGCGCCGCGGTCGCTTCCTGCGTCACGCGCTGCGTTCGTTCCAGCCGGCCGCGCTGCGTGAGTTCATCGAGGCGGCGGGTGTGCTGCTGCGCGAGGAGGATCTCGAGAAGCTGTTCCCGGTGTCGCAGCGTGCCCGCGACGTCGTCGACGCGCTGGTTCGCATGTCCATCGACGCGGGAGTCGGACTCCGGACTAGAGCCGCGGTGCGCACGGTCGAGCGCGCGGGCGAGCGGTTCGTCGTGCACGGCGCTGGCGGCGCGCTGGCCGCGGCCAGCGTGGTGCTCGCGACGGGCGGCCTCAGCTATCCGAAGACGGGTGCCACCGGCGACGGCTATCCGATCTGTCGCGCGTTCGGTCACACGGTCACCGCGACCTTCCCGGCCCTCGCACCCCTCGCCGTCGACACGCCGTGGGTCAGGGATCTCCAGGGCATCGTGGTCACGGGCCCGACGATCACCGCGATCGCGGCGAACGGCGAAGTGCTGCTCGAGCGTCGACGGCCGATCCTCTTCACGCACAAAGGGCTGTCGGGCCCCGCGCCGATGGACCTCGCCGGCGACGTCGAGGAACAGCGGGGCCGTGCCGCGGTGCGGTTCGACTTTGCACCCGAGTTCGCACGCGACGAGCTCGAACAGGAGTGGCTGCGAGCGGCGGCGCAGCACGGCGCACGCGGGGCGGCGTCGCTGTTGCCCGCGGGGCTGCCGGAGCGGTTGCGCGATGCTCTGCTCGCCATCGCCGGGGCGGACACGACGCTCGCGTCGTTGTCGCGCGACGCGCGGCGGCGGCTGCTCGAAGCCGTCAAGAACACGCGTGTGCCGGTCGCTCGCAGTCTCGGTTTCGACCACGCGGAAGTGACGCGCGGCGGTGTCGCGCTCGACGAGATCGACCCGCGGACCATGCAGAGCAGGAGGCAGCCCGGTCTCTTCGTCTGTGGCGAACTGCTCGACGTCGACGGCCCCATCGGCGGGTTCAACTTCCAGGCCGCGTTCGCGACGGGGCGCCTCGCCGGCCTCCACGCCTAGCCGGCGCGCCACTCGAGGCGCGGCATACTGCAACGATGCTCGGCGACACGATCGTGGCTCTTGCTTCCGCGGCCGGCGCGAGCGAGCGCGCCGTGGTGCGCATGTCGGGCCCGTGCGCCCGCGCGATCGCCGGGCGGGTGTTCGCGCCGGGCCTGCCGGCTGCGCGTGCCGCGGTCGACGGCGCCGTGACCGCGGGACGCTGGACGTTCCCGGCGATGGCGATCGTGATGATGCCGCCGGCGTCGTTCACCGGCGAAGAGACGGTCGAACTCCACGTGCCAGGGAGTCCGCTGTTCGTGCGGCACTTGATCGATGCTCTGCTCGCGGACGGCCGCGCCGAAGGGGTTCGCGAGGCCGTGCCCGGCGAGTTCACCGCGCGCGCGTGCCGGAACGGTCGTCTCGACTTGGCCCAGGCCGAAGGAGTCCTGATGCTCCTCTCCGCCGGCGATGCGGTCGGCGCCGCGGCCGCGGTGCAGTGGCTGCGCGGCGGACTGTCCGACGAGGCGCTGCGGGCGCGCGCGGCGATCGTCGACTCGCTCGCCTTGCTCGAAGTCGGGCTCGACTTCGCCGACGGCGAGACGGGCGAGGTCGCGGACGCCGAGTGGCGTGCGCCGCTCGCCGCGGTGGTAGGTCGGCTCGAACGCCTTCTCGGCTCCGTGCCGGCCGCCGCGCCGGGAGGCGAAGTGCTCTTGCTCGGGCGCAGCAACGCCGGCAAGTCGTCGCTCGGCAACGCGCTGCTCGGCCGCGAGCGGGCCCTCGTCGACGACGCGCCGGGAACGACGCGCGACCTGCTGCGCCTCGAGATCGCGCCGGGCACCGCGCTCTGGGATGCGCCCGGCGACCTCGACGAGCCCGGAGCGGTGGACGCTGCCGCGCTGGCGCTGCGCGACCGCCTGTCCGGCCGCGCGGCGGCCGTGTTGTTCGTCCTCGACGCCGCGGCACCGGTCGTTCCCGACGCGATGCTGCGCACACCGCTGCCGGTGCTCGGCGTCGTGTGGACGAAGTGCGACCTCGTGCCGGAGCCCCCGATGCTTCCAGCGGTCCTCGCCGCGCGCATCGGCGCGGCGCCGGCGTTCGCGACGAGTGCGCGGTCGGGGAACGGGCTCGAGGCACTGCGTTCGTTCCTCGCATCGCGGGCCCATGCGACCGTGGTCGACGCCGGTGGGCCGCTCCGCTCCGGTCTCGCGCAGGCGCTGGCTGCCGTGCGCCGGGCCCGTGATCTCCGCGACGCGCCGCCCGAAGTCGTCGCGATCGAACTGCGGCATGCACTCGAAGCGCTCGAAGGTTTCGCGGAGCGGCATTCGCCCGAGCACCTGCTGGACCGGATCTACGGACGGTTCTGCCTCGGCAAGTGAACGCACACGGCCCCTCCGGCTCCTGCCGTGGAGCGCATCCGAGGCTTTGACACACAATGGGTTGGGGCGCTAAGGTCCCGCCGTCTGCAAGGTCTGGAGTCCGGGGTCAGCCGGATTCCTTCCGCCGAGTGCTGCTCCCCGACGGGTCGCTGGTCGCGCCCTGTTCGCGGACGGTCCAATGCCATGCGCTGTCCGTACTGCAAGGCCGACAACGATCGGGTCATCGATTCGCGCGCCAGCGCCGACGGGTTTGCCATCCGTCGTCGCCGCGTGTGTGCCGACTGTGGTCGGCGCTACACGACGTACGAGCGTGCGGAGACGGCTCCGCTCCGAGTGGTCAAGAAGAACGGAGAGCGCGTCGCCTTCGACCGACAGAAGGTGCTCGGCGGCATGCTGCGAGCGTGCGAGAAGCGACCGGTGGCCCTCGAGACCCTCGAGGTGATCGCCGACCGCATCGAGCGTCAGTGCATGGAGGCCTTCGACAAGGAGGTGCCGAGCAAGGTGATCGGCCACCTCATCATGCAGGAGCTGAGGCAACTCGATCAGGTTGCCTACGTCCGATTCGCGTCGGTCTACCGCGAGTTCAAGGACGTGACCCAGTTCCTCGACGAACTGAAACCGATGCTCGAGAAACGGCGGGAGGGCGGTCATGAAGAGGCGGTCGGAACATCTGGTTCTTAAGCGCGACGGTCGCACGGAGTTCTTGCGCGCGACGAAGCTCGCACGTTCCGTCCACAGCGCGCTGCACAGCGTCGGTGTCGACGAGGATTGGCGCGCGCTCGAAGTCGCGAACGTGGTCCTCGAAGCGCTGCGGCAGAAGCGGGCCGGCGGATCCCAGGGCAAGGACGCGGTCGTGCTCACGACCGCGGACATCGCCGACGCGGTGCAGCACTTGCTCGTCGTCACGGGTCAGCCGCAGGCCGCCGTTGCGTACGGCGCCGTCGCCGCGGAACGCACTCGCCGCCGCCGTTCGCTCGCGACGCTCGGCCGATTCGTGCCGGGGCCGGTCGGGGTGCCGGTGACCGGCGGCGACGCCGCGCCGCCGCACGCACGTTTCCGCGCGTCGGATCCGGAGTGACGGCATGAGGCTCAAGCGACTCGTCGCGCGCGGCTTCAAGTCGTTCGCGGATCGGACGGAGTTCGAGTTCGACTCACGGCTCACCGGCATCATCGGCCCGAACGGCTGCGGCAAGTCGAACGTCGTCGACGCGATCAAGTGGGTGCTCGGCGACCAGCGGGCGAAGAGCCTTCGCGGCACCGAGATGACGGACGTCATCTTCAAGGGCGCGGAGGGTCGCGAAGCCATGGGCATGGCGGAGGTGGTGATCACCTTCGAGGATCCCGAGGGCCGGCTCGAAGGGCGTCAGGAGATCGACATCTCGCGCCGCCTCACGCTCGACAAGGAGTCGACCTACCTGCTGAACGGCACGGACGTCCGCCTGAAGGACGTGCGCGATGTGCTGCTCGACACCGGGCTCGGAACGGGCGGCTACTCGGTCATGGAGCAGGGCCGCATCGACGCGGTCCTGTCGGCGAATCCCGAGGCTCGTCGCGCGATCTTCGAGGAAGCAGCGGGCGTGTCGCGCTTCAAGCTGCAGAAGAAGGAGGCGCTGCGCAAACTGGAGCGCACCGACCAGAACCTCGCGCGCGTCACCGATCTGCTCGAGGAACGTTCGCGCCGCATCCGCAGCCTCCGCATCCAGGCGGGCAAGGCGCGCCGCCACCAGGAGCTGCAGGCCGCGCTGCGCGACCTGCGGGCCGCGCTCGCCGTGATCGACGGCACGCAGTTGCGCAAGGAGTTCGCGGCGCAGGAAGCGCGCCTCCAGGAGCTGCAGGCGGCGTTGGTCGCTGCCGAGGAAGGGCGCGTCGACGTGGCCGAACAGCTCGCCGCGGCCGATGCCGCGATCGGCGTGTGCGGTGAAGCGCTCGAACGCGTGCAGGACGAGCTTCGCCGGTGCCAGGACGAACTCACGACGCACCGAGAGCGAGCCCAGGCGCAGGAGCACCGGGCCGCGGACCGCCTCGCCGAACTCGAGCGGGGTCGACAGCGGTCGGCGGGACTGTCGGAGCAGTGCTCCGAGCGCACGATTGCACTGACTCTCTCGCGCGACGAGTTGGTGCAGAAGGAAGCGCAGCTGATCGAGATCCACAAGGCTCTCGAGGTGCAGCGGGAGTCGACCCAGAAGGCGCTCGCCGAATTGCGCGCCCTGCATGCGGATCGCGAGGGCCTGCGCACGGCCCAGCTCGAACTCCTGCACCGCCGCACACGCGCCCGGAACGCGGCGAGCGATGCCACGGCGAAGATCGCGGCGGCCCGTTCGCGCGAGCAGCGCCTGGGCGAACGCCGCGGCGTGCTCCACGGGGAGCAGGCGAGGCTCGCCGAGGACTCGGAACGGCGCCGCGACGAACTCGCCGACCTGGGCACGCGCCAACGGCTGCTGCTGGAGCGCGAGCAGCGTGCGCTCGGTGACCTC
The DNA here is from genome assembly GCA_016794565.1 of Planctomycetota bacterium. Lineage (GTDB taxonomy): Bacteria > Planctomycetota > UBA1135 > UBA1135 > UBA2386 > JAEUHQ01. Next base: position 56,202 of record JAEUHQ010000196.1, on the reverse strand, counting down.
GAAGGCGCGGATGCCGCGGCCGCGGCACTGGCGCAGCAGGAGTCCGCGCTGCGTCACGAACTGTCGCAGTTCGAAGGGCGGCGAGAGGCCCTGCTCGCGATGGAGGCCCACATGGAGGGTTTCGATGCGGGACCTCGCCACGTGCTGCAGACGAAGCCCGCGGGTCTGCGCGGGCGCCTGCTCGACCTCATCGAGATCGACCTCGAGCACGGATGCGCCCTCGAAGCGGCGCTCGGGCCGTTCGTGCAAGCGCTCGTCGTCGACACGCGCGAACACGCCGCGGCGATCGTGCGTGAACTCGCGGAGAAGAAGCTCGGCCGCGTACTTCTCCTCGTCGAGGAGGCGTTCGGTCACGAGCCGCCGTGCGGGACGTCGATCCTCCCGCCGCCGCCCGGAGTGAATCACCTCGCGGCGCTCGTTCGCCACGTCGCCGACGGTTCCGCGAGCGACAAGCTGCTTGGCTGGCTCCTGCGCGGCGTCGTCGTCGCGGACTTCGACATCGCCGACAGCGGCCGCGCCGACCTGTGCTTCGTGACGCCGGACGGCACGCTCGTCTGCGGCCCGCGCATGGAAGGTGGTGCGTCGGCCGAGGGGCACGCCGGGCTGGTGGTGCGCAAGAGCCAGATCGCGCAACTCGCCGACCAGGTCGCTGCCGTCGAGGGTCGGCTCGTGTCCCTGCAGTCGGGCAAGGACCAGGCCGTCGGTCGCGTCGATCGACTGAAGCGCGAGATCAAGGCGATCGGCGAAGCCCTGGCGGCGGTGCGCCGCGAGATGCAGACCGCGGAGGCCCAGGAGGCGCGCGTCACCGCCCGCACCCACGACATCGAACGCGAACTCGCCGAGCTCGCGCACGAGGGCGGGGACCTGTCGCGGACGCGTTGCGCGGCGTCGGGCCGCCTCGGTCACGCTCTCTTCGACCAGTTCCTGCTGCAGCGCAGCGAAGCGCGGCTCGCCGACGCCGCGCAGGAATTCGACGCCCGCATCGCGGCTACCGAAGCGTCGGCCCAGGGCCAGCAGCGTGCGGAGCAGGACCTGCGCATCAGACAGGTGCAGAGCGGCGAGGCGCGCGAGGGACTCGTGCGCAGCATCCGCATGCACGAGGAGGCCGTTCGCGACTTCGAGCGCGCGTTGCAAGAACTCACGGAGCGGCAGCAGGACGCCGAGGACGATCGCGCGCGGGCGTTGGCCGAGCAGGAGCGTCTGTCGCAGCTTGCGGAGGTGCTCGACGACCAGCGTGAGGAGCTCGAGAACGACAAGCAGCGGAGCCAGGGCGAACTGGACGTGGCGCGTCAGCAGCGCACGTCGGTGCAGCAGCAGGTTCACGAGTGGGATCGCCGCTGGTCCAAGGCGAGCGAGTCGCTGACGCAGGCGCGTCTCGCCATCGCGGACGTCGACCACCGGTTCGTTCGCCTCGAAGAGCGGCTCCGCGAGGACACGGGTGTCGAACTGCGCCGCTGCCTCGGGGAGGTCCAAGGCCTCGGCCTCGAAGGCGCGGAGCGTTTCGAGGGGCCTCCTGCTCCGTTCGGCGTCGTCGACGAACTGTGCGGGCCACCGCTGCCGCCCGCGGTCGTCGACGGTTGGTACACGATGCAGCGGCTGTGGGAGCAGCCGACGTTCGACGTCGCCGAGACGCGCAAGGAAGTCCAGGTTCTGCAGAGCCAGAAGGACCGGCTCGGCGCGGTGAACCTCGACGCGGTGAAGGAGTTGGATGCCGAAGAAGGGCAGTTCTCGACGCTCGAGCAGGAGGTCGCCGACCTGAAGGACGCGCGCCGGGCCCTGATGGACACGCTGAAGAAGCTCGAGGCCGAATCGAAGGCGCTCTTCGAGCAGACCTTCCACGAGGCCCGGAAGAACTTCCAAGAGATCTTCCGCAAGCTCTTCCAGGGCGGGAAGGCCGACATGTTCCTGTCCTTCGATCAGGTCGGGAAGGGCGAAGACATGCTGGAGGCGGGCATCGAGATCGTCGCCCAGCCGCCAGGCAAACAGCTGCAGTCGATCAACCTGCTGTCCGGTGGCGAACGTTCGCTGACTGCGGTGGCGATCCTCTTCGCGCTGTTCAAGGTGCGGCCGAGTCCGTTCTGCATCCTCGACGAAGTGGATGCCGCGCTCGACGAGACCAACGTGGAGCGCTTCCTCCGCGTCCTGCGCGACTTCACGCACGACACGCAGTTCTGCATCGTGACACACCACAAGCGCACGATGGCGGAGTGCCAGGTGCTCTACGGCATCACGATGCAGCGGCGCGGCGTGAGTTCGCGCATCGCGGTCTCGCTCCAGGAGATCGACAGCTTCCAGGAAGGCGCCACTGTGGGTGCCGGCGCCAACGATCCGGCGCTGAAGCGCCGCATTGCCGGCGAGGAACAGGTCGGCTTCGTGTGAGGCACCGGCTGCCGGCGCGCGAGACGCGCGTCAGCGGCCGAGTGACAGCAGCACCTCTTCGCCGGGGCGTTCCTTGCCGGTCGTCGCGATGACTGCTTCGAACGCCCACTCCTCGACGCGCGGGTCGTGCCACAGCCGCTCGGGCACACGCACCACCGACGGCGAGATGCTCTGGAGCGTGGCTGCGCCGAGACCGGCGCGGTCGACGCGCGCGACCTGCACCGTGACCGCGCCCTCGACGTGCGTGCGGAGCGCGTCCGGCACGTAGGCGAGGATGCGCCGCGGCGTCGCATCGACGATCGTCATCACCGACTGGCCGGCGGCGATCCATTCACCGGGACGCGCGGCGAGCTCGGCGATCCTGCCGCGGATCGGTGCTCGGAGCACGAGCAGCTTGCTGTCCTCGACGATGCGCTCGAGCACCGCCTCCTGCATCTTGAGTCGCCAGCGCATCGGGGCGAGAGCGACGTCCGTCGGGATCGGCGCCGCGCCCGGCGCGTCGAACTCGCGCAGCCGGCGGTTCGTCGCCTCGATGCGGGTTCGTTGCTCGGCGTGCAGCGCTTCGAGCTCCGCGATCCTCTTCTGCAGTGCCTCTCGTTCCGTGCGCGCCCGTACGAGGTCCCCTTCGCCGCCGACACCTCGACGAACCAGTTCCTGCAGACGGTCGCATTCGATCGCGGCACCCTGCTCTCGGACGCGAACTTCCTCGATCCGGGTCCTGGTCCCGAGCGCCTCCAGTTGGGCGGACTCGGCGCCGGTCACGAGGCGACGCTGTTCCGCGTCGGAGTCGAGACCGCGCCCGGACTCCTCGAGGTTCCCGCGGCGGGCGCGATCGGCGCGTTCGAGTTCGAGGTCCGCACGAAGTCGCTCGAGCTCGCAGTGCGCCTGCGAGAGTCGAAGACGGACATCGGCGTCGTCGAGACGCGCGACGATCTGGTCCTGCAGGGCTTCTTCGTGCAGGGAGACCAGTACCGCTGCGATGCGTCCGGCGACCGGGGCGCTGACGGCGCCGTGCGTCGCTTCGACGATCCCGCGGAACGTCGTGTGCGGCGGCAGGTGCGTGCCGAGCCACGCGACGAGCGCGATGCACGCGAGCCAGACCGCGACCGGAAGGCCGCGCTTCGCTCCACGGAGCGTGCGCGCGCCGAGGCCGGGGCGGGGACGACTCGGAGTCCAGTCGCTCATCAGATCTCCTCGTGTTCGTTCTGGACGAGGAGGCTGACGTTGCAGGCGCCCGGAATCGCGCGGACGTCGGCAACGAGCGCTTCGTGGGTGCCCGTGTCGTGCAGTCGCAGCTGGTAGGCGAAATCCATCGCACCCTCGAGTCGCGAGTCGCGCAGGCTCACCAGGGCGAAATGGCGGCAGTAGTGACGCAGCACGGAGCGCAGGCGATCGTCGTGCTGGCCTTGGGCCGGCAAGGAGAAGCGGAGCACGCCGTCGTTGTCGATCCGTTCCCCGAAGCGGATGCCGTAGAGGTAGATCGCCGCGAGCAGCACGAAGCCGGTGCCGACGACCGCGAGGGTCGTGTTCTGTACGCCGACCGTGATGCCGATCGCGACCGAGAGGAACAAGAACACCGTGTCGCGGCTGTCCTTGATCGGCGTGCGGAAGCGGATCAGCGCGAGTGCACCGAACAGCCCGAATGCGCGCGCCAGGCTGTCGCCGACCGCGAGCATCACCACGGTGACGATCATCGCGAGCAGGACGAGCGCGTGGACGAACGAGCGCGAGTAGCTCACGCCGTGGTGCGTGGCGACGTAGACCCACGCGAGCGGTTTGCCGAGAACGAAAGCGAGGAGCAGGTGGAAGACGATCGTCGGCAACGACGGCATCGAGACCGTCAGGTCGCCGAGTTGACGCAGGAATTCGGACATCGTCAGTGCTCTCCGGATCGGTCCTCGACGAACAGCGCGTCGACGCAGGTGGCGTACTTCGAGAACGAGCGGCGCGCCAGCTGGAGTTCGCGAATGGTGTCGAGCATCCACGGGGGGCAGCGGTCGCTGAACTTCAACTCCAGGATCACGCCGCCGGTCGGGATGGTGACGTAGGCGGGGTCGTGCATCTGCACCCTGGCGACGGACTCCGGCATCGCGCAGAGGCGTCGATCGAAGGTGACGCGGTGCCGGTCGTCGTCGATGCCGACGTACGCCTGCCGGTCGTAGCGGACGACGATCCGCGGCACGGCGCGGTGCAGGAGAACGAGGCGAACGAACTCGTGCAGCGCGTTCCGACGCCCTGCCGACAAGTCGTGGATGCCGTCCGTTTCCCCGGCGAGCACGCGCGGCAGCGTTTCCGCCGGGATCGGGCAACGCAGTTTGCGCACGACCCGGTCGCGCCGGCTCTTCACCTCGAGGAAGAGCGGCCCGTCGCCGTACGAGCGGACCCGGAGCTTGCGGCGATCGAGCCGTCCTTCGCGCGTCTCACGGCAGAGGCTGTTCGTTTCGTCGTCGAGGTAGAGGCTCGCGATGCCGTACGTGTGGTCCGGCATGCTGGCGGCGTGCGGATCGGGTTCGATCCAGGCCCCGACGCGCCGCAGCACCCGGGCCGCCACGGCCTCGGGCACCACGAACTTGCACTCGTACCGGTTCTCGTAGGTCATCGGCGCTCCGCGGCATCACCGGTGCACGGCGATCTCGATCGACGGCGTGAAGAGCCGTCTTGCAGCGCCGCACGCACGCAACGGTGCGTCGATCCACGCGCCGCCGCGGGCGGCGTGGACGGAAGGGCGCCGCGGGCCGGCGCGCGTCACGGCGAGGACTCGTAGGGTCGGCATGGGGTCCGTGCGGGGAGGAGGGCCGGCGGGGAGGGGGGGGGTGCCGCGGCGAGGGCGCCGGGAACGCAGTCGCGTACAGGGTACCACCGGACCCCCTGGGCTTTCGCCGGGCTGCGTCGGCGTCGATGGGTTCGGGCCCGCAGTGTTTTCCGGTGGCAATGGCCCGTCGCGGTTCGTGCGATGCCCCGATGCGCGTCGTTCCGTGGGCGGTCCTGGTCGGAGTGGCTTCGTGCGCGGTCCCGCGTTCCGCCGAGTCGGTGCGCGCAGCGGACGTGTCGGCCTTCGCCGCGCGGTATGCCCGCGAGTTCGCGATCCCCGGGATCTGGATCGCCGTGGTCGAGGAGGATCCGGTCACGGGCCGTCGGCTCCAGTGGTCCTGCCCGGTGGGGCCCGACGAGGTGCCGTCCGCGGATGCGGTGCTGCGCGTTGCCTCGATCAGCAAACTGTTCACCGCGACGGCGGCGATGGCGCTCGTCGAGCGCGGCCTGCTCGACCTCGATGCGCCGGTGTCGAAGTACCTGCCGGACTTCGCGCCGCGAAAGCCCTACGGCGGAACGGTGACGCTGCGCACGCTGCTCGGCCACCGGTCTGGCCTCGTGCGCGAGTCACCCGTCGGTCACTACTTCGATCCGTCGGCGCCTTCGCTGTCGGCCACGGTCGCGAGCCTCGACGACACGAGTCTCGTCTTCGCGCCCGGTCGCGAGTTCAAGTACAGCAACCCGGGCTTCGGTGTCGTCGGGGAGATCGTCGCGCGGGTCCACGGCACGTCGTTCGAGCGCGCCGTGCGGGACCTCGTGCTGGATCCGCTCGACCTGCGCGACAGCGACTTCGCACCGCGGCCGGATCTCGTGGCGCGCCGCGTGAACGGCGTGATGTGGACGTACGACGGTCGCACGATCGCGACGCCGACGTTCCCGTTCGGCTATTCGCCCGCGGCGAACCTCCTCACGACCCCTGCCGACCTCGTGCAGTTCGCGGCGAGCTGGTTCCCGTGGTCGAAGCAGCGCGTGCTGCGACCCGACACCCAGGCGGCGATGTGGGCGCTGCCACCCGACGTCGACAACGGATGCGCGCTCGGCTTCTTCGTGGGTTCGTTCGACGGGCACCGCGAAGTCGGGCACGACGGCGCGGTCTACGGCGCGGCGTCGGCGCTGCGCGCGTTGCCCGACGACGGGCTGGCCGTGGCGGTCGTGTGTGCGAAGGACTTCTCGAACGCTGTCGCCGAGGCGATCGCCGAGCGTGCACTGTCAGTGGCTCTCGCCGCGCGGCGCGGGGAGACGCTGCCCCCGCCCGAGTTCCCAGCGGCCGTCGGCGCGAGCGACGCGCGTCGCCTCGCCGGTCGCTGGATCTGCGGCGACAACTGGGTGGAGCTGTACGAGCGCGACGGCGAACTGTTGTACGACCCCAACATCGGCGTGCGCACGCGACTCCGGCGCGCGGCGAACGGCGAGCTGGTGAGCGACGATCCGCTGTCGCTCGGAAGACGCAGCCTGCGTGAGTTGCCGGACGGCAGGATGCATGATGGGGTGGTGGATTACGTTCGCGACCAGCAGGTCCCCGATGCGCCGCCGGCCGAGCTGCTGCCGCTGCTCGGCGAGTACGGCTTCGACCACGACGTGCTGATCGTCTACGAGGACCACGGCCGGCTCGCGGTGCTGATCGAGTGGCTCGTCCGCGAGCTGCCGGACCCCGAGGGCCCGGACCTGTGGCGTTTCGGCCCGGGCATATACGGCGGCGATCCGCTGCGCTTCGAGCGCGGACCCGACGGCGCAGTCATCGCGGCGGTCGTCGGCGGTGCGCGGTTCGCGCGGCGACCGGGGCCGACGCCCGGCGGGTTCCGCATCGCGCCGGCGAGACCGGTGGAGGAGTTGTTCGCAGCATCGGCCGGCGTTGTTCCGCCCGCACGGCTGACGGCAGGTGATCGTGCGTTCGATCTGGTCGACGTGGCGCCGCTCGACCCGACGCTCCGCATCGACCTGCGGTACGCGTCGGCCGACAACTTCCTCGGCGCCCCGGTCTATCCAGCCGGGGCGCGAGCCAGGCTCCAACGCCCCGCCGCCGAAGCGCTCGTGCGGGTGCACCGCCGGCTCGCGGAGCGGGGGCTCGGGCTGCTCGTCTTCGATGCCTACCGCCCCTGGCGGATCACGAAGGTCTTCCACGACGCCGTGCCGGGACCCGTTCGCCACTTCGTCGCCGATCCCGCGGAGGGCTCGCGCCACAACCGCGGTTGCGCGGTGGACCTCACGATGTTCGACCGTGCGACGGGCCGGCCTGTCGCGATGCCAAGCGACTTCGACGAGTTCTCTCCCCGCGCTCACCCGGACTATCCCGGCGGCACGTCGCTCGAGCGCGAGTTCCGAGCGATCCTCCGGCGTGCGATGGAAGCCGAAGGGTTCACCGTGAACGAGCACGAGTGGTGGCACTTCGACCACCCCGACTGGATGCGCTACCCGGTCGGCAACGAGCCGCTCTGAAGGCGCGGGCGCGCCCCGCCTTGCGTACGGGGGAATCCGGGTCACTTCCGGCTGCGCCGCGAGCCGAAGAGAGGCGCATTCCCGACCGTTTTTTCGGAGCCAGCAAGCATGTCCGGGCCTACTCTCCGCACCGCGATCACGACCCCGCCAACGACTGCCGTCGACGCTGCTGCGATGACCCACGAGACCGTTCCGAAGACCGCGAAGCTCTCCCTCGGTGACCACGAGATCGAACTGCCGGTGATGGTCGGCAGCGAAGGCGAGATCGCCGTCGACATCCGCCAGTTGCGCGCGAAGACCGGTGCGATCACGTACGACCCGGGCCTCGGCAACACGGGAGCGTGCCTGTCGAAGATCACGTTCCTCGACGGCGAGCAGGGTGTGCTGCGCTACGCCGGCTACCCGATCGAAGAACTCGCGAAGAGCAGCCACTTCGTCGAGGTGATGTGGCTCCTCCTGCACCAGCAGCTGCCGAGCGCGCAGCAGCTCTCGCAGTTCACGCACGACATCACCTACCACACGATGCTGCACGAGGACCTGAAGCGGCTCTTCGCGAGCCTGCCGAAGGTCGGCCACCCGATGGCGGTCTGCGCCGCGGCGGTCGGTGCCCTTTCGACCTTCTACCAGAAGGCCTCGCCGAACACGCGTGAGCAGAACTGGATCGACGCGATCCGCCTGCTCGCCAAGATGCCGACGATCGCGGCCTACTGCTACAAGCACGGCATCGGGCAGCCGTTCATGTATCCGCGCAACGACCTGTCGTACGCCGCGAACCTGCTCTACATGATGTTCGGCACGCCCTGCGAACAGTACGAGCCGAATCCGGTGATGGCGCGCGCGCTCGACCTGCTGCTGATCCTGCACGCGGACCACGAACAGAATTGCTCGACGAGCACCGTGCGCACGGTCGGCAGCTCGGGCGCGAACCTGTTCGCGAGCGTCTCCGCCGGCATCTCCGCGCTGTGGGGCCCGCTGCACGGCGGCGCCAACCAGGCGGTGATCGAGATGCTGATGTCGATCCGCGACGGCCGCCGCACTGCGCGCGAGTTCATGGAGCTCGCGAAGAAGAAGGACAGCGGCGTGCGCCTGATGGGGTTCGGCCACCGCGTCTACAAGAACTACGATCCGCGCGCGCTGATCCTGAAGGCGGCGTGCTACGACGTGCTCGGGCAGCTCGGCAGGAAGGATCCGCTGCTCGACATCGCGCTCGAACTCGAGCAGATCGCGCTGCAGGACAGCTACTTCGTCGACCGCAAGCTGTACCCGAACGTCGACTTCTACTCGGGCATCATCTACAAGGCGCTCGGCATCCCGGTCGACCTGTTCACGGTCTTCTTCGCGATCGGTCGCATGCCTGGCTGGGTCTCGCAATGGCTCGAGTACCAGGCCGACCCCGAGGCCAAGATCACGCGCCCGCGCCAGATCTACATGGGCGCCACGCCGCGCACCTACAAATCGGTCGAGCAGCGATAACGAACTCGCGGAGCGAGTTCGTCATCCCTGCATTCTCCGTCGCCGCGGGGCGAGCGACAGCGCGGGCAGAAGGGGCATCCGCGCCTGCGGCGGCGCCGATCCGCTGCACCTCCAACGCCGCGGGGCGAACGGCCGCCGACTCGGCTGGGGCTGCGCGGCGCGTCGTACCCGGCGTCGCACCGAGTGCGAAACACCGCTGCAATCCAAATGACCGCCGGGCCAGGCTTCCACCTCGATCCATGCCCGACGCGCTCGCCGCGGTTGCTCTCGGACTCCCGTTGCCGGCGCTCAGCGGCGCGCCGTTGCGGCGCGTCCGCTGCAGCGCCGAGTTCGCCCATCTCTTCACTTCTTCGGCGGCAGCTTGTCCGGGTTCACTGTCTTCGTGCCGCCCGTCGTCGGCGCTGGCGCCGGCCTCCATCCCTTCTCCTCCTCGAGCAGCTTCGGGATCATCTCCCGCAGCTTCTGCGCGCGCGCTTCCGAGGCAGGGTGCGTACTCAGCCACTCGGGTGTGGAGTTGCCACCGAGCCTGGCCATGCCTTCCCACAACGTCGGCGCCGCGTTCGGGTCGTAGCCGGCGCGGATCGCGTAGCGCAGCCCTTCGACGTCGGCCTCGCTCTCGTGGTCGCGGCTGTAGGGGAGCAGCACGCCGTACTGAGCGCCGAGACCGAGTGCCGCCATGATCCCGCCCTTGGCTTCGTTGCTCATCTGCGAGAGGCCGAGACCGGCCTGCACCGCGGCAAGACCGGCGTTGGTCAGTGTGCCCTGGGTCATGCGCTTGCCGCCGTGCCGGAGGATCGCGTGCGCGACCTCGTGGCCCATGACGACGGCGAGTTTGTCCTCGGTGTCCGCGAGACCGGGCTTCAGGATGCCGGTGTAGACGGCGATACGGCCGTTCGGCAGGCAGAACGCGTTCGGCACGTCGTCGGCGCGCAAGAGCCGCGCTTCCCAGTGGAACGACGTCTCGCCCGTCGTCGCCGCGATTCTCTGCGCCACGCGCTGCACCATGTCGGCCTGCGTGGTGCCGGTGACGATCCCTTTCGTCTCCTTCGTCGCCTCCTCGTACGCCTGCACGCTGAGGGGCTCGAGTTCGTCGTCGGGATAGATGTTGAGGTTCGCGCAAGCGGCCGGCAGCAAGGCGAGCAGCAGGACGAAGAGCGGTCGCAGGAGGTTCGGCATGCGCGCGATGTTACGTCGCGCGGCATGCCGGGCCAGCGGCGTGGGGCCGCACGGCGCGTCGCGTCGCGAACTTGCGATTGGCGTCGTGTCGCCCGATGCTCTCCGGATGCGACCAGAACTGGTGATCGTCGGCGGTGCGCGCACCGCCATGGCGGAGTACTCGGGCACGCCCGGTTTCGGCAGGTTCAAGGACGTCAGTGCGATCGACCTCGCTGCGCACGCGGCGAAGGCGGCGATGCAGCGGACCGGAGTGAAGCCCGAGATGGTCGACGAGACGTTCGTCGGCAACGCCGCGCAGAGCAGCAGCGACGCGATCTACGGCGCGCGCCACGTCGCCCTGAAGGCCGGGGTCCCGATCGAGAAGCCGGCGCTCACCGTGAACCGCCTCTGCGGCTCCGGCATCCAGTCGGTCGTCTCCGCGGCGCACACGATCCTCGCCGGTGAGGCGCAGCTGTGCCTCGCGGGTGGCATGGAGAACATGAGCCAGGTGCCGCACGTGATCCGCGGCGCGCGCGAAGGGTTCCGCTTCGGCGCGGAGCCGAAGATCGAGGACCTGCTGTTCGCGGCGCTCTACGACCCGTTCTGCAAGTTCTTCATGGCGCAGACCGCCGAGAACGTCGCGAAGAAGCTGTCGATCTCGCGCCAGGAACAGGACGAGTACGCGCTGCGCAGCCACCAGCTCGGCGCCGCGGCCGTGAAGGCGGGCAAGTTCGCCGCCGAGATCGCGCCGCTCACGATCCAGGTCGGCAAGAAGGAGGTCGTCGTCGACAGTGACGACCACATCAAGCCGGAGACGTCGCTCGAGGCGCTGGCGGGTCTGCGTGCGGCGTTCGGCAAGGACGGCACGGTGACCGCCGGCAACGCGTCGGGCATCGTCGACGGCGCCGCGATGCTCGTCGTCACGACCGCGCAGCGCGCGAAGGAACTCGGCCTGAAACCGAAGGCGAGGATCCGTTCGTGGAGCCTCGCCGGCGTGCCGCCGGAGATCATGGGCATCGGCCCGGTGCCTGCGATCCAGCAGGCGTGCCAGAAGGCGAACCTGAAGGTCGCCGATCTCGACCTGATCGAGATCAACGAAGCGTTCTCGGCGCAGTACCTCGGTTGCGAGAAGGAGCTGAAGCTCGATCGCAAGAAGTGCAACGTGAACGGCGGCGCGATCGCGCTCGGCCATCCGCTCGGCGCGACGGGCACGCGGCTCCTGCTCACGCTCGTCCGCGAGATGGAGCAGAGCGGCAAGGCGCTCGGTTGCGCGTCCGCGTGCATCGGCGGCGGCCAGGGCATCGCGATGATCCTCGAGAGGATGTGAGGCAGCGATGCTGGACAAGACCGTGAAGTTCGACGGGCGCGTGCTCTACCTCACCGAGGACCAGGAGCAGCTGAAGGCGCAGCTCTACGGGCACGAGCGCCTCACGTTCGCCGCCGATCGCAAGCTGATCGACAACATCTCGACCGACGAGCTCACGCCCGGTTGGGTCTGCTACTACTACGACGAGACGCTGGCGCGCTACTGCCTCGTCGGCCTGCGCGGCGGCAACGTGAAGCAGGACGCGATCGGCAAGAGCGGCGCGTCCGTGATCGTGAGCGGCGTGTCGAAGGGCTGCGGCAGCTCGCGCGAGACGGCGCCGTACAGCGAGCTGAAGGCCGGCATCAAGCTCGTGATCGCGAAGAACATCGAGAAGATCTACGGCCAGAACTGCCAGAACATCGGTCTGCTCACGTCGACCGACTTCTCGCTGTTGCCGCGCATCGAACGCGGCGAAGCGATCCCGATCGAAGAGTTCACGAAGGGCCTCGATCCGATCGCCGCCGAGATCGTCCGCCACGGCGGGCTGTTCGCGTACAACCAGGCGCGCCTCGCGGGCAAGACGACGCCGCCCGCCGTCACGACGAAGGCGCGGCCGATGACGCTGTGCGAGAAGATCATCGCGCAGCGCGCGATCGCCGACGCGAAGACGGGTCGCCTCGGTGTGCCCGCGGTGCAGCCGGGCGATGCGCTGTTCGTCCGCACGGACGTGCGCTTCTCGCACGAGTACGTGACGCCGATGGCGGAAGCGCTGTTCAAGATGGGGCTCGGCAAGGACGCGAAGATCACCGATCCGCAGTCGGTGTTCGCGTTCCGCGACCACCTGACGTTCCTCGACCGCATCATGCCCGAGGCGCACGTGAAGATGGGCCTGAAGGAACAGGCCGCCTCGCTCGCGACGGTGCAGGAGGCGTTCACGAAGAAGCAGGGCGTCAAGCTCTACGGCGAAGTGCACCGCGGCGGCAACCTCGTCGGCAGCGAAGGCATCTGCCACAACATCGTGATCGAGGACATCGCCGAGCCGGGCCAGCTCGTGATCGGCACGGACAGCCACACGTGCATGGCGGGCGCGATCGGCTGCTTCGCGTTCGGCGTCGGCTCCACCGACATGGCGAACAGCTGGTTCACGAAGGACGTGCGCGTGAAGGTGCCGGAGTCGGTGCGCGTCAACGTGCGCGGCACGATGCCGAGCGGCGTGTGTGCCAAGGACCTGATGCTGCACCTGCTCAGCGACCAGTTCTTCAAGACGGGTGCCGGCATCGGCAAGGTGCTCGAGTTCGCCGGCCCCGCGGTCACCGCGATGTCGCTCGACGAACGCGCGACGCTGACCAACATGGCGGTCGAAGCCGGCGGCTTCACCGGCATCATCGAAGCCGACGAAGTGATCGTCGACTACATCAGCACGCAACGCGGCACCGACGCAGCGCGCCTCCGGAAGCAGATCGTGAAGGCCGACCCGGGCGCGTCGTACGTGAAGACGTTCGACATCGACCTCGGCACGCTGGTGCCGACCGTCGCGTCGCCCGGCGATCCGCGCAACGGCATCGCGCTGTCCGAGCTCCGCAAGACGCAGGGCAAGGTGAAGGCCAACATCGCCTACGGCGGCTCGTGCACCGGCGGCAAGAAGGCGGACATGGACATGTACGCGAGCGTCGTTCGCAAGGCGCTCGACAAAGGCCGCACGCTGCAGTGCAAGACCTACATCCAGTTCGGCAGCCAGCGCATCCGCGACTACGCGGAGAAGATGGGCTACATCCAGCTCTTCGAAGGCGCCGGCGTCGAGCTGATCGACCCGAGTTGTGGTGCGTGCATCAAGGCCGGGCCGGGTGTTTCGTTCACTGCGGACGAGGTCACCGTGAGCGCGATCAACCGCAACTTCCCCGGCCGTTCGGGACCGGGCCAGGTGTGGCTCGCGAGCCCGCTCGTCGTCGCGGCGAGTGCGTTCCTCGGCTACGTCGGCGGACCGGACGAACTGTAGGCCGACCAGCGGCGGCTGGGCGCCGCTGTCCGCCGCTACGCGATGTGCGCGGGCGGGAGTGCCGCCCATCGGCGCACACACGCCCAGACGACGAACGGCAGGCTCGCGGTGAGCACGTAGAACCACGGAGTCCACACCGCGGACACGCCGCGGCTCGTGCCCGGCCCCGAACCCCATTCGAACGCAACCGACAGCCCGGCGAGCGACGCGAGCATGGCGCTGCCTGGGCGCGTGGCACGTCGCTCCGAGTCGGAATCCGATTCGGCGATCGCCATCACGGCAACGAGCAGGCACGTGCAGAAGCACGTGAAGCCGGCCCTCGAGTGCCATCCTGGCGGGCCGAATTGGGAGCCGAAGAGGCGTTCGAATCGCACGCACACCCACGGCATCGTGGTGGCCCACACCGCGACGGCCGCGCCGACGAGCAGGATCCGGCGCCAGGCCGGAGGCTCCTTCCGAGGGCGCTGCTCTGGTCCCGAGGGCGGGGATTGGAACCGCATGGAACGGGAGCGTAGCGCCCGCTGGCCTCTCGTGGCGTCAGCGGCGGTCGTCCGGGATCACGTGACCTTGGTTCCCTGGCACCTCGCCGCGCGCGTTCTTCGCGCCGCCCATCCCGAGCTGCCGGCGAGCGAGCGAACCCTCGCGAATGCGGGACGGCCAGCGGGACACCCTCGTCGCCGCACGGCGACGTACGTTCGATGCCAGGGTGCCGACCTGCGCACGATGGAGCGAGCGGGATGCGAGCGCCGAAGATCGCCCGCGTCCATGACCGACGACGACTGGGCGCCGCTGCCGGAGGACCGCAGGGTCCATCATCCGGGAGAGTTCGCCGACCCCGCGGCTCGCCCGCCCGCGGTCGTGCACGTGGCTCCGCCCGTCGGGCCTGCCGCCGCGCCCGCCCCGGCGCCGTGCCGGGTGAGCCCGGTGCCGAACCCGGCTGCGGAGCGGGCGCTCGCGGAGCTGCGCGCGCGTCTCGCGAACACGAAGCCCGGCACGAGCTTCGTCGCGGAGTCGCAGCGCCGCCAGCGGCGCGAGGAGTTGCGCGAGAAGCGTGCGCTCGCCGCCGCCATGGCCGAGGCCGCCGCGCGGCCGGCGCACGACTGGGACGCTGCGGAGCCGATCGCGACCGCGCCCTTGGAGGCGCCGCCGGCCCACGCGGTGCCCGCGGCAGCGGGGGAGCCCGACGTCGATGCGCGCGAGTCGGAACCGTGGTTCCAGGCACTCCCGCCCGGCGAACGCGAACGGCTCCGCGCGCACTGGTGGCAGCAGAGGCATCGCCACGACGACGAAGTGCCGCGCCGTCACCGACGGATCCTGCGCGCCGGCGGGATCGGTGCGGGCGTCTTCTTCGTGCTCGCCGTCCTGCAATCGCCGTGGTTCGGTTCGTTCGAGCCGGTGCTGCGCCTGGCCGCTGCCGGGGGCGTGGCGCTGGGCGTCGCCGAGGCGACCGGTGGCGGCCGGTTCCGCTATGGGGTCGCCGGTGCGGCCGCCTTCGTCGCGGCGATGGGTTCGAGTCTGTTCACCAATCCGAGCCTGCTCTTCTCCCTGTCGCTCATGGTCTACGTGTCGGCGATCCTCGGCATGGAACGCGAGATGCTGCGCAGCGGCGGGTTCCGCGCCGATTGAGTGCGCCGTCGCGACCTCAGGGCACGACGACGCGTTCGTTCGTCGTCGCGCCGGGCTGCAACGCCAGGACCCTGCGCACCGGAGCGTGCCCCCCGATGGCGGCTTCGAATTCGTAGGAGCCGGCCGGCAGCGCTTCCGCGAGGGACACCGTGCCGATGCCGGGCAGCACGTCGACGCCCGACGCCGCAGCCGTACCCGCGCCCTGCACGACCCATCGCCGCGCCACCGGCGGCCCCCCGACGAGGCGGATCCCGAGCCTCACCACCCCGACCTGCGCCGGGTCGAGGACCGCGCCGTTGCCGTCGACGAGTTCGAACGTGGGCACACATCCGGGTTCCAGCGGCACGTCCTCGAGGAACCCGTTGCTCCCCGTGAGTTCGAAGCGCCGCTTGAACGGAAGCATGGGCAACAGGCTGCCGTCCGTCGCGACCGCGACGACGCGGATGCCGTACTCGCCGGGCGCCAGTTCGGGCAGTTCGTATCTCCCGTCGGCGGCGCTCCTGCGGCGCGCCCAGAGCGGGGTGCCGAGCGCCCAGGTCTCGGTCCCGCGCGCCTCGGGAGACAGCACGAACGCGTCGACGCGCACGCTCGCGATCGGCGTGAGCGAGAGATCGTGCACGAGCAGCGTGATGCCGGTCGCGACGGCCGCCGGGTTCATGATGACGTCGATCGTCGCTGCGGGAGCGCCGGCGGGCGGGACGCCGATCTCGATCACCGACGGCGTCATGCCGCCCGCCTCGACGAGCAGCTGGCCGCGCGTGCCGGCGGGGAGCCGCAGCATCGCCTCGCCTTCGGCTGCCTCGCCCTTCGCGACCGTGCCGTTGTTGGCGTAGCGCCAACTGAACGACGCGACGGCGCGGTGCTCGACCGCCTCGCGCACGCGGAGCACGACGTTGGCCGGTGCGGCGTCCTGGCGCGGTGTGGGCGGAGCCGCGTTGGCCGGATGCGACGGTTCCGTCGTGGGGTTCGGGCGGGGGCGCGGCGGGGCCGCGTTGCTGCGTTCGGTCGGGACCTCGGTCGATGCCTCGCCGGTGCGCGCCTGGCCGTCGCCGCCGGCGGACGGCGGCAGAGCGTCGCGATCGTTCGCGAGGAGCGCCCACGCGACGACCACGGCGATCACGCCGAGCAAGGCCAGGACCGGGAGCGCCGAGCGCATCGTCGCATCCTGCGCGATCGCGGCGCCGAAGGCGAGCCCCGACCTCTCACGAACGAAACCACGACCAGCCCGCCGCGATGGCGAGCGTCGTCAGCGTGATCGGGATGCCGGTGCGAAGGTGTTCGAGGAACCAGCTCCGGTGCAGCGGACGCACCCCGAGGCGCAGCGCCTGTTCGACGACGATGAGGTTGGCGATGGAACCGACCAGCAGGAGGTTTCCGGCCAGCGTCGTCGCGAGGCACAGGATCGGACCCGCGCTCGGATGGTCGGCGACGGGGAGCAGGAGCATGGTGAGCGGGACGTTCGAGATCAGGTTGGATCCGATCACACTCGTCACGAAGAGCGCGACCGGTCGGTGCAGGTCGAGGCCGGCTTCTCGCAGCCACGCGAACGCCGCCGTCGCGTGACCCGCCTCCTGGAACGCGTGGTTGCACACGAACAGTCCCGCGAACAGGACGAGCAGCGCCCAGTCGACCTGTGCGAGCAGGGCGCCCGAGTCGATGCGGCGGGAGACCAGCAGGACGCTCGCGGCGAGCATCGCCTGCACTTCGCGCGGCAGCGGGCACACGAGCAGCCCGGCGATGAGTGCCAGGAGCACGCAGACTCCCTTCTGCGTCTGCCACCGATCGAACGCATGCTCGGGGCCGACGCGCGGCGGCAGGGTGCGTTCGAGCTTGCCGCGGTAGGCGCGACGCAGGACGACGAAGACGCCGAGCAGCCCGAGTGCCGCGGGGACCGCACCGTCCAGCAGGTACGAGCTGAAGGAGAGTCCGAGCGACTGCCCGATCAGCATGTTCTGCGGATTGCCGATCAGGGTCGCGGCCGAGCCGACGTTGGCCGCTGCCGCCAATGCCAGCAGGAAGGGAACGGGGTCGAGTCGGCGCCGCACGCAGACGTCGACGAGCACCGGTGCGATGGCCAGGCACACGACGTCGTTGGTGAGGAGGGCCGACATCACACCCGCCGTCAGGATCAGTTCGAACAGCAGGCGCTCGGCCGAGGTCGGCCGGTCGGCGAGCCGCTGCGTGAGCGACGCCCAGAAGCCGCCGAGGCGGAACTGCGCGGAGACGATCATCAGTCCGAGCAGCAGTCCGATCGTGCCGACGTCGATGGCCTGCCAGGCGGCGGTCGGTGTCGTCGCTCCGCCCGCGACGAGCACCACGGCACCGACGAACGCGGCGCATGCGCGGTCGAGGCGCACGCCGGGCACCCGGCCCGTCGCCATCACGAAGTAGACGAGAACGAAGACGACGAGCGCCAGGTCCAAGGTCGCGACGCTACGCGCCCCGGCCGGTGCGCGGAAGGGAACTGGCGCCGATCAGCGCGCGGCGGCCTGCGCGGCGAACCAGGGCGCGTATTCCGTGCGGACCCAGTCGGGGAATGCCATCGCCGCCGCGTGCGGTTCGTAGCGATCGAGCACCTCGTCCATCGCCCCGGTCCCGAACGCGCCGACGTGGCCGTTCGGCACGAGTGCGAGCTGGGCGCGTGCGGCAGCGAGGTCGCCCGTGTCGTGCAAGACGACGAGCGCGGCCGCGAGTCCGGTGCGGTCGACACCGGCGCGGCAGTGGAGGAGCAGCGGCCGCTCGGCCTCGTCCGCGACTCGCCAGAGTTCGAGCAGCGTCTCCGGTCGGGGCAGGCGCGTCGCCGACATCGGGACGTTCCAGAAGCGCGCTCCCGACTGCTCGGTCGCTCGCGCCGACAGAGCGGTCGGATCGCCGTCGCCGCGCAGGCACACCACCGTTCGGATGTCGTGCTCGGCGATGCGGCGGGCGAGCCGTTCTTCGCCCGGCTGCGGGGAACGCCACACGCCGTGTCCGACTTCGCGGAACCCCGTGCAACCGGAGGTGGCGGTGAGCAGTGCGAGCAGTGCGGCGACGCAGGCGGCGGCGGTTCGGGTCATGCGCGTGGCCGGAGGGTAGCGCGTCGACATGCGCGGCGCCGGCGGCTATCGAGGGGTGCGATGAATCGCGCGATCCGTTTGCACGCGACGGGCGGGCCCGAAGAGCTTCGCTTCGAGGAAGTACCGATGCCGGCGCCGGCCCGCGGTGAGGTGTTGTTGCGTCAGCTCGCGATCGGCGTGAACTTCCTCGACGTACGGCAGCGGCGCGGCGACGCGCCGCTGCCAGGCCTGCCGTCGGGCCTCGGCATCGAGGCGGTCGGGATCGTCGTCGCCACGGGCGAAGGTGTGCTCGCGCCGACGGTCGGCAGTCGGGTCGCGTACGCGGACACCGCCCTGCTCGGCGCCTACGCCGAGCATCGGGCCGTGCCCGCGTGGCGGGTGGTGCCCGTTCCGGACGCGGTTCCCGACGACGTCGCCGCCGCCGTGCTTCTGAAGGGCATGACCGCCGAGTTCCTCGTGCGCCGCACGTTCAAGGTCGGTCCGTCGCATCGTGTCCTCGTGCTCGCCGCGGCGGGCGGCACGGGCGTGCTCTTGTGTCAGTGGCTGCACCATCTCGGTGCATCGGTGCTCGGCGTGGTGTCGAGTCGCGAGAAGGCGGACTTCGCCGTCGCGAACGGCTGCCACCATCCGATCGTCGTCGAACCCTCGGCCACGCCGACCGCTTTCGCCGCCGTCGTTCGCCGCATCACGCAGGACCGCGGTGTCGACGTCGTCTACGACTCGACCGGGCGCGCGACGCTCCGTGAGTCGCTGCGGTCGCTGAAGCGGCGCGGGCTCCTCGTGTCGTTCGGCGCGGCCTCGGGTGCGCCGGAGCCGCTGGACCTCGCCGTGCTCCGCGACGGAGGGTCGCTCTTCGTCACCCGTCCGTCGCTCGACGACTACGTCGCGTCGCGGCCGGAGCTCGAGCGTGCGGCGTCTGCCGTGTTCTCGGCCGTGCGGCGAGGTGTGCTGCGTCCGCACCTGGCCGCGCGCCTCGCCCTTGGCGACGCCGCGGAGGCGCATCTTCGCCTCGAGTCGCGCCGAACCACCGGTGCCACGGTCCTGATTCCCTGATCGAGGCACGCGCGACGGCGCGTGGGAACCTCGCGCGGGGCGTGTCGTTCGGCCCGCGCATGAACCAGAACCGTTCCGCATCCTTCCTCGACGGCGTCGAGATCGCGTCGCCTTGCTCGGCCGACTGGAACTCGATGGCGGGCGACGACCGCCGCCGCTTCTGCGCGCAGTGCAAGCTCCACGTGCACGACCTGAGCCGGATGACACGCGACGAGGCGGAGGAGCTGGTCCGCGGCGCTGCGAACGGTCGTGTGTGCGTGCGTCTCTACCGCCGCGCGGACGGCACCGTGCTGACGCGCGACTGCCCGGTCGGCCTGCGAAGGCGCGTGCGCGCCGCGTTTGCACGGGCGATCGCCGCCTGCGTGTTCGTCTGGGGTCTGGTGTCGTGCACGCGGTCCGCACCCGGGGGGCCGGCGCCCACCGCGCCCGCGGTGCAGCCGCCGGATCCGCGGCCGCTGCAGGGCGAAGTGGAGATGGGCGACGCCGTTGCGCCGCCACCCGAGAAGCCCGAACTGGGCAAGCTCGCGCGGCCGGGCGGCGGCTGATCGCGATCAGCCCGGCGCCGCCTTCTGCCTCGCGGTCTTCGCGAACGCGCCGAGGCCCGGAGTGAGGAGAAGGGTCGACAGCACGAGGGCCGCTGCGATCTCGAAGGGAACTGCCGGCCCGAGTGTGTCGAAGGTTCTGCCGTAGACGAGAGGCATCAGGAGTCGCGCTGCGCTGCCGTAGCCCTGCTGCAGTCCGAGATAGAGGCCGCGTTCGTGTTCGCCCGCGACCTTCGTGAGCAGCGCGGACAGGCACGGGAACGTGAAGGACGTGCCGAGCGGCATCAGCGCGATCGCGATTGCCAGTATCGGCAGCGACTGCGCGAGCGTCATCACGAACAGGCCGGTCGCCAGCATGACGATGCCGAGCCGCGCGAGCCACGCTTCGCCGAGGCGATCGACGAGCCGCCCGAGGAACAGCACGCGCGCGACGACCGAGATCGCGCCGATGTACATGAACACGTAGCCGATCGAGTGTTCGTCGATCGAGAAGCGCCTCTCGAGGAAGTACGCGAGGACGACGTTGACGCCCTGGAACGCACCGATCGCCACGGAGTACGCGAGGATCACGCGCGACGTCGGTTCGCCGGCATGCGTCACGACGCGGAGGGCGGCGCTGCGCGCCTTCGCCGGCGCCGGGCCGTCCTTCCGGACGACGTGCGCCTTCGATTCGGGCAGCCAGCGCGCGGCGAACACCATGTTGAGCACGCAGAGCGCGGCCGCGCCGAGGCCCGGCGCCGAGTGCCCCAGGGTCAGTTTCGTTTCGCCCGGCATCAGGTCGACGTCGCCGAGCTTCACGAGGAACGTTCCGATCGCCGGTCCGAGCGCCACGCCGAGGTTGGTCGCCGCCGACAGCCAGCCGAGGGCGCGGGTGCGGTCCTTCGGTTCGACGCTGTCGGCGACGTAGGCCTGGATGACACCGACGGTGCCGCCGCCGGCGCCCTGCACGATGCGCGAGAGCATCAGGACGCCGAGCGACTCCGCGAAGCCGAACACGACGTACGCGATCGCCGAAGCCGCGAGTGCGATGAGCAGCGCGGGCCGTCGACCGAAGCGGTCGGAGAAGCGGCCCCAGAACGGCGCGCTGACGATCTGCGCCGCAGTGAACGCCGCGACGACGACCGACGTGACCGCACCGGCCTCGAAGCGGGTGCCCGCGATGTCGACTCCCGGGCCGACGAGGCGCTTCACGTAGAAGGGCAGGATCGGCACCACGAAGAAGAGGCCGACCATGTCGACGAACGCGGTCGCCATCAGGACCGCGAGGCGCGCCGGGATCTTGCGCGCTTCTCGCACGACCATCGCGACCAGCACGACGCCGAGTGCGGCGAGTGCCCACTGCACCACCGGGGACGCGAGGTTCGTGGCGAGCGAGTCCGGTTCGTTCTGCGGCGGCAAGGTCGGGGAACCTTCCGGTTCCGCCGCATCCGGCGCAACCTCGGTGGCACGGTTCGATCGTGCGGGCGGACCGATTGCGGGTTCTCCGGCCCATGGCGGACTTCGGCGCCGTTGGATACACCGCGCGCATGGACCTCGGATTCGAGACGATCGGCAACGCGTGTCTCATCGCCCACGACCGCGGACCGGTGCTCGCGACCGACCCGTGGCTCACCGGGGCGGCCTACTTCGGTGCATGGCGATTGTCCCACGAGGTCCCTGCCGCACAGTTGGCGAACGTGCGTGCCTGCAAGTTCCTGTGGATCTCGCACGGCCACCCGGACCACCTGAGCCTGCCGTCGCTCGAACAGCTGCGCGACAAGACGATCCTGCTCCCGGACCACCGCGGCGGCCGCATCGCGCGCGATCTGGCGGAGATGGGCTTCCGAGTGCGCACGCTGAAGTGCGGCGAGTGGTTCCCCGTCGGCGATCGCTGTCGGATCGCGTCCCTCGCGAACTACAACCAGGACGCGACCATCGTGATGGATCTCGACGGCCATCTCGTCATCGACGCGAACGACGCCGGCAACCGCGGCAGCAGCCGCTTCCTCGATCGGGAACGCAGACGCTTCACGAAGCGCACCGTGCTCGCGTGCCTCACGGGCTGGGGCGACGCGGACATGATCAACTTCTTCGACGAAGAGGGCCGGCGGGTGTTGCCCGCGGCCGCCGAGAAGCCGGCGCTCGGGCCCGGCATCAAGTCGCTGCTCGACCACTACGACATCGACGTGTTCGCGCCGTCGAGCGCGATGCACCGCTACAACCGCACCGACGTCGCGTGGGCCGACGAGTACGCGACGCCGATCGACGCCCACGAACTCGGTTTCGACGGCGGGCGGCGAACGTGCCTGCCGGCGTTCGTGCAGTACGACCTGCACACCGGGCAGTACGAGAAGATCTCGCCGCGGGCGAACGACCAGCCGCTCGAAGCGCCCGAGGTCCACGGGGACGACTGGAGCACGCCGCTCGAGAAGGACGACGTCGACATGCTCGGTGCGTACTTCCGGCGGGTCGCCCACCTCCGCACGTTCCTCGGGTGGATCAACTTCCGGGTCGGCGGGAAGGACCACGTGATCGACATCGCGCGCGAGCACCGCCGCGGCATCACGTTCGCCACGCCGCGGCAGTCGCTGGTCTCCGCCGTGCAGTGGCGCGCGTTCGACGACATCCTGATCGGCAACTTCTGTCGCACGACCCTGCACGGCGACTGGTGGGGCAAGCAGGGGGCCGCTGCGCTGTACCCGCACTTCACCCCGTTCGTGACGAAGTTCGGCGACAACGGGGGCGCGCACACACCGGACGAACTGCGGGCGTACTTCGCGGACTACTTCGCCCGCGGCTTCACGGAGTTCACGCCCGACGCGGAGGAGCAGGAGATGAAGGCGGCGCTGAAGCCCTACCTGTGACAGCGGTGGGCGAACTTCGCGCCGCCTGCGCAGGTCAGCGAGTCGTCGTGTGGCCCGCGGCCGGCTCGACGGCGGCCAGGCCCTTCTGGAAGCGGGTGTAGACGAACACCGGGATCGGCAACGGTCCGAGCTGGGCACGCACGAGCGGTTCGACGTGCTGCCACTCGAGGCCGCCGACTCCGGTGGCGAGCCGCGGAAGCGCGAGGCTCGTGAACTTCTCCCTCTCGGCGAGCTTCTTCAGTTCGTGCAGCGCGTGGTTCACGTGCTCGGTCTTCGCGCGGCCGGGGTGCCCGCCTTCGTGAGCCGGAGGCTCCTGTGTGAACAGCGACACGATGCGCACGTGCCGGCCGTTCGGATCGACGCCTTCCCATGCCCACAGGCCGCCCGGCTTCGGGGCTTCCTGCCGGCAGAAGTGGCGGAAGTCCTTGTAGAGAGCGGGGCAGGCTTCGCGCAGCGCGCGCGCGAGCCCGGTCTTCCAGTCGTCGCCCGGCGCGATGCCGTGCACGATCGCGTGGGCCTTGCTGAGCAGGAGGTCGCCGGAGAGTTCGTGGATCATGAAGTGCGGGGTCGGGACACCGGTAGAACCCGCGGCGACGGCCTCGCCTTTCTGCGCACCACGGCGGAGAACGGCGACGCAATCGGGACCATGGCCTGCTCGCAAACGACGAGACCACCCCGTAAACAGCCCGCGCTTCCCTTCCCGCGCCCTGCATTCGCCATGTCCACCCTCCGCCCGCTCCTGCCATTCCTCCTCTTCGTTCCTCTGGCGTGGGCCCAGGACGTTCCGCCGCCTGCGCCGGCCGGTGACGATCCGATGCCGCTCGCGGTGGCGCAGGCGATCGTCGAGCAGGGCATCGGCAAGAGCCAGGTGATGCGGATCCTGCGCGACCTGACCGGGAAGGTCGGGCATCGCCTGACCGGATCCGACAACTTCACGAAGGGCTGCGAGTGGGCGCGCGACGAGTTCAAGGCGCTCGGCGTCTCGAACGTGCACCTGGAGAAGTGGGGCGAATGGAAGCTTGCGTGGAACCGCGGGGCGTGGATCGGCCGGATCGTGACCCCGGAGGCGCGCGAGATGTACGTCGCCACCGAGGCGTGGACCGCAGGCACGAAGGGGCTGCAGAAGGGCGCGATCGTGCTCGCGCCCGCGAACGAAGAAGCGGTCGCTGGCGCCGCGCTCGCGGGAAACTGGCTCGTCTACAA
This sequence comes from Planctomycetota bacterium, assembly GCA_016794565.1. Classification (GTDB taxonomy): domain Bacteria; phylum Planctomycetota; class UBA1135; order UBA1135; family UBA2386; genus JAEUHQ01. The sequence continues at coordinate 32,323 of JAEUHQ010000196.1, read as the reverse complement.
GAAGCGGCCGCCGCGCGCGGTGCGCGCGAAGTGCGAAGCCGCCGGCATCCTCGGCTGGGTCTACCGCGCCGGCGATCCCGACAAGAACTTCCCGACGCGAGTGCGGGTCTTCGGCAACAACCAGACGGCGATGAAGAGCATCGACGAAGTGCCGACGATCCCCGAGATCGCGGTTCGTGCAGACGACTTCGACGCACTGTTCGCGATGGTGGAAGCGGACAAGAGGCCCGTGTGCGAGTTCGACGTGCAGAACGCGTTCCGCGAGGGACCGATCGCACTGGACAACGTGATTGCGGAGATCCCCGGCACGACGAAGGCCGACGAAGTGGTGATCGTGTCCGCGCACCTCGACAGCTGGCACCAGGTGACGGGCACGACCGACAACGGCACCGGCACCGCGACGACGCTCGAGGCCGCGCGCATCCTGGCCGCGATCGGGGCGAAGCCGATGCGCACGATCCGCTTCTGCCTCTGGGGCGGAGAAGAGGAAGGGCTGCTCGGCAGCCGCGGCTACGTGCAGAAGCACCGCACCGAGATGCCGAAGGTGTCCGCCGTGTTCAACCACGACACCGGCACGAACTGGGCGCAGTCACTCGCGGTCACCGAGGCGATGAAGGTGCAGCTCGAGCCGGTGTTCCGGCACGTGCCCGCCCTCCTGAAGGCACCGGACGCCGACTGGGACAAGCCGGTGTTCGAACTGCGCGTCGTGGGGCGCGTATCGGGCGGCGGAGGCAGCGACCACGCTTCGTTCCTCGCGGCCGGCGTGCCGGGGCTCGACTGGAACCTCAAGGGGCGCAGCAACTACTTCCAGCACACGTGGCACACGCAGTGGGACACGATCGACGTTGCGATCGAGGAGTACCAGCGGCACACGGCGACCCTCGTCGCGATGGCCGCTCTCGGCACGGCGAACCTGCCCGGGCTGCTCGATCGGCAGAACGTGGGCGGCGGTGGCGGCGGCGGCGGTCAGTCCGCGGCGCTGGTCGCCGGCTGGTTCGAGAGCGAGATGGACGACCTGAAGTTCACGAAGGTGAAGCCGAACGGCCGCGCGGCCGCGCTCGGCTTGCTGAACGGCGACGTGCTGAAGGCCGTGAACGGCAACGAAGTCGAACGGGTGCGGCAGGTGTTCCAGTTCGCGCGCGAGACCGAAGGGGACACGGTCGTGTTCACGTTCGGCCGCGCCGACAAGACGATCGACGTGAAGGTGCCGAAGGCCGATCTCCCGCAGCGTCCGGGTCGTCCGAGCGCGGATGCGCAGCCGGGCCCGGATGCGCCGCGTCGCGACGGCTCGTCGCCCGGCAACAGCGGCGCGAGCGGGGGCGGCGGCAACGGAAGTGGCACCGAGCCGCCGCGCGATCGCTGAACGTCGTCGCGCGCGGCGTGCGTGACGAGTCCGGACTTCGTGCACACGCCGGTGGCGAACGTCGACCCCTTGCTCTAGGATCGCGCCCCGTGCTGCGGGCGGTCATCCCGTGGTGCATTCGGCGGTTGCACGTCGCGCTGCGCGAACGGCGAGGCGGCGTTCCTCCGCAAGTCGGTGGGAGGGTTCCATGAAGCAGAACGAGCGGTTGTTGGTCTACGCGGTCACGGGCTTCCTCGCGATCGTCCTCTTGGTCGCCGTGTTGTTCGGTCCTTCGGGGCGCGACGCCGCGGCAAGAAGTGACTCGGGCACGAAGGGCACGATCGGCGGTGCCGGTCCGGTCGCCGGAGTGCCCGGCCTCGGTGACCTGCTCAGCGGTCCCGCCTCGGGCAAGGGCGCCGACAAGACCGAGCCGACGAAGGTCGCGAAGGACACGGCGCCGCCGACGACGCAGCCGGTGAACCCGCCGGCCACCGGCCTCACCCCGCTGCCGGGCCAGATCGCGGCGCAGCAGCCCCTCGTCGCGAACGAGCGCCCGCTCGTCGCGATGGACATCGTCGCACAGAAGGTCGGCGCATATCGCCGCGACCGCACGGTGCGCCTCGTGCGGGCCCGCGCCGGCGACTCGTGGGACACGCTCGTGCGCCGCTGGTGCGGCGCGCGGGATCCGTTCCTGGAGGAGGCGAAGAGCCTGAACGAGGACGTCAACGTGCTCCGCGTCGGCCAGGAAGTGTGTGTGCCCTGGGTCGACGACGAAGTGGTGCTCGCCGCCTTCGAAGCGAGTCAGCCGAAGACTCTCGTGCCGACCGGCGCCGACCTCGGCGCGGCGTCGACCGGAACCCCGGTCGCCGATGCGGCGGGCCCGTCCATGGTGAAGCCGACGTTTGCCGAACCCGGCAGTGCCCGCACCGGCGTCGCGAAGGACACTCGTACGGTCGGGGCGACCACGGAGTACGTCGTGAAGAGCGGCGACGCGCTCTGGAAGATCGCCGAGCGCACCTACGGCAAGCAGAACGCCAAGCGCATGGTCGGGGAGATCCAGGCCGCGAACCCCGGTCTCGGCGAAACGCTGCGCGTCGGCCAGAAGATCGTTCTGCCGAAGCCGTGATCGCGGCGCGGGCCGCTCACTTGAGGTCGTAGCGTTCGAGCTTCTTGTAGAGGTTGCTGCGCTGCAGGTCGATGCGTTCGGCGGTGCGTTTGATGTTGCCGCCGAACTCGAGCAGCTTGCGCCGCAGGAACTCCTTCTCCGTCGCGGCGCGGAAGTCCTCGAGTTTCTCGAAGCGGAACCAGTCGCGCTCCCCGTCGTCGCCGCGGGCCGGGCCAGGCGTGCTCGCTGCCGCCAACGCTTCCGCCGTCACTTCGGCCGAGTCCGCGAGCACTGCCGCGGCTTCGAGGACGTTCTTCAGCTGCCGCACGTTGCCGGGCCAAGGCTGCGCCGCGATCCAGCCGGCGGCGTCGCGCGCGAGGCGGCGGGGGCCGAGTCCGTTGCGTGCGGCCGCCGAGGCCAGGAAGTGCGCCGCCAGTTCGCTCGTGTCGCCCGGGCGTTCCCGCAGCGGCGGCATGTGGATGCGGACGACGTGCAGGCGATAGTAGAGGTCCTCGCGGAACGTCTTCGCGGCGACCATCGCGGCGAGGTCCTGGTTCGTCGCCGCGACGACGCGCACGTCGACGGCCCGGCTCTGCTGCGCGCCGAGCCGCTGCACGACGCGTTCCTGCAGCGTGCGCAGCAGCTTCGCCTGCATCGGCAGCGGCATGTCGCCGACTTCGTCGAGGAACAGCGTGCCGCCGGAGGCCTGCTCGACGGATCCGGCGCGAGCGGACGTGGCTCCGGTGAACGCGCCTCGTTCGTGGCCGAACAGTTCGCTCTCGACGAGATCGTCGGGAATCGCGGCGCAGTTGATCGCGACGAACGGGCCCTGCGCGCGCCGGCTCTGCTGGTGCAACTGGCGCGCGACGAGTTCCTTGCCCGTGCCGTTCTCTCCGGTCACCAGCACTGCGACGTCGGTCGGTGCGACCTTGCCGATCATCGCGCGGACCTGCTGGATCGGCTCGCTCGTGCCGAGCAGCGTGTCGACGGCGATCGCGGCCCGCAGCGCCGTGTTCTCGTGTTGCAGGCGCCCGGCGCGGAGCGCGTTGCGGATCGAGAGCAGCACGCGGTCCGCGGCGAACGGCTTCTGCAGGAAGTCGTACGCGCCCTTCTTCACGGCGAGGATCGCGGTGTCGAGATCGCCGTGTCCGGAGATCATCACGACCGGCAGGTCGGGGCGCTGTTCCTTGATCTTCGCGAGCACCTCGAGCCCGTCGAGGCCGGGCAGTTTCACGTCGAGCAGGACGAGGTCGACGCCCGGATCGGCCGCGGCCGCGAGTCCGGCCGGGCCGTCCGCGGCCTCGCGCGTCGTGTAGCCGTCGTAGCCGAGCGCGAACGCCAGTTCTTCCCGGACCGCGCGATGGTCGTCGACGAGCAGGATCGTGGCGGGGTCCGCGGCCATGGCGCGAGGCTAGCGGGTGGTGCACGCGGCGCCACCGTCGCACACCCGATGGCAAGGCCGACCCGGAACCAGCGCTCGCCGAGAGCCGACCTTTCGCGGATCGTGGGGTATCCTCCTCGCGACAAACTCGGTCCCCGAGGGCGTCCACTTGACGGTGGGACGTCGGAACATAGCATTCGGCCGCCGTTTCCGGCCTCTGCTGGATCCGGCCGTTCCGGCGCCAGGTTCGTCCCTCTTGCCCCTCTCCGGCGCCGCAGTCGTCCGCTCGAGCCTCACCCTTCTCCGACCCCACGCAGATTCCAAGGAGTCCCGTTTCATGGCCCGCTCGTTCTCCCAGTCTTTGTTGGCGGCCGCGGTCGCCGTCGTCGTCGGCGGCTCCGCAATCGCGCAAGGCACTCCGCTGCAAGATGCCGTGATGGCGCTGCGGCTGAACAAGCCGGAGGAGGCCAAGGCGAAGCTGCGTGAGATCCTCGCTTCGGATCCGTCGAACGTCGACGCGCTGAACCTCTACCACTCGGTCTCGCAGGACGAGTGGTACATGCTGATGACCTCGAAGGGCGAGATCCAGCAGATCGCGCAGTCGATCCTCGACCGTGCGAAGGTCGAGCGCAAGCAGCGCTCGCGCGACGAAGCCGCGATCGAAGCGTTGGTCGCCACCGCGACCGCGAAGGACAGCGACTACGGCACGCGGCAGAAAGCGATCAACTCGCTGATCTCGGACCATGGCGAGTTCGCGGTCCCGGCCCTGGTAGCCAGACTCGGCAATCCTGACGACAGCGAGGGCCAGATCCTCGCGATCTCGACCCTGCGCCAGATCCGTTCGGCGGCGGTCCTGCCGCTGATCGAAGCGTTGAAGAGCAGCAACGAGCGCGTCGTGCAGAACGCCGCGTCGGCGCTCCTCCTGATCGGCGACGAACGGGCGAACGCGGCGATGGCGCACCTCGCCAGCGACGACCGTGCGACGGTCAGCACCGTGGCCCGCAGGTACCTGGCGCAGAACAAGGTCGAGGGCGGCGCCGTCGACCTGATGTTGGCGCAGTCGAAGGCCTACCTGAAGGGCGACATCCCGCCGGGTGGCTTCAGCGAAGTCGTGTGGAAGCTCGTCGACGACAAGCTCGTCGCTGCGGACGTGCCGGCCATGCTGTTCCCCGTCGAACTCGCCAAGTCGTGCGCGGCCGACGCCGTGCGCATCGCGCCGGCGAGCCTCGAGGCCCGCAGTGCGCTCGCGCAGGCGAACCTCGGTGAGGCGACCCTGATCGAGAACTCGATCGCGCAGGGCGACGAGGCGATGAAGGCTCTCGAGCCGGTCGCCGCCGACCTCAAGATCGCGGCGCTCGCCACGGGTGTCGATTCGCTGCGCGCGGCGCTCGACGCCGGTGTGCAGGAGGGCATGCCCGCCGTCGCGGTCGGCGCGATCCACGCCCTGGCCCAGGCCGAGAGCATCGGCTCCGTCAGCCAGAGCTCGCTGCTCGCCGCTCTCGACAGCAGCGACAAGCGCATCAAGTACGCCGCGGCGGAGGCGCTCGTTCGCGCCAGCGGCGGTGTGAGCGTGCCGCAGTCGGACAAGGTCGTCGGCGTTCTCGCCGAAGCGGTCGCGGAAGAGGCCGTGCGCACCGTCCAGGTGATCGCACCGGCGTCGGACGTGACGAATGCCGTGCAGGCTTCGAGCTCTGCCCGCGGCTACGCGGTCGACGCCAGCGCCGACGCGGTGGCCGGCATGCGTTCGCTGCTGATCAACCCGAACGTCGACGTGGTCGTGATCAACGAGATCCTGCCGGACCGCATGCCCGAGGACGTGATCAACAACGTCAAGAAGGACACGCGCATGGCGAACACGCGCATCGTCGTGATCGCCAAGGACGTCGAGGCCGCGAAGACGCGCTTTGGCGAAGGCATCGGCGTCGTGCAGGCTCCGCTCACCGGCGAAGCGCTGATCGCGGCCGTGAACACCGCGCTCGAGGGTGCGGCCAACCCGGCCGGCGAACGTGCCGAGAGCTACGCCTCGAAGGCCAGTCAGGCGTTGCTCGCGATGGCGGCCCAGAAGGACGGGATCGGCGGTGCCCTGCAGAGCCTCGGCAAGCAGCTGAACCGCGGTGACAACGTCGCCGTGCCGGCCGCGCGCGCCCTCGGCTTCGCTGGCGGCATCGCCCAGCTCCCCGAACTCGTGCCGGTGCTCTCGGGCGCCGGCAGCGTCGACCTGAAGAAGGCCGCCGCGGACGCGATCGGCAACGTGTTGAGCCGCCTCGACAACTGCCCGGCCGACGCGGCTGCGGCTCTGATGAGCCTCGTCGCCAGCGACGCGGACGTCGGTCTGCGCACCGCCGCTGCGGCCGCTCTCGGCAAGGCGAAGATCGATGCCCAGCAGAAGGCCGATCTGCAGAAGAAGCTCACCAAGATCGCGACGGGCGCGCCGAAGACGGAAGGCTGAGGCCTTCCGTCGCGCGGTCCTCGAGCGGTTGCTCACGCAGCCGCGCGATGAGTTCTCCGCACGAAGGAACCGGCGCTTCGCGGCACCCGCCGCAGTGCGGTCCCTTCTCGCTTTCGCGCTGGACTCGCACGCATCGCTCGCTACTCTCGCCCGCCCTCTGCGCCGATGTAGCTCAGTTGGTAGAGCAATGCTTTCGTAAAGCATAGGTCGCGGGTTCAAGTCCCACCATCGGCTCCACTTCCGCTGCCGGTCGCGGCGATCACGCTGCGACCGGCGTGCGTCTTGCGCGGCGGGGTGGGTGTCTTCTGCGCGAAGCGAGGAGTGCGGCTCTGATGACGAGACGGACGATGGCAGGTGTCGTGATCGGCGGCGTGCTGTTGGCGGCCTGCAACACGCCGCCCCCGCGCCCCTGGCTGCGCTTCCGCCCGGCCGGTGCGACGAACTGGAGCACCGCGGCCGACGGCACGCTGCAGGCGACGCTGCACGGCGTCGGCGTGACACTCGACCTCGGCAACCGCGAGACCAAGATCCACGTCATGGTGGAGAACGGCACGGATCGCGCGATCGAGTTCAAGATGGGGCCGGAAGGGGCGCAGCCGCGGTCGGCGATCGGCGAAGTCCTGCTCCGCCCGTTGGCCGGGCCGCCGGGAACCAGCGGTCCCGACATGCTGCCGTACAACTGCATGCAGGCGCAGTCCGTCGACGCCGCGTGGCGCGGCACGTTCTTCATCGACGTTCCGCTCGGGCGCGCGGTCACGGTGGGCCAGACGTTCGTGTTCACCGTCGAGGCGCGTGACGCGGCCGGCGCGGTCGAGCGGCGATCCCTGCCGCTGGTCGCCGAGAACTCCGGAACCATGCCCGCGGACGCGCGGTGACGCGCTCGCGATGATCCCGGCGGCGCTCGCGATCGACTCCGCCAGTTCGTGGCAAGTCCTCGCGATCGCGCTCGTCGGCGAAGTGCTGGCGATGGTGTTCGTCTACCGCGTGCTCGTGCGCGGAGGTTCGCCCGCGAGCACGCTCCTCTGGATCGTCGTCATCCTCGCGGCGCCTTGGTTCGGGCTCCTGCTCTACTACCTGCTGCCCCGGCGCCTGGAGCTGCGCCGCTTGCGGCGCCTCCGCGTGCGAGGCCAGCGGCTGCGCGACGTGCGCCCGCGCCGCGGCGGCAGTGCGGCGCGTACCGCCACGCCGCGCGCCGGTCTGCCGTGCCTGCTCGCCGGTGCGGACGGAACCGGGCTCGTCGGCGGCAACGAGTTGCGCTGGCTGCCGACGGGGGAGGAGTTCTTCGCCGCGGCCGAGGTCGCGATCGCCGCGACGAGGCACCACGTGCACTGCGTGGTCTACATCTTCCGGCCGGACGAGACGGGACGTCGCTTCCTCGCGGTCCTCGCCGATGCCGCGCGCCGTGGCGTGAAGGTGCGGCTCCTGTTCGATTCCTTCGGGAGTCTCGGGCTGAAGGACCGGCACCTGCAGCCGCTGCGCGACGCCGGTGGCGAGGCAGTCGCGTTCCTGCCGCTCTTGTGGAAGCGCCGCCCGTTCACGGTCAACCTGCGCAACCACCGCAAACTGCTCGTCGTCGACTCGGAGGTCGGCTTCGTCGGCGGGCGCAACGTCGGCGACGAGTACTTCACCGATCGTGTCGGCAAGGCGCGGCGCTGGCTCGATGCGATGGTCGAAGTGCGCGGCCCGGCCGCCGGGAGCCTGCAGGCGGTGTTCGTGGAGGACTGGTGCACGGCCACCGACGAAGTGCTCGCCGATCTGCCGGCCTGCCCCGGACCTGCGGCCGGCGCCGGGGATCGCGTCGGCGTCGTCTGCAGCGGGCCGGAGGTCGAGGAGTCCGACCTGTGGAACGCCGTGATCCAGGCGATCAACGAAGCCGCGATCTCGGTCGATCTCAGTTCGCCGTACCTCGTGCCGCCGCCGACGCTCCTGTTCGCGCTGCAGCTCGCCGCTGCGCGCGGTGTGCGGGTGCGCATCTTCACGAACGGCCCGAAGGCCGAAGCCGCGGTCCTCTACTGGGCGCAGCGCAGCCACTACGCGCGGCTCCTGTCCGTCGGCGTCGAGTTGTACGAGACGATCGAGGAGTACAACCACGCCAAGGTCCTCGTGGTCGACGGCAAGGTCGTGATCGTGGGAAGCGCGAACATGGACCTGCGAAGCGCGAACCTGAACTTCGAACTCGCGGTCGCGGTGATCGATGCGCCGGCTCTCGCAACGCAGGTGGAGGAGACGATCGACAAGCGCATGAGGCTCTTCCGTCGCCTCACCGATGCGGATCTGCCGCAGACCCCGTTCGCGCGTGCGTTGTCGGGCTTCTGCGGCCTGTTCTCGCCGCTCCTCTGACGGCCGCCGTGCGCGGTCCGGTCAGCCCTTCACGACATCCCAGATCTCGGCGCCGAGGAAGTCCCACGGCAGTCGGCCCTCGTCGCACTCTCCGGGCGTCGGCGAGAACTGCACGTCGACCATGTAGATGATGCGACCGGTACGCTGGCCGATGTTGCTCGTGCCGTGGGCGACACCTGGCGGGATCCGGACCAGACGGTCCTTCCCGTCGCCGAGCACGAATCGCATGGTCTTGCCTTCGGTCGGCGAACCCTTGCGGCAGTCGTGCAGCACGAGCAGGAGCTTGTCGCTCGGCGGCACGTACCACACGTCGGTCTGGCGGTGGTGCATGTGGTACGCCTTGACCGCGCCGGGCTCCATCTCGGAGTAGTTGACCTGTTTGCACTCGAAGCCGGGAAGCTGCGCATGCATGCCCGCGGTCAGGCGGCCGAGTTCGGTGATCGCGCCACCGTCGTCGTTGAAGCGCTTCAGGTCGACGATCTGGACGCCGTCGATGCCGCCGCGCGGCGAGTAGTCCTGGAAGGAGAAGGCGGCTTTCGCCTTGTCGTTGATCGTCGTCTTCGCTGCTGGGTGCGGGGCGGTCACGGGTCTCGTCTCGGGGCGGTGGACAGGGTGGTCACGGCGTGGGCAGGCGCCACGGGGATTCGCCCGTTGGGTTCGCGCTGTCGAGTGTCACGGCGAAGTGCACGTCCGCAACCTTCTTCGGGTTCTGCGAACACACGATCGTGGCGAAGTGGAACTTCACGTGGGCCTTGCCGGACGGACTCGCTTCGACCGCCAGGCTGGATGTGAACGGCGCTGCCGCCACCGGGCGCACGGCAGCGGGGATCGCCGCGGCGATCTTGCCGTCGTTGTCGTGCAGCAGGAAGTAGTCCTTGTCGGTCGGCACCTTGACGCCGTCCATTCGGATGTAGCCGAGCCCGGTCTCCGCTTCCTTCGAGGCGAGATCGTCCTCCGTGATGCCGTAGCGCAGCGTGATCTCGCGCCACGACCTCTTGTCCTGCTTCTCGGGCTTGTCCTGCTTCTTGCCCTTGTCGTCCTTGGCCTTCTCGTCCTTGCCCTTCTCGCCGTCACCGGCCTCTTCGGGTTTGGCCTTCGACTTGCGCATGGCCACGACGTCGCGGTGGCCCGTCTTGATCGCTTCGACGAGTTCGCGCGGCATGCCATCGCGACGGAACAGCACCGTGTAGTGCCCGGCCGGAACCGCGGGGTCGGCGAGGGGCTCCGTCGTCGCGAACGTTCCGACGAGCATCGGCGTGGACAGGCTCTTCTCGACGAGCTTCGCCAGATCGAGCGTCTTGTCGATCGTGATCTGGTCCATCGGGGCGAACGAGACGGCGTGGTACGCGGTCGGGAAGCCGTCCGGTCCGAATTCGTACCGTTCGGCGCCGATCTGGTTCGACAGGTCGATGTCCTGGTCGCGTTCGAACAGCGAGCGGTTGTAGGTGCCGCGCAGGAGCGAGAACAGCAGGTCGTAGCCCGGTTTCGGGCTCTTCGCGAGGCGGAAGCCGACACCTTGCAGCGCGTCGATCGTCATCACCTTGAGGCGCGCGTCGATGAGGAGCGTGATCGGCTCTTCGCCGGACAAGTACGAGCCGCCCTTCGTGATGACCTTCGTTTCGTCCCACGTCGGCGGCGCCGTCACGAGAGCGCCGACCTTGTCCTTCTGCAGGCTCTTCCATTCCGCGGCGAACGCGTCGGCACCGTTGATCGGGCGATAGCCGACTCCGGCCATGAACTGCTGCACCTGGCCGAACAGGTCGAGATGTCCGAACGGCCCCGTGCCGGCGGCCACCGTTCCCACCGGCTTCAGCTCCTTGTCACTCGTGGTGAAGAGCCGCATCTGCTTCAGCGCTTCTTCGGTGAACACGTCTGCGCCGGTCTTGCCCCAGGGCCACAGGTTCGTGCCGTCGCCGCGCGCGGCCCGCGTGAACTCTGCTTCGGTCGGCAGCCGCATTCCGAACGCGGCGGCGAATTCGTTGGCCTGCCGGAACGTGATGGTCGTGACCGGGCACTCCGTCATCGGATTGCCCTTCTTGTCCTTCGGGATCGCGAACGGGAGCTCGGGGCCGTGCCGCTCCCAGAAGTTCAGCAGCGCATCCGGGTCGTTCGGAAACTCCTTGCCGATCTGTTCGTGCACGGAGTTGAAGTGGTCTTCGCGGCCGTAGCGCCACCAGTCGAACGGCGGGGTCACCTTCTCGCCGGCGGCGCGGCGACGCGTCAGCACCTTCTCGTACTCCCCGCACTTCACGGGCCACTTCGCGAGGAAGAACGGGGCGACGTCCACCTTCTTCTCCCCGAGCGAGGACGCGGACAGCCGCACCTTCGTGAGGTAGGTCTGGGTGGCGATCTTCGCCGCGATCGCCGGAGTGGGGCGGGTCGGACTCACGACCTGGGCGGCGCTGTTCAGGAGTTCGTCCGCGGACAGGCCCATCTCGACGGTGCCGCCCGGCACCAGGAGCAGGAACGCCGGCAGGCCTTCGGTGGCGGCCTCGCGGCCGTTGGCGGAGGGTGTTCCTTTGGCCGATGGCGACGCCGTACTGTTCTGCGCGACGAGGCCCGTCGTCGACTGGGCGCAGATGCCGGTCAGCAGGATGCCGATCGAGATCGGCGCCCGCGGCGAGAATCGCAGCGTGGTCCGTGGCATTGGCTGGAGAATCCTGGAAGCGAGTTCGCGCCCGCGTTGGCCGGGGGTCGTCGGCAACGAGGCGGATCCGGAGGGCGCCGGATCCTACCCCTGCCCGCGACCCTGTCGAGCGGGATTGTGGCCGTGCCTGCGGCTCGCGGTCCCGAGGCCCCGGCGCCGGCGGCGTGCGCGCAACCCGACGGTCGCGTCTCTGGTCAGAACAAGCGGTCCGGTGCTTCGGCGAAGAACCGGCTGCCCTGTCGCTCGAGGCCGTCGGCGACGAGCCGCGCGAGCTCAGGGTCGAACTGGCGCCCGGCTTGGTCGCGGAACAGGGCCACGATCTTCTCGACCGGCCATGCCGGCTTGTAGCTGCGCTGCTCGGCGAGCGCGTCGTAGACCTCGGCCAGGATCAGGATGCGGCCCGGCAGCGCGACGTCCTCGCCGGCCAGTCCCTGGGGGTAGCCGCGGCCGTCCCATCGTTCGTGGTGCTGGTAGACCCAGGTGCGCACATCTTCGTGGTCGCGCAGCGGCGCGAGCACTTCGTATCCGAGCTGCGGGTGACCCTTCACGACCTCCATCTCGTCGGCCGTCAGGGCTCCCGGTTTCGTCAGGATCCGGTCGGGAATGCCGATCTTGCCGATGTCGTGCAGCAACGCGGCGAGCCGCAACGAGGCCCGGTCCGCTTCGCCGACGCCGCACTTGTTCGCCAGCGTCTCGGCGTAGCCCACGACGCGCGCGGCGTGGCCGCTCGTGGTCGGGTCCTTCATCTCGATCGTGCGCGGCAGAACGGACGTGAGCACCCGATTCGCCGATTCGAGTTCCGCGTTGCGGCGCGCGAGCTCCGTCTCGTGGATCACGCGCCGGCAGGTCGCCAGCAGGGTCTCCGGTGACAACGGCTTCACGACGATGTCGGCGACGTGGTTGCGCAGCGCTTCCTGGGCGCCATCGAAGGTCGGCCGGCCGGTCATCACGATGACCGGGGGCGAGGGGCGCCGTTCGCGGGCGACGTCCGCGATCGCGTGGCCGAGGTCTTCGTCACCGAGGTAGAGGTCGGTGATCACCAGGTGGAACGTGTCGCGCCGCAGCCGTTCGATCGCCGAGCCGAGCGAGCTGGCGCAGGTCACCACGAACCCGCCGGTCTCGAGCGCGTGGCACAGGCCGGCGAGAATGTCCGGATCGTCGTCGACGAGAAGGACGCGATGGCGCCTCGGCGACAGCGCTGTGTCCCCGGGGTCGGCGGCTTCGGTGGCAGAGGGACCCGCGCTTTCGCGCGCCATGGGGAGAGCTTCGTTGCGTCGCATGGCAACCCGGGAACCGCCCGGACGCGCTCCGAGGGAAGAGCGCACCCGAGAACGACGAGGAGTCTCCACAGCTTTCCACGCGAGGCAAGGTGTGTTCTGGAAAACTCCACACCATCGGCGCTTCGACGTCGCGCCGCGCCTTGCACGTTGCGCCGCGCGACGTCGACTCGATGATGCCGCGTCGATGCAGAGCCCGATGGAGCGGAAGGTGGGTCCGGCCCAGGTCGGCATGCGGCTCGACGTGTTCCTCGCCGCGCAGCCCGAGATCGGCGGGCGCAGCTACGCGCGGCGCCTTCTCGACAAGGGACTCGTGACGGTGCCCGGGGCGCCGGTCCGGCCGAGCCTGCCGCTCGCGCTCGACCAGGTCGTGACGTTCACGCTCGACCCGGACCGTTCGTTCGATCCGCTGGTTCCCGGGCTGCCGCTGCCGGAGATCCCGGTGCTCTACGACGATCCGTGGATGTGCGTGATCGACAAGCCGGCCGGGATCGCTGCGCACCCGCCCGACGATCGTTCGGTGCGCGCGCACACGGTCGCGAGCTGGGCGCGTGCGACCTTCGGGGACCTGCCGTCTCCCGTCGAAGACAGTCGCCCCGGCATCGTGCACCGGCTCGACCGGGACACTTCGGGCGTGATGGTCGTCGGCAAGACGCAGGCGGCCCTCGATGCGCTGCGAACGCAGTGGAAGGCGCGCACCGTCGCGAAGGAGTACCGCTGCGTCGTCTTCGGCGAGCCGCGCTTCCACAGCGACTGGATCGAGCGCCCGATCGCGCCGGACCCGAAGAAGCCCGACCGCATGACCGTCGTCGAGGAAGGCGGCCGCGAGTCACAGACCTACTACGAAGTCCTCGAGCGCTTCCGCGGGTTCGCCCACGTGCTGTGTCGGCCGAAGACCGGGCGAACGCACCAGATCCGCGTCCACATGACGGCGATCGGCCACTCGCTCGTCGGCGACCGTGTCTATCGCTCGCGCATCCGGCAGCACGACGAGCTTCCCGTCGATGCGCCGGCGCCGCGCCGACAGCTGCTCCACGCGATCCGCCTTTCGCTGGCCCACCCTCACACGCTCGAGCCGCTCTCGTTCGAAGCGCCCGTGCCCGCGGACTTCGAGCTCCTGCTCGCGTGGTTGCGGACGAACCGTTCGCCCGACCCGGATCGGCGCGGCCGCTGATGCCGACCGCGCGCGATCGCGCTACGTTGGCCGAACGACCGCGACGAACGCGCCATGCCCAGCAAGTGGAACGACGACGACGCCCGTGACCATGTCCGCCGCTACGCCGGCCACGGCGAAGCACTGGCGCTGCGCGTCTACACGTCGCGGCTGATCGGCAGTGACCCCTCGCTCGTGCTGCACGGCGGCGGCAACACGTCGGTCAAGACTTCGCGGCGCGACGTGCTCGGCCGTGAGGTCGCGGTGCTGTGCGTGAAGGGCAGTGGCAGCGATCTCGCGAAGGTGGAGCCATCGGGGCTGCCCGCAGTGCGTCTCGCTCCGCTGCTCGAGCTGCGCACGCTGGATCGTCTCGGCGACCAGGAGATGGTCGATGTGGTTCGGGGTGCGTTGCTCGAGAGTCGCGCGCCGAATCCGTCCGTCGAGACGCTCCTGCACGCGTTCCTGCCGCACACGTTCGTCGACCACACGCACGCCGAGCCCGTTCTGGTGCTGACGGACCAGCCCGACGAACGCCACGTGCGCGCCGCGTTCGGCGACGACGTGGTCGTGCTGCCGTGGATCATGCCGGGCTTCCCGCTCGCGAAGGCGGTCGCCGCGGCGTTCGACCGGGCGCCGCAGTGCCGAGCCATCGTGCTGCGGAAGCACGGTCTGTTCACGTTCGGTGCGACGGCGCGGGAGAGCTACGAGCGCACGATCGAGTTCGTCGATCGCGCGGAGAAGTACGTGCAGCGGCAGATCGGCGGCATCGCGCCGATGCTCGCGGGGGAACCGGCGCCGTTGCCGGCGAACGACCGCACCGCGTTCCTCGCGGCCGCCCTTCCCGTGGTGCGCGGGGCGCTCGCCGCGCCGCTCGCGACGCCGTTCGGCGAAGGGTTCCAGCGAGTCGTCTCGAGTGCACGGACCGGCGACGACCTCGCGGCGTTCGCCGCGCACGGCAGCGCGCGCGCCCTGTGTGCGACGAACCCGATCACGCCGGACCACGTGCTGCGCACGAAGGGCCACTACCTCTGGCTGTCGCGCGCCGCGGCGCAGTCGCCCGATCTCTGCCGCCGTGAAGTGGCCGCGTTCGCGGCGTCGTACGCGCGCTGCTTCGAGGTGCACGGTCGCCGCCACGCGCCGTCGATGCTGTCGCCTCTGCCGGTGGTCGCCGTGATCGAAGGCGTCGGACTCGCGGCCTTCGCGCCTCAGCTCGAGGCGGCGAGGATCGCGGCGGACATCGCCGAACAGACGCTGCGCTGCAAGGCGCGCGCCCACGCACTCGGCGAGTTCGTGCCGCTCACCGATGCGGAACTCGCCGAGATGGAGTACTGGCCGCTCGAGCGGCAGAAGCTCGCCGCGGTCGTCCCGGCGCTGCTGGCGGGGCAGATCGCGTTCGTGACGGGGGCGGCCGGCGCCATCGGCGCGGGCATCGTCGAAGCGCTGCTCGTCGCGGGCGCGTGCGTGTTCGCCACCGACGTCGACGTCGACCGCCTCGGCGCGGTCACGAAACGCTTCGCCGCGCACGGCGCGCGTCTCGCCTCCGGCGTCGCCGATCTCACGGACGAGACCGCCGTCGCGCGGGTTCTCGCCGAGTGCGTGCTCGCATTCGGCGGCGTCGACTGCGTCGTGCCCAACGCGGGCATCGCGCACGAGAGTCCGATCGCCGCGATGGACCCGGCGAAGTTCGCGCAGGTGCTCGAGGTCAACACGACCGCGACGATGCTGGTGCTGAAGGAGGCGGCCCGCGTGCTGCGCGCGCAGTCGACCGGCGGCAGCGTGGTGGTGCAGGCGAGCAAGAACGCGTTCGCGCCCGGCAAGGGCTTCGCCGCCTACTCGGCGAGCAAGGTCGCTGCGCTGCAGCTCGCCCGCATCGCCGCGATGGAGTTCGCCGAGTTCGGCGTCCGGGTGAACGCGATCAACGCCGACGCCGTGTTCGGCGACGACGAGGTGCCGAGCCGTCTGTGGCAGGAGGTGGGCGAGAAGCGCATGCAGGCGCGCGGCCTCGACGCCGCCGGGCTCCGCGCGTTCTACCGCGAGCGGTCGCTGCTGAAGACGACGGTGCTGCCGCGTCACGTCGGGGAGGCGGTCGTGTTCTTCGCTTCGCTGCGCACGCCGACGACGGGCGCCGTGCTGCCGGTCGATGGCGGCCTGCCCGAGGCGTTCCCGCGATGACCGATCCGTCGAGCGAGTTCGCGATCGAACTGTCCGGGCTGCGCAAGACGTACCGGCGGGGCAAGAAGGTCACCGTCGCGGTGGACGGGCTCGACCTCGCGGTGCGCCGCGGCGAGGTGTTCGGGCTGCTCGGGCCCAACGGCGCGGGCAAGACGACGACGGTCGAAGTGTGCGAAGGCCTCACCGTGCCCGATTCGGGCACGGTCCGCGTGCTCGGCCGCGAGTGGCGCGCCGGCCGCCACGACGAACTGCGCGACCGCATCGGGGTGTGTCTGCAGGAGACGAAGTTCCACGAGAAGGCGACGGTGCGCGAGATCGTGCAGTTGTTCGCCGCGTGCTACGTGCGTGGCCGCACCGTGGACGACGTGCTGCAGGTCGTCTCGCTTCAGGAGAAGGCGGCTGCGCGCGAATCGACCCTGTCCGGCGGACAGCGGCAGCGGCTCGCGGTCGCGACGGCGCTCGTCGGCGAACCCGAACTGCTGTTCCTCGACGAACCGACGACCGGTCTCGATCCGCAGTCGCGGCGCCAGCTCTGGGACGTCGTCCGGTCGTTCAAGGCGGGCGGCGGCACCGTCGTCCTGACGACGCACTACATGGACGAGGCGCAGCAGCTCTGCGATCGCATCGCGATCGTCGACCACGGCAAGGTGATCGCGCTCGGCACGCCGGCGGAGCTGATCACGTCGCTCGGCGCCGAGCACTTCGTCGAGATCGACGTCGACGCGTTCGACGGTCGTCTCGCGGCGGCCGACCTCGCGCGCCTGCCGGACGTGCAGAAGTGCGAGATCGCGGGCGCCCGTGCCGTGCTCACGGTCGGGTCCGTGCACACGGTGGTGCCGGTGCTGCTGCGCACGCTCGCGGACCGTGGCGTCGAACTGCGCGGCCTCGCGACGCGCCACGCCACGCTCGAGGACGTGTTCGTCCACCTCACGGGCCGGCACCTGCGCGAGGACTCCCGATGATGCGCTGGCGCGTGGTCAAGGCGGTCGCGACGACGACGTTCCGCGAGTTCTGGCGCAGCCCGGACGCGGTGTTCTGGACGTACGGGTTCCCGCTGATGATGGCGGTCGTGCTCGGCTTCTCGTTCCAGCCGGCGCCGCCGCCGCCGGTCCCGGTCGCCGTCGTGGCGGGAGCGCGGGCGGGCGACCTCGCCGCGTCGTTGCGCCGCAACGACCGCCTGCTGGTCGAAGTGCTCGACGCCGCGTCGGCGGACACCGCGCTCGCGCGGGGCCGGGTCGCGTTGGTCGTCCGCCAGGGGGAAGTGGGCGTGCCGATCGTGCGCAGCGATCCGACGCGCGCCGAAGCGGACGTGGCCCGCCTGCTCGTCGAGAAGGCGCTCGCGCCGCCGAGCCAGTACCCGGCGCCCGTGATCGCTTCGGAGGTCGAGGACCGCCCGGGTGCGCGGTACATCGACTTCCTGATCCCCGGCCTCGTCGGCCTCAACCTGCTCGGCGCCGGCATGTGGGGCATCGGCTTCAACCTCGTGCAGCTGCGCATCCAGAAGCTGCTCCGCCGCCTGTTCGTGACCCCGATGCGGCACGGGGAGTTCCTGTTCGGCTTCCTGCTCGGCCGCGGCATCCTCGTGCTGCCCGAAGCGTTCGCGATCGTCCTGTTCGGTCACCTGCTGTGGGGCGTGCCGTTCCGCGGCAGCCCGTTCGCCTTCCTGCTGCTCGTCGGCGCCGGCGGCCTCGCGTTCACCGGCCTCGGTTGCCTGCTCGCGTCGCGCGTGCGGAGCATCGAAGCGATCGCCGGCCTGATGAACCTGTTCCAGCTCCCGATGTGGCTGCTCGGCGGCACGTTCTTCGGCAACGAACGACTCGAGGGCGTCGTGCGTTGGGCGGCGGAGGCGATGCCGCTCACGCACCTGAACCGCGCGCTGCGCGACGTGATCCTCGGGCCGGCGGGCGTCGTCGACGTGCTGATCCCCGCGACCGGCCTGCTCGGTTTCGCCGCGGTCTGCTTCGCGGTCGCTCTGCGCATGTTCCGCTGGACGTGATCGACGCCCGCCGGCGCTTCAGCGCGGTGCGTCCACGCGCAGCACGGGGAACGTGTCCGTCGTCGTCGCATCGAAGAACGTCCACGTCGACAGCGAGTCCTCGCTCTCCGGTTCCAGCAGCGTCGCGGCCACGCGCGCGAGGCGCTGGCGGGCCGGCACCAGCAGCGTGCCCGCGGGCAGTTCCTCCGTCGCGGCCTCGCGCCACGCTCCGGTGAGCACCAGTTCCTGCCGGCCCTGGAAGGGCGGCTTCGGCTTGCGCTTCTTCTCGACCGCGAAGCGTGACGCGACGACCGCGCGCGGCGCGTCGAGCCGCTCGAAGGCGACGCCGTGCTGTCGCAGGCGGTCGATCACGTCGTCGCTCGGTGCGAGCACGGCCCACGCGAACGGGAGCGGCCGGTGCTGCCGCGCGACGAACGCGCGGATCACGGGCATCGTCTCCGGCCGACCGTCGCCCTTGCGGGCGAAGCGCGGCCCGGCGCCGTTCTCGCCCGGGATCTTCTCGATCTCACCGACGAGCACGTCCATCGTCTCGGCGGGCGCGAACACCGGGTCGAACCCGAACCCGACCGGCGCCTCCGGCGCCTCGAGCCGCCGGTCCGCCGCCGCGAACGCGGTGACGAGGGCGGCCTTCTCGACGATCGCCGCGTGCAGCACACACAGCACGAATGCGCGTGTCGCCGCGATGCGAGTCCGGAAGTCCGCGTGGCTGTAGGCCTCGCTGAGGATCGAGACGCGGTTGCGCAGCGCGAAGTAGTTCGTGCCGTAGCGCGCGCGGTGGTCGAACGTGAACCACCCGCGCTGGCCCTTCGCCGACTCCGGCGCCCCGCCGCCGTCCCAGTCGTGCGTCTCGAAGTTGCCGTAGTCGAACGTCGCGAAGTGGTGGTCGTCCCGCATCGTCGCGGTGGCACGGTCGAGCAGCGTTCGCGACAGGCGCGCGACGTCGGGGTCGACGTTCGGCGACACGGACGGCGCATACGTCAGGTGGTAGCCGTGGTGGGAGCCGTTCGTGGTGTGCAGGTCGAAGAACAGGTGGGGATCGATCTCGCGGAACAGGCGCATCAGCGTCCGCGTCTCCGGTGCGTCGACCTTCACGAAGTCGCGGTTCAGGTCGAGTCCCTTGCCGTTGGTGCGTTCGCCACACAGCGGCGGACCGTTCTGCTCGGTGCGGTTCGCGCCGAGCTTCTCGTTGCCGTCGACGTTGTAGATCGGCAGGAACCACAGGTCGAACTGCGCCAACAGGTCCTCGTGTTCGCCGAGCGCGAACTCGCGCAGCAGCTCCTGCACGGCTTCCTTGCCCTCGACTTCGCCGCCGTGGATGTTGCCGATCACGAGGACCCGCAGGCGCTCGTCCTTCCCGGCGGCCGGCACCGTGACGTGGGCGAGCAACTGGTCGTGACCGTCGGCGGTCGTGCCGGCCACCTGCAGCGCGACGCGATCGCCGTGCGGCAGGTTCACGAGTGCCCGGCAGAACGCGCCGACGTCCGCGGCGCGCGACGTCGCCCCGTAGGCCGTCGCCTCCGGCACGGTGCGAGGAGTGGTCGGAGCTTGCGCGAACGCGTGGGCGACGGCAAGGAGGGGGGCGAGCAGCGGGAGGCGGACCATGGGCGCGGCGACGATATCGGGAGTGCGTGAGTCCGGTCGAGGTTTCGCGGCGCCCGGCGCACGCGTAGCGTGTGGGCGATGACGACGCCGTGGGTGCTGCTCCGCCGCGACGACCAGGTCGTGGAACGCTGGCGGAACGGCGGCGGCACGACGCGCACCGTCGCGATCGACCCGCCGGGCGCTTCCGTCGCGGCCGGCTTCTCGTGGCGGATCAGTGTCGCGGATGTCGCGCAGGACGGACCGTTCTCCGCGATGCCGGGCGTCGACCGCAGCTTGTGGTTGCTGGACGGGAACGGAGTGGAGCTGCAGTGTGGCGATTCCGTGACGACCCTGCGCGAGCGGTTCCAGCGGCTCGACTTCGTCGGCGAGGCGCCGATCGGGGCACGCCTGCTCGGCGGTCCCGTGCGCGATCTCAACGTCATGACGCGGCGCGGCGCCGTGCACGCCGTCGCGGCCGTCCACGACGTGCCGGCCGCCGCGCGGTGCACGATCGATCCGGACGGAGCGTCCTGCATCGTGCTCCTCGCGCTGCGAGGGCGGCTGGTCGTGCGGTTCGGCGACGGCGTGGTCGCGCTCGAAGCGGGCGATGCGCTGCGGATCGATCGCGGCGAACCCGCGCTCGTCGCCGCGGACGGCGGCGAGGCCGCGTTCCTGGGAGTCGGCTTCCGGTCCGCGCAGCGGTAGGCTGCGGCGCCGGACGCATGGGTTTCCTCCGCTTCCTCCGACCGACGCCCGCAGCGGCCGCGCCGTCCGAGGACCTCGCGCAGGTGCTCGCGGAGGTGCGTCGGATCGAAGTGCAGAGCAGTCGGCTGGTCACCGACGTGCTCGCCGGCGGCTACCGCTCGACCTTCCGCGGCGCAGGTGTCGAGTTCGCCGACGTGCGCGAGTACGTCGAGGGCGACGATCCGCGCAGCGTCGACTGGAACGTCACCGCGCGCCTCGGCCGACCGTTCGTGAAGCGCTTCGTCGAGGAACGCGAACTGACGATCGTGTTCGCGCTGGATCTGTCGGCGCCGATGGACGCCGGACTCGGTGCGTGGTCGCTGCGCCAGACCGCGGCGCGGTTCTGCGCACTGCTCGGCCTCGCCGCGATCGCCAACGACGATCGCGTCGGCTTCCTCGCGGGCAGCGCCGCCGTCGAACGGTTCGTGCTGCCGCGCAAGGGCGCCGGGCACGTGCTGCGCATCGTGCGCGACTGCCTCGTGGTGCGCGGTGCCGGGCCGGATGGTTCCGTCGACGCTCTCGTGGCCCAGGCGTCGCGCGGGCTGCGCCGCCGCACGGTCGTGTTCCTGCTGTCGCACTTCTTCGGCCCCCTCGACCCGCGCACGATGCTGCTCGGCGGGCGCGACCACGATCTCGTCGCGGTGCGCCTCCTCCCGCGCGAGCTGTTCGAACCGCCGCGCGCGTTGCTGCGCGTCGCTGACCCCGCGGACGGTGCGTCGCGCCTGGTCGACTTCGCGGACGAACGTGTGCGAACGGCTTGGAGAGAGCGCGTCGGCGCGTGGCGAGCGCGCAGCGACGAGTCGCTCGGGCGTGCGTCGATCGACCGCATCGACGTCGAGGTCCCGGCCGTGCGCGACGTCGGCGCCATCGCCGGGCCGATCCTCCGCTTCTTCCGCCGACGCGAGCTGCGCGAGGCGAAACGGTGAGGGCGTTCGGCGCGGCGATCCGGGCCGGCATCGCGTCGGTCGCGACGGCCACCGCAGTGTGCTGCCAGGTGCGTCTGCAGATCGAGTGGTCGCTGCCGCCGGGCGGCGTCGCGTTCGGCGACGCGTTCGTGGTGGAGGTGCGCCGCGCGTGGGGCAGCGGGGACGCCGAACCGTTCGACGCAGGCGCCCTGTCGCCGCTGGAACTCGAACCGATCGCGCCGAGCGCACCGGCAGTCGCAGGGAGCGACATCGTGAGGTTCCGTGCGCGGGCGCTCGCGGCGGGCGAGCTGGTCTTCGCCCCGGTGCCCTTGCGGCTGGTCGGCCGTGCCGAACCCGTCGCGTGGTGCACGCCCGGCCCGCTCGCCGTTCGCTCCGTGCTCCCGGAGCCGGCCGGTCCGATCGAGTGGCCCGGCGACGTGCTCGACGCGCCGCGCGGTCCGCGGCGGGCGTGGTGGCTGCTCGCCGGTGCGCTCCTCTTGGTCGCGGCGATCCGCTGGTGGCGGCGCGCGCCGGCGGCTCCCGCTCCTTCCGCGCCGGTGCCGCGACCGCTGCACGAATCGGCGCTCGAGCGGCTCGCCGCGCTGTTGCCGCCGGGCTCCGGCGCGGCGGAGCGGCTCGCGTTCTACACGCAGCTCGCGGCGATCGTGCGCGAGCACGCGGGCGCCCGCTTCGGTTTCGCCGCGGCTCCATGCACCACTCCCGAGGTCGAGCGCCGCGTCGCCGCCGGCCGCGAGCCGCTCGCGCGGTGTCTGCTCGCGTGCGACCTCGTGAAGTTCGCCGCCGACGCGCCGTCCGCCGACGAGCATGCGGCGGCGCACGCGGCGGCGACGGAGTTCGTCCGCGCGACAGTCGTCGAGGGAACGCCGTGATCGCGGCGTTCGGGAACGGCTGGCAGTGGCGCGAACCGGCGTGGTTCGTGCTGCTCGTGCTGCTGCCGCTGCTCGTCGCGTGGCGCGTCCGGTCGCGCGCGGGCGTGCGTTTCGCGGCGGCGGCGCTGGTCCGGGATTCCCGGCTTCCCGCACTGCCGACCACGTGGCGGGTGCGCGCGGCGTTCGTGCCGACCGCGCTTCACCTCGTCGCGCTCTCGGTCGCGATCGCTGCGCTCGCGCGGCCCGTGCTGCAGGAGCCCTTGCCGCCGGAACGGCTCGGGCACGACGTGCTTCTCTGCATCGACCGCAGTTCGTCGATGGCCGCGGACGATCTCGCTCCGGGGCGCACGCGGCTGCAGGTCGGCGTCGAGACCGCGGCGTCGTTCGTCGCGGCACGGCGCGACGATCGCGTCGGGTTCGTCGAGTTCGCGCGGTACGCGGACCTGCGCTGCCCGCCGACGCTCGACCACGCGGCGGTCGCCGAACTGCTCGGTGCGGTCGCGATGGTGTCCAGGGACGGTCCCGAAGACGCGACGGGCATCGGCGCCGCCGTCGCCGCCGCGGCGGCCGTGCTCGAACGATCGCCGAGCAAGGGCAAGGTCGTCGTGCTGCTGACCGACGGCGAGGAGAACGTCGCGACCGCGGCGTCGCCGGGCGAGATCGCGCCGCTGCACGCAGCACAGCTGTGCGCCGGGCTCGGCATCCGCGTGCACACGATCGTGCTGGGCCGCGGCAACCGGAAACCCGACGGTCGCGTCGTGCCTCTCGACACGACCGCGGTGCAGCAGCTCGCGCGTTCGACGCACGGCCGCTTCTTCACCGCGAACGACGCCGCTGCGCTGGCCGCGGTCTGGGCGGAGATCGACTCGCTCGAGGCGGTCCTGTTCGCCGAGCCGCGTGTGCGGGTGCACGAAGGGTTCGCCCCGCTGCTCGCCGCGGCGCTGCTGCTCGCGTTCGTCGCGCACGCACTCGCGCGTTCGACCCTCGAGGTGACCGCGTGAACGACCTGCGGTTCCTCGTCCCCGAGTGGTGGCCGGCGCTCCTGCTGGTGATCGCGGCGGTGTGGGGAGGGTCCGCGCTCGGCAAGGCGGCGGCGGCGCGGCGAGCTGCGCGCTTCCACGGCCGCGAGGACGCGGTGTGCGGACGCGGCGCGTTCGTGCGCGCCCGTGCGGCCTGCGCGGTCGCGGCCGCCGTGTGCGCGACGACCGCGATGCTGCGGCCCGTGTGGGGGCCGGGGGACGGTGCGCCCGTGGGCCCCCAGGTGGTGCTGTGCCTCGATGTCTCGCGGTCGATGGACGCCCGCGACGCCGCGCCGACGCGGCTCGCCGCCGCGCAGCGGGCCGTCGAGGTCTTCGCGCTGGGCGGGCCGGGGGCGCGCCTCGGGCTCGTGCTGCACGCCGGGGCCGCCCGGCTCGCGGCGCCACTGTCGGACGACCTGCCGTCCGTCGCGGCGATCGCGCGCACGGCGTTCGCGGGCGCGGTCGAACGCGGCGGCAGCGATCTCGGTGCGGCGATCGACGCGGGCGCCGCGGCCCTGCAGCGCGGTCGGGCCGCAGCGGGGGCCATCGTCGTGCTGAGCGACGGCGAGGACTTCGTCGGCGCGGGGGTCGACGCGGCCCGGCGTTCGCGCACCGCCGGGTTCGTCGTGCACTGCCTCGGGTTCGGCAGCGACGCGGGGAGCAAGATCGTCGTGGCGGCGGACGGAGGCGAGTCGTACCTGCGGGACACGAACGGGGCCGACGTCGTGACGCGGCTCGAGCGGGAACACCTTGCGGCGGTCGCGGCGGCAGGCGGCGGCCGCTTCGTCGCGCCGGCGGCCGATGGCGACGTCGTTCGCCTGATCGAGGAGACGCTCGTGCCCGCGGCGCGCGCCGCCGCCGTGCACGACGAGTCGCGGACGCCGGCGCATCGTTTCCAGTGGCCCTTGCTCGCAGCGCTGCTGCTCTGGATGCTCCGCGTCGCCTTGCCGGAACGAACGCCCTTGCTGCACCGACGACGATGACGACCGCGAAGGTTCTCGCTCTGGCCGCTGCTTGCCTGCTTCCGCAGCAGCCGACGTCGTCGGCCGCGCACGAGGCCCGAGGCCTCGCGCACTACCGCGCCGGGCACTTCGTCGAAGCGCACCGCGAACTCGCCGCCGCGGTCGCGGCCGCCGGGAATCCGTGCCCGGAGCACCTCGCGTACGACCTCGCGCTCGCGGCGCTGCGTGTGCAGCGGACGGCCGATGCGGAGGATGCGATCCGGCCGCTGCTCGAGGGCCGTGACGAGGCGGTGCGCGCACGCGCCGAGTTCGTCGCGGCGATGGCGGCGCTGCAGCGCGGCGAACGGGCCGCGGCCGCCGCCCGGTTGCCCGACGCCGAGCCGCTCGCGTGGCAATCCGCGGTGCGGGGCGCCGAACTCGCCGTGCGCGGCTTCCTGCGCGCTGCCGACGCCCGCGGGACCTGGCCCGAGGCCCGGCGCAACGCCGAGCGCGCCTCCCGCACGCTCGCCGAGTTCCGCCGGTCGGCGGCGGAGGACGCGGCGAAGTGGCGCGAGAACGCCACCGAGAAGGCGCCGCCGCCGCCCGAGCCGCCGCGGCCGACCGAGCGCCCGCCCGAGGAGATCGCGCCCGATCTCGCGGCCGCGGTCCTGCCGCCGGCCGAGGTCGCGCGGCTCCTGCTGCGTGTGCAGCAGCGCGAAGCCGAGAAGCAGCGGATGCGCCGCGACGCGCAGCGCGCCAGTGCCGTGGCAGGGGAGCGCGACTGGTGAGCGCGCTGCTCGCAGGCCTGCTCGCGTTCGTGATCCCGCAGGATCCGCCGCCCGTGTTCGTCGAAGTCGAAGCGAGCGCGACGTCGGCCTGGGTCCACGAACCCGTCGACGTGGTCGTTCGCATCGGGACCGACGACGTTTGGTTCGGGGCTCATGCGGTGCCGCTGTTCCAGCAGCCGCTCGACCGGCCGTACCACGTCACCGTGCCGTGGCTGTCGGCGGGCGAGGATCGCGCGGTCGAACTCGTGCCGGCGGCGGACGGGGTCGCGAGGATCGCGGTGGGCGACGGCGTCGTGTCCGCGCGTTCGGCCGGCCGCCGCGACGTGGGCGGACGCTCGTTCGACGTGCTCGAACTGCGCTACCGATGGCTGCCGCTCGTACCGGGCACGTCGACGATCCAGCCGGTCGAACTGCGGTATGCCTTCGGGGAGCGCTTCACCGAGAACTTCCTGAGCGGTCGCCAGCCCGTCGGGCGGGCGGAGGCCAACGTGCTGTCGGCGGTGCGCACGCTCGAAGTGAAGGCGCTCCCGCTCGCCGGGCGCCCGCCGGGCTGGACCGGCGCCGTCGGCGAGTTCACGGTCGCGGCTTCGGCGGCCGTCACGTCCGTGCACGTCGGCGAGTCGTTCGCTCTCGAAGTGAGAGTGGAGGGCCGCGGCAATCTCGATCGTTTCGCCCCGATGGCGTGGCCGCCGCTGCCGGGTTTCCAGGTGCAGGGCCTCGTCGAGCGGCGCACGGCCGAGGCACGCACGTTCGTGTTCGACGTGCTCGCGTTGCGCGCCGGTGCTGCGGCGGTGCCGCCGGTGACGTTCGCGTCGTTCTCGCCGCGCCGCGGGGACTACATCGTCCAGTCGACGGCGCCGGTGCCGGTGACCGTGCAACCCGCGAACTCGGCGCTACCAGCGCGTGTGCAGGAACTCGTCGACGCCGATGCGCGGTCCGCGCGGCGTCCGGTGCCGTGGTGGTGGCACGCCAGTGTGATCGCCGTCGTGCTCCTTGTCCACGGCGCGTTCCGCTCACGCCGACGGCAGCGACGCTTCGCCGAGGCGGTGCGCGCGGCCGCGGCCGCGGTCGCTGCGGCGCCGGGGGAAGTGCAGCGCACGCTCACGGCGTTCGAAGACCTGTGCGGGCTCGCGGCGCGCGCCCCGTTCGCCGGCGAACCGACGTGGTCGGCGCTCGCGTTGCTCGTGCCGCCGCCGGTTCTGGCCTCCGCGCGCCGCGTGCATGCGGCCCTCGACGCCGCGCGTTTCGGCGGCGGCCCGCCGGCGGCGGAGGACGTGGCACGCGCGGCGGCCGATCTCGCCGACGCCGTCGCCGGTCGCGCGTGATCGTGCAAGGGGAGGGACTCGAACCCTCACGGCCGTTTCCGGCCCGCGGCTTTTAAGGCCGCTGCGTCTGCCGTTCCGCCACCCTCGCGCGGGCCGGCATCATGCGGGCCGCGGCGCGGCGCCGCCATCGTGTTGCCGCGCGGGTCACGCGATCGGCAACGATCCGCGCGCGCGGCTCAGTTCGTCGTGGATGCGCTGCACTTCGGCGCAGCGAGTGTGCACGGGGGCGGTGCCGATCTCCTCGAGGAAGCGGCACGCGGCGAAGTCCACCGCGGCCGTCTCGTACTCCCCGATCCATGCTTCGCGCAGGGCCCGACGGTCGGGATGCACCGGCCAGATGCCCGGTCGCGGGCGGATGCCGCGAACGCCCATGCGCCAGGGTTTGCCGCTCACGCGCGCGCGGAAGCACGCCTGCAGCCGGCAGAGCTGCGCGAACGCCGGGTCGCTGGCGACGTGCTCGAGCAGATCCTGCGCCTCCGCGCCCGTGGGGTCGTACGTGCGGTGCAGGGCGAGCAGGCGCCAGCCGTTCGGTGTCTCGTAGACGGCGAAGCGGGAGTCGGGCACGGACCGCAGGGCCGACCGCAGCCGTTCGACCCCGGCGTTGCGGCGCCACGCGGTGTTCTCCAGCCGCCGCGCAACGTGGGCGCCGAGCATTCGCAGGATGATCCCGTTGGCGATGGCGACCGGCAGCACGAAGCAGCCTCGCACACGCCACCCGAACCACCCGGGCACCAGAGCCGTCACCACGGCGCCGGCGATCGCGACGAGGATGGTGGCCATGGCCGTCGACAGTTCGGAGCGCGGCGGCCGGTCGACGTCGGCGAACCAGACGTCGGGCACGTTGATGCAGTGCGCGCCGTACGAGTTGCGCGTGACGACGATGTCCCCGCGACGCGCGAGGACCTGTTCGCGGATGGGCAGCCCCTCGCCGCCGTACGGCAGCTTCTGCTCGCGCGCCGCGATGGGTCTGCCCGCCTGCAGTTCGCGCAGGGCTTCCGCGGCGCGGCGCTCGGCGAGGAGGCGCGCGTCCTCCTCGCTCGTGTCGGACCAGCCGAAGCGTCGGATCACGCGCTTCTTGCCGCCGATGTTGCCCTCGATCCGGGCTTCGGCCCAGTGCGCCGGGATCTGCATCGGGTGCGCATGCGAGCACCGCGCCGTCGGCGGCGCAACGCCGTTCGCGAAGCTCAGTGCGCGCGGCGCGCGGCGAGCGCGAAAGCGAAGGCGCCGAGGGCGCCGAGTGCGCCGCACGCCCACCACAGGGTGTTCGCGCCGGCGGCTTCGTAGACCATGCCGCCGAGCGCCGGCGCAGCGACGAGTGCAGCGGTGAAGGTCATCCCGTAGGCACCGTTGTAGGCGCCGCGCGCGTGGTCGGGCGCGCGGTCGTTCACGTGGGCTCCGAGCAGCGGCATCTGGAGCAGTTCGCCGCACGCGACGACGACCATCGAGCACACGATCGCCGCCGCGCCGAACGGCAGCAGCATGCACAGGTAGCCGAGGCCGACGACCAGCGAACCCGCCGCGATGAGGGGCAGCGCGCGGCTCCGCTGCAGCCCGTGCACGACGGGCATCTCGAACAGCGTGATCAGGATCGGGTTGATCGCGAGGAACCAGCCGACCGTGTGCTCCGACCAGCCGTGGTCGACGAAGACGCGCGAGCCCGTGGTGAAGTACTGCATGAAGGCGAGCAGCACGCAGAAGTTCGCCGCCATCAGCAGGACGAAGTGCCGGTCGCGCCACGGGCCGTCCGCGCGGCGCGGTGCCGCGGCGTCCTGCACGGGGCGCGGCGGCGGCAGCGGATTCCACCCGCGCAGGCCCTTCCAGAGCCACAGCGCCGCGAGACCGCACGTGAGGCCGTCGGCGACGAACATCCACCGGTACTCGATCGCGACGAGGTAGCCGCCGATCGTCGGTCCGAACGCCCAGCCGAGGTTGAGTGCGAAGCGGTTCAGCGAGAGCGCCTTGCGCCGCAGCTCCGGCGGGCAGCTGATCGCCGCGGCGGTGTTGGTGCCGGGCCGGAACGCATCGTTCAACACGCCGAGCACGAACACCGCGGGCACGAGCGTCCACGCCGTCGTCGCCTGCGTCATCAGGAGCATCCACGCACCCGAACAGCCGAGTGCGCCGATCTGCAGCCGCACGGGACCGATGGTGTCGGTGAGGCGGCCGCCCGCCCAGCTCCCGAAGAACGCACCCACTCCGTACAGGGCGACGACCCAGCCCGCTTCGGTCGGCGTGAAACCGAACGAGTGCTTCAGGTACGGACCGAGGAACGGCACGACCATCGAGCCGCAGCGGTTCAGGAACGCGCCCGCGGCGAGCAGCCACGTGAGCGTCGGCAGCCCGCCGAAGGCGTCGCGGTAGAGCGCGACGACGCTGCGGATCGGATTCACCACGGGCTAGTGCCGTGAACTGGAAGTGGCCTCGTGTCCTCGCGAGGTCATCGTCGTTCCTGGCAAGGCGCGACCCCGCAGGCATATCGAGGAGATCTGTCGAGGAGGCGCAACGCAGCCGGGGACGACGAGGGCCCGCGAAACACAAGGTGACTTCCGGTTCATGGCACTAGCCGCGGCGCAGCGCCTGCGTCGGCGTCATCTTCGCTGCACGCCACGCCGGGAACGCGCCGCCGACGAGCCCGAGCAGGATCGAGAACCCGATCGCGACGCCCATCGCGAACGGCGTGGTGCGGAAGCCGAACGAGACCTCGGTGAAGGTCGAGAAGTTCGTGGTTCCGGTCTGCATGCCGTTGAGCGGCAGCACGAGCACGACGCCGACCAGCCCGCCGAGCAGTCCGAGAAGCACGGCTTCGAGCAGGAACGACAGGAAGATCGCGAACGGGCGGAATCCGGTCGCCAGCAGGATGCCGATCTCGTGCGTGCGGGCGGCGAGCGCCGCGAGCATCGCATTCGTCCCGGTGAACACCGCGGCGATGCCCATGATGACGGACAGCAGCGTGCCGACGACGCCGAGCAGCGTGGTCAGCGCACCTGTCTGCTTCGCGAGGTAGGCACGTTCGGTGAGCACCTTCGCCGGGATGCGTTTGTCGTTCTCGAGGCGGGTGGCGAGTGCGGCGGCGTCGCTCCCGGGACGCAGCACGCCGATCACGCGACTCCAGTGGTCGACCTTGAGCGCTGCCTGCATCCGGTTGCTGTCGGCCCAGATCTCGCCTTCGTAGGACCCCCTCGATTCGAAGATGCCCGCGACGCGGAACGGAGTGACGTTGATCTGCAGCACGTCGCCGACTCTCGCGTTCGCGAGGCGCGCGGCGATCGCGCGGCCGATGATCACTTCGTCGCTTCCCGGTTCGAAGGGCTTGCCCTCGACGACGCGGAGCTGGTCGCCGTGGATCTTGAACGTGGCCGGCTGCACGCCGCGCAGCGGCACGTTGGTCTTGCTGCCGTCGAGGCGGGGCAGGAGTGCCGCGAGGTACAGCTCGGCGGACGCCAGCGGTGCTCCGCTCGCGTCGGTGGCGAACTCGGGGATCTCCTTGAGCGCGATCTCGCAGCGGTCGCGATCGAAGGCACTCTCGCCCTCCGCGTTGGCGCCCGTCCGGAGGAGAACGACGAGGTCGTCGCGGCCCCGATCCTGGAGCATCGAGGAGAAGCCCTGCTGGAGACTCAGGATGCCCGCGAGCACCGCGACGGTCGCGGCGATGCTGAAGACGGTCAGCCAGGTGTTGCCCTTTCGGACGAGCAGGCTGCGGACGTTGTACTGGAGAGGCACGAGAGCCATCGGTTCAGGCCTCCGACCGCAAGGCGGTCACGGGTGCCAGGCGGCGCATGCGGAGCGCAGGCAGCGCGCCGGCCAATGCGCCGATCACGACCGACAGCGCGAGCCCGCTCATCGCGACGTTCGTGTGGATGGAGAAACCGGGAATGAACGCGCTCATGAACGACCACAGCGCGCGGTTCGAGAGCAGTGCGAGAGCGGCGCCCACCGCGCCGCCGGCCGTGCACAGCAGCATCGCCTCGCTGAGCAGGAGGCCGGCGATCGAACCGTCGGTGAAGCCGAGCGCCTTGAGGATGCCCACGTCGCGCGTTCGTTCGCGGGCCGCCATGAGGACCGTGTTGAGCACGGCGAAGAAGATCGCGAAGAGCACGCCGCTCCCGATGCCGGCGAGCAGGGTCGGCACGCTGCCGAGCATCGTGATGAACTGCCGCTGGAACTCGGCTTCCGTCGTCGCGCGGACGCGCTGCGGACCGTTCTCGTAGGTCTGCTCGATCGCCGCGATCGCCGCAGACGCGTCGGCGCCCGGGTGCAGGCAGGTCAGGAACACGCCGACGCCGCGCGGTCCCTGCACCGCACCCTGCTCGAGACCCTCGCGCAGGTACTCGTAGTGGAAGTACAGCGTGCCCTGGTCGATGTTGACCGAGCGCGACTCGTAGATGCCGGCGATGGTGAAGTCCCACACGCCGCCGTCCGTGCGCGGGAAGATCGCGCCGATCAGCGGGACGTGGTCACCGACGCGCCAGCCGAAACGGTCGGCGAGGTCGCGACCGATGATGCAGTTCGTGCGCGCGGCTTCCCAGTCGGCGAGCTTGCCCTCGACGAGTTCGATCTCCGGATAGTTGGCCGACCATTTCGCGGCGTCCACACCGAACTGCGCGAAGAAGTTGGACGGGTCCTGGTAGATGCCGCCGAACCACTGGAACCGCACGACGTCCTTCACGCCCGGCACCGCTTCGATCTTCGGCTGGTACCCTTCGGGCAGATCAACGAAGAGGCTCACCGCGGACTGCACCCAGAGCCTCGTCTTCGACGCGTCGGCGACCGCGGCGTCGAGGCCTCGGTACGACGCGTCGAGGATGCACAGCAGGAACACGGCGGTCGCGACCGATCCGACCGTGAGGATCGCGCGGATCGGATGGCGGAGCACGTTCCGCCACAGCAGTTTCCAGGGCATGGCTCAGGCCCTCCCGGCCGCCGCGCGGTTGTCGTCGATGCGGCCGAGTCTGCCCTTGTCGAGGTGCACGACCTTGTCGGCGAAGCCGGCGGCCTGCGGGTCGTGCGTCACCATCAGGATGGTCTTCTTCAGTTCGCGGTTGAGGCGCTGCAGCAGGTCGAGCACGGAGTCCGCGGTGGTGCGGTCGAGATCGCCGGTCGGTTCGTCGGCGAGGATGACCTTCGGGTCGGTGGCGATCGCGCGCGCGATCGCGACGCGCTGCTCCTGGCCGCCCGACAGTTCGCGCGGCTTGTGGCCCATGCGGTCCTTCAGGCCGACGAGTTCGAGTGCGCGTTCGGCCTGTGCGCGGCGCTGGCTCTTCGACAGGGGCGCCAGCAGCAGCGGCAGCTCGACGTTCTCGCGCGCCGTCAGCACCGGCAGCAGGTTGAAGCCCTGGAACACGAAGCCGACGTTCTCCGCGCGCCACTGCGCGAGTTCGCCGCCGGACAGCGAGCCCAGGTCCGTGCCGCCGACGACGACCCTCCCGCTGTCGGCGTGGTCGAGGCCGCCGACGAGATTCAGCAGCGTCGTCTTGCCGGAGCCCGACGGGCCCATCAGCGCGTAGAACGTGCTCGCGTCCATCGTGAGCTCGAGTTCGTCGAGCACGCGCAGGGACTCGCCGCCGCGCTGGTAGGTCTTGGTGACGGAACGGATCTCGATGGCGGTGACCATGGGGGATTTCGGGTCGGCGTCCTTGGATCAGTCGACGGCGAGCCGCACGCGGCTGCCGTCCTGCAACGAGGCGGGCGGGTCGAGCACGATGCGCTGGCCCGGTGCGAGGCCGCCGTCGATCGCAGCGCGGCCGTTCTTGCGCTGGCCGACCGCGACGGGCTGGAAGCGAACCGTGTCGCGTTCGACGACGAACGCGCCGTTCTTGCCGTCCTGCAGCACGAGCGCATTCTCGGGCACCACGATCGTGCGCTTCGGCGCGCTCGCGTCGGCCGGCGCGGCGGCACCCTGGCGGAAGACGATGCGCACGCCCATCTCGGGGCGCAGTCGTTCGTCGCGCTGGTCGAAGCGGATGCGGACCTCGACGGTGGCCTTCTGGCGATCGGCGGTGGGCCAGATGCGATCGACGATGCCGGGGTAGCGGTCGTCGGGGAATGCGTCGAGGAACACGTCGGCGGGGGCGCCGAGCTTCACCGACGCGAGCGCAGTCTCGGGCACGTTCGCCTGCACCTCAAGCGAGTCGAAGTCGACCATCGTGCAGACCGCGCCGCGCGCGGTGCTGCCGCCCTGCGAGTTCGGCGACACCACTTCACCGACCTCGGCGTCCTTCAGCACGACGATGCCGTCGAAGGGTGCCTTCACGTCGGTCTTGTCGAGCGT
>JAEUHQ010000137.1 GCA_016794565.1 Planctomycetota bacterium | reverse complement strand
ACCAGGTCGCATTCGGCCAGGCCGAGTGCACCCAGGTCGCATCGCCGGGCGTCGACGGCGCACCCTGCCCGCCGCCGCCGGTCAGTGCGTACGACGTTCCTTCTCCCCACGGCGCCAGGATGCGATGCGCGTGCACGGTCGTGGGCGAATGGGCGCCGGACGCGACGACGTTCATCTCGAGCCGGACCGCGACGACGCGTGCTCCCGCCGGGAGCGCGCTCGCGACGTCGAAGCGGAGCAGCATGCGCCGGGCCAGTCCCTGCGCGGTGACCCCGACGAACACACTCTCGCCGAGCGCGTTGCTGAAGTCGCCGTTCACGTTCTCGTAGAGCGTGGTGTCGAGCGAGCACGGGACGATCGTCGTGGTCTGCGCGGCGGCGGATGCGGCGAGGGCAGCCGCCAGGGCGAAGCGGAGGGTGGTCCTTCTATCGAGCATGCGGACAGGATCGCGATGCGCGAGTGACCAGGATGAAGACCGTGCGAAGCCTCGCCGTCGATTTCGCGCGATTCTCTGACCGAGGCTTCACGCATCGTTGCCGATCGCTTGCGCGACGATCGCGAACGTCTTCGCTCGAGGAATCAATGCAATCCCCGAAGCTCCGTTCATCCGTTCGCGTCGCCGCGCCCTCGCTGCGCGTCGTCGCCTCTGCCGCACTGCTCGCGGCCTTCTCCGCGCACGTCGCGGCTCAGGTCCAGCAGGGCCCGAGCTCGTCGCGTTCGCCCTATCTCCGGCCGTCAGCGCCGAACGCCGATGTCGTGCGCGGCGTGACGTCGATCGTCACGGCGACCGACCTCGTGCCCCTCACCGGCGCGCCCGCGACCCCCTACGAGATCGGCGGCATCCTCGACGGTCTCGGTGCCTACGACAACGGTGACGGCACGGTCACGGTCGTCGCGAACCACGAACTCGGCAACGCGTCGGGTGTGGCGCGGCGCCACGGCGCCACCGGGTCGTTCGTCTCCGAGATGATCGTCGACAAGACCACGCTCCAGCTCGTGTCGGCCCAGGACCTGATCCACACGTTCGTGCTGAACGGTGTCGACCGCAACGGTGCGAACGCCAACGCCCTCGCGATGACACGCTTCTGCTCGAGCGACCTCGCCGCGCCGACCGCGTTCTACAACGCCGCTTCCGGTCTCGGCACGCAGGACCGCATCTACATGCATGGAGAAGAGGGTGGCGCCACCGGCTGGGCCTGCGCAACCGCAGCGACCGGCGCCGAGAAGGGCCGCGCCTACATCCTGAACCGCTTCAACCTCGCCACGACGCCCGGTGTCACGAGCACGGCGGTCGGCGGCTGGGAGAACCTGATCGCATCGCCGTTCGCGCAGGACCTGACGATCGTCGCGGGCAACAACGACGGCGGCACCGGTGTGATGAACAACACCGTGAACATCTACGTCGGCACGAAGCAGGCGACCGGCAACGTGGTCGAGCGCGCCGGCCTCGAGAACGGCGTGAACTACATCGTCAGCGTGCTGGGCAACCCGGTCGAGATCGTCAACGCGACGACCCGCGCCACGAACATCACGACGGGCACGCGCTTCTCGCTCGTCTCGTTCACCGCGCCGTCGCCGAGCGGCACGACGTTCTCGCGTCCCGAGGACGGCGCCTGGGACCCGACCAACCCGCGCGACTTCTACTTCGTCACGACCGACCGTCTCGACACGCTCACCAACACGGGCTTCAACCAGACGATCGGCGCTTCGGGCGCTTCGCAGCAGGGCAAGAGCCGTCTGTGGCGTCTCCGCTTCGACGACATCACGAACCCCACGCTCGGCGGTGAGATCCACCTCCTGATCGACGGGGGCAAGGACAACCAGAAGGTCAACATGCTCGACAACATGTGCGTCGGCGGCGACGGCATGGTGTACCTCACGGAGGATCCGGGCAACTCGACCTACCTCGGCAAGACCTGGGCGTACGACCCGATCACGGACACGCTCGTGCAGCTGCTGAAGTTCGACACGGCTCGCTGGGGTGACCTCGCGGTCAACGGCGGCACGCCGGGCGGCATCGCGCCCTACACGAACGACAAGGAGATCTCGGGCGTGATCGACGTCAGCGGTCTCTTCCCGCACGCCGCCGACGAGCGCGTGCTGCTGCTGGACGTGCAGGACCACTCGACCAACGCCGCCGTGGCCACGCCGGCTTCGGTCGAAGGCGGCCAGCTGCTCCTCGTCCGGGTGGCGCTGCGCGCGGCGGCTTCGTCGTTCGGCACGGGCTGCAGCGTGACGCTCGCTCCCGCCTTGTCCGAGACGCCGGTCATCGGCACGCCGTTCGTCACCGACCTCACGAACGTCGCTCCGTCGAGCACGATGCTCATGATGCTCGGCTTCCCGCTCGCGGTGCCGTTCGACCTGTCGATCCTGAACCTGCCCGGCTGCCTGCTCTACCAGGACATCGTGTTCGGCGGCTCCTTCCCGTGCGTCCCGACGGGTCCGACCACGGCGCAGAACACGTTCACGTTCCCCGACGCGTTCGACCTCACGGGCTTCGCGCTCGTGATGCAGGCGTGGGGCTTCGACGCGGTCGCGTTCCAGACGAGCAACGCGCTGAACGTGCGCCTCGGCCTCTGATGCGGGGCGCGGTCGCGGTCGCCGTCCTGCTCCTCTCGCCGTCGCCCTCCGTCCTGCTCGCGCAGGACGGAGGGGCGTCGGCCGAGCCCGCACGATCCGTCGTGCGGCGGCACGCCGAACACTGCAGTTCCCTCTACGCCGAGTGCGTGACGAAGGGCGAAGCGATGCGCCGTGCGGTGCGGGAACTCCTCGCGGCTCCGGGTGAGCGGACGCTGCGAGAAGCCCGCGCCGCGTGGGCCGCCGCCCGTGTCGTCTACGGCGAGACGGAGGCGCTGCGGTTCCGCGGCGGGCCGATCGATGCGATCGAGCCGTTGCTCAACGCGTGGCCCGTCGACGAGGCGTACATCGACCACGTCGTCGGCCGGCCGGATGCGGGCCTCGTCAACGATCGGCGCGGCTTCCCGGTGCTCGGCGCGGAGGTGCTGTGCGCCGCGAACGAGCGCGGTGGCGAGACGAACGTGTGCGTCGGCTGGCACGCGATCGAGTTCCTCCTGTGGGGCCAGGACCTCGATCCGGCGGGCCCTGGCAATCGCCCTGCGTCGGATTTCGCCGACGGCGCGGCCGGCGCCGCGCGGCGGCGCGAGTACCTGACGATCGTGGTCGACCTGCTCGTGAACCAGCTGACGTCGCTGCGCGAAGCGTGGGCGCCGGATGCGCCGGCTCGGCGCCGGTTCGAGTCGGACGTCGCCGGGTCGGTGCGCGCGATGCTGACGGGCGCGGCGGTGCTGACCGCGTTCGAGATGTGCGGCGAGCGCCTCGCCGTCGCCTTCGAAACACGCGACCAGGAACAGGAGCACTCCTGCTTCAGCGACACGACGTGCGACGACCTCGTCGCCGACCAGCGCGGCGTGATGGCGGTGTTCGCGGACGACCGCGGGCCGGCCGGCGCCCCCGATCTGCTGTCGCTCGTGCGCGCGAAGGACCCTGCCGCGGCGGACCATCTCCGCCGCACCCTCGACGAGACGCTGCGTGCGTTGCGGGCGATCCCTGCGCCGTTCGACCGCGCATTCCTCGGCGCCGACGACGCTCCCGGCCGGCGTGCGATGCGGGCCGCGATGGAGGCGCTCGAGCAGCAGACCGAAGCGATCACGATCGCGGGTCGCCTGCTCGGGCACGAACTGCCGCTGCGGCCGGGCAACTGAAGGGCGATGAACCCGGTGCGCACCAGAGCGTTCGTCGCCGCCCTGTCCGCGATGTCGCCGTCGTGGGCCCAGTCCGTCGCCGATGCGAGCAGCCAGGCCTTCGGGTTCCCGTCGCCGCTGCTCGCAGCGACCGAGCGGCGCGCGTTCTCGGTCGGCAACGCGTTGTTCCGCACCAACTGGGTCACTGCGCCCGCGAGTGCGGCTGGCGTCGACGGCCTCGGCCCCTTGTTCAACGCGCGGTCGTGCAGCACCTGCCACCTGCACGACGGCCGCAGTCGGCCGCCCGAACCCGGAGAGAGCGATCGTTCGGGCCTGCTCGTGCGCATCGGCGTGCGTACCGCCGACGGGCCGGACGCGCCGCATCCGGTGTTCGGCGAACAGATCCAGGACGCCGCGGTCGCGGGCGTCGCGCCCGAGGCCACGGTGGAGATCACCTGGCGCACGCTGCGCGGCGCCTACGGCGACGGCGAGGTGTTCGAGCTCGTGGCGCCGGAGTACGGGCTGCGCGATCTCGCGTACGGTGCCCTCGGCTCCGGCACGGCACTCGGCGGGCGAACGGCGCCGCACCTGATCGGTCTGGGCCTCCTCGAGGCCGTTCCCGACGCGACGCTGCTCGCCGCCGCGGATCCCGGCGATCGCGACGGCGACGGTGTGTCGGGTCGGGTGCACGTCGTCGCGGCGCCCGGCGGCGGAACCGCGATCGGCCGCTTCGGCTGGAAGGCCACGCAGCCGACGGTGCTCGCGCAGACGGCGGCGGCGTTCGCGAACGACATGGGCATCACGTCGAGCCTGCATCCGGACGAGCGCCTGTCGGCGGTGGAGCGCGCGGTGATCGTGTTCACGAGCGGCGGCGAGCCGGAGATCGACGACGACAAGCTCGGGCGCGTCGTGTTCTACGCACGCACCCTCGCCGTGCCCGAGGCACGCGATGCCGGCGCACCGGCGGTCGTCGCCGGCGGCGAACTGTTCCGTTCGTTCGGCTGCGCCGCGTGCCACACGCCCGAGCTGCGCACGGCAGCGGTCGCATTCCATCCTGCGTTCGGCGACCGCACGATCCATCCGTTCACCGACCTTCTGTTGCACGACATGGGGCCCGACCTCGCCGACGGCAAACACGACGGCGACGCCGCTCCGGCCGAGTGGCGCACGGCGCCGCTGTGGGGGATCGGGCTGATCTCCGTCGTGAACGGCCACGAGCGGTTGCTGCACGACGGTCGTGCGCGCGGCGTGGCCGAGGCGATCCTGTGGCACGGCGGCGAGGCCGAACGTGCGCGCGAACGGTTCCGCACGGCGCCGCGCGAGCGCCGCGACGAGCTGATCGCGTTCGTGCGTTCGCGCTGAGGCGCGATCAGCGCGGCGTCGCTTCGGGCGGCCGGGCTTCGATCACGAGCTTCTTCGCGAACGTCGTGCCGTCGCGGAACACGACGACCTCGATCTCGCGGCCGACGCCGGCGAGGTAGAGCTGCTTCTGGAACTCGACGGGCTGGTGGATCTCGACGCCGGCGAAGTGCGTGAGGAAGTCACCCGGCTGCAGGCCCGCGGCCGCCGCGGGGCTCGGCGCGAACACGTTCTCGAGCAGGATCCCGTGCGCCGGCTTCTTCATCGCCTGGAAGGCCTGGAAGCCACGCGCTGTCGCGATCTCCGCGCGACTCATCACCGAGAACCCGAGCCAGGGCGACTTCGTCGTGCCCGCCGCGCGGATCGCGGTGTGCAGCCCCGCGACGATCTTGGACGGCAGCGCCCACGCACACCCGGTGTCGGGCGCTGCGCCCGTGCCGAGCGGCGACAGGATGCCGACGACGTCGCCGCGTTCGTCCACCAGCGGGCCGCCGAAGGCACCCGGCGGAACCGCGATCGTCGCCTGCATGTAGGTCGAGCTCATCAGTTCCTGGTAGCAGTCGCGCGAGGGTTTCGCCGCGAGCAGGCCGGCGGCGACGAAACGCTCCGGCCCGGCCGGGTCGGCGATCGCGAGGACCGTGCTGCCGACGTCGAGCGCCTCGCTGTCGCCGAAGGTCACCGGTCGCATGGCGGGCTTCGTCCAGCTCGGGAACACCGCGCAGCGCAGCACCGCCAGCTGGAGGGTCGGTTCGACGCCGACGACCTCCGCGAGCACACGCTGTCCGTCGATCGTCTCGATCTCGACGACGTCCGCGTCGCGGTCGCCGGCTGCGCGGATCGCGCCGAGTGTCGTCAGCACGTCGCCGTCGTCGGAGACGAAGAAGCCCGATGCGCTCCTGTGCGGCCGGAAGCCCGGGTAGTCGCGCTCCGCCGACGTGTCGACGACCCAGCCCGCGACCGGCTGCGAACCCGCTGGCTGCTTTCCACCGGCCGCGGCCGCGT
The DNA here is from genome assembly GCA_016794565.1 of Planctomycetota bacterium. Lineage (GTDB taxonomy): Bacteria > Planctomycetota > UBA1135 > UBA1135 > UBA2386 > JAEUHQ01. Next base: position 8,373 of record JAEUHQ010000137.1, on the reverse strand, counting down.
CCGCCGCAGCCGCATCGACGCGCACGAACGTGCGCACGGTCACGACACTCGGCAGCACCTTCTTGCACACCGCGATGAATCCGCTGGGAGCGGCGGCGCGGGTGCCGGGAACCGGGGCGGGCTCCTGCGCGACGGCGGTCGCGAGCGGAAGGGTGAGGGCCAGCAGGAAGAGCGGCGGAGGCAGCGACCGGAACATGGCGCGACACGGGAAAGCGCTGATGCGGGAACACCGCGAAGGCGCCGTGAAGATCCGTGGCGGCGCGTTCGTGCCGACGGTGCGAGGTCAGCCGGCGTCGTCGGCGGACAGGGCGCCGCGCCACTGTCCGCGGCGCAGCAGGTCGACCTTCTCGGCGAGGCGCGGCAGGGCACGGGCGTAGCGCTTGCGGGCGGCTTCTTCGGACACGCCGAGCCGTTCGCCGAGCGCGGCGAACGACGTCCCGTCCCAGTCGCGCAGGCGGATGATCTCGCGATCCTCGGCGTCGAGCAGTTCGACGGCGAGGCGAAGCCACTCCTGCCGTTCGTTGCGGTCCGCGGCGGACGGCGGCTGCGTGACGCTGCGCAGCGGCGCGTCGAGCTGCAGCACGGAGTCGGTCGGCAGTGGGCGCTGGCGACGAAGGTCTCGCTGCTCGCGGTGGAGGTACCGGACGCGGTCGATGAGGTTGTTCTCGACGATGCGCGCGAGCAGGGCGCGGAACGCGGCGGCGTCGTCGATCGCGAAGTGCGGGCCGCTGCGCAGCACGTCGAGCAGCGTCTCCTGGACGAAGTCCTGCGTGTCGCCGTCGCGGCGGGCGACGGCGGACATGCGCTTCCGAACGTGGGCCTCGATCCACGGCAGGTGGTCGGCGGCGAGTTGTCGGAGTGCCGCCTCGTCGCCGCGGGCAACGCGGGCGACGCGGCGGGAGATCGAGGCATCGTCGTCGTTCTTCATGGCATGAGCCGGCGTCGCAGTTCGAGGAAGTCGTCGCGCTCGGCGAGACCGGTGAAGCGGCGGTCGGCGAGCAGACGCCGTGCCTCCTCGGCGTCGAGGGCGGCGATCGCCGTCAACGCGCGCATCGCCACACCGCCGTACTCGTCGGCTTCGGCGCCGGTGGCGGCGCGCGCGGCACGCGCCGCGGCTTCGGCGGCGATGCGGAGGTTCGCGACCTTCTTCGGCGCGTTCTCGATCGCCGCCTCGGCGGCGCCGACCGCCTCCGCCCCGCGTCCCTGTCGGGCGAGCGCGTGCGCGAGCAGCCCCTGGTGCAGTCCGAGGAAGGTGCGGGCCAGCGCGTTCTCCGGCCGTGCGGTCAGCACGACCTCCTGCTGCGCGATCGCGCGCGCGGCGAAGTCGGCCGCTTCGGGGTAGCGCCCGTGCTCGTTGGCGTTCGACGCCAGCGCGTTCCACGTCATCGCGAGCTCGGTCCGGAGGGCTGGCAGCTTCGGCTGTTCTTCGACCAGGCGGACCAGCCGGTCGCACGCTCGGCGCAGGAGCTGATCGGCCTCCGAGTGCGAGCCGTCGCGGTCGTCGCGCATCAGGAGACAGTTCGCGAGCTGGCGCTCCGTTTCCGCGAGCAGGGATCGTTCGGCCTGCGTGTTCGGCGCCGCTTCGTAGTCGGTCGCGAGCGCAGCGGCGGCCCGCAGCGTCGCCTCGGCCTGGTCGATGCGGCCTTCCACCAGACGCCGCGTGGCGAGCTCGTTGCTGGCGAGCAGGATCGCGCGTTGCAGCGATCGCGAGCCGGGGAAGAGGCGGAGGTTCGTCGACGTGACCTGGATCGCCTCCTGCAGCGTGCGCTCCGCGTCGGCCGCACGACCGAGGTGGCGCAGCGTCGAACCGAGTGCCGCCATCGCGAGCGCCTTCTCGACGGCGAGAACGGGATCCGCGGGCAGGGCGTCGATGTTCGCGACGACCTCGCGCAGGCGTGCATGGGCCTCGTCGAAGCGTTCGTCGGCGAGCGCGATGCGTCCGCGCACGCAGGCCGCGCGCACGCGCAGCGCAGCGCTGCCGGGTTCGCCGGCCGGAAGGATGTCGAGGACGCGCTGCGCGAGCCGGTCGCTCTCCTCGCGGCGGTCGTCGCGATCGGCGAGGTTCAGGGCCCGCAGCAGCATCACGCCGGCCAGTTCGCGGGTCGCGTCGCCGGATCGCGGCGCCTCCGCTGTCAGCGCAGTCCAGTGCTTCGCTGCGCGTTCGTACTCCGCGTCGCCGTCGTTCGGCGCGGCGAGCTGCCGCAGGAAGAGTTCGCGCTGCAGCAGTCGGCCGACGAGGAACCGATGGTCGAGCCCGGTCGGATCCTCCGAGGCATCGAGCAAGCCGCGCGCGCGGCGGCACGCGGCGAACGCTTCGTCGGGGCGGCCGAGGTTCGCGTACACCGCGGTGATGCCGACGAGCGCGGAGGCCACTCGGTCGCGGCGGCCCGGCTCGTCGACGGCGAGGGCGAGGAAGCGATCGCACAGCTGCACGACGGCGTCGGCGCCGGGTTCGTGGCGGCGGATCGGCCCAGGCATGCGGTCGAGCTGGTCGGCGAGCAGCGCCAGGGTCTGCTCGATGCTCTGGAACCCGATCTCCTCCGCGTCGGCGAGCACGGCGCGTTCCTGGCGGATCGCGCGGTTGGTCGCGCGCAGGTGCAGTGCGTAGGCAAGCGGTGCGCCGACGACGGCGACGGTGATCGCGGTCCCCGCGACGACGCGGAGGTGGTGGCGGCGGATCCACTTCGCCGTGCGCGTGACGACGCCGGGCGGCGCGGCGTGGATCGGCTCGATGCGGAGGAAACGCCGCAGGTCCGCCGCGAACGCGCCGGCGCTCGGGTAGCGGTCCTGCGGCCGCCGCTCGAGCGCCTTGTGGCAGATGGTCTGCAGGTCGCGCGGCGCGCTCGGGGCGGCCGAGCGCAGCGATGGGAACTCGCCGCTCTCGATGCGCCGCATCACGACGCGCGCACTGTCGCCGTCGAACGGGCGGCGCCGCGCGAGCAGTTCGTAGAGCACGATGCCCAGCGAGAAGACGTCGGAGGCCGGGCCGACCGGCGCGGCTCCGGTGACCTGTTCGGGGCTCGCGTAGTGCGGCGTGCCGAGGAAGTCGACCGTCGCGGACTGCGACAGCGGCGCCAGCTCCTTCGCGAGTCCGAAGTCCATCAGCCGCACCGTTCCGTCGGCGGCGAGCATGACGTTGTGCGGCTTCACGTCGCGGTGCACGAGACCGTGGTCGTGTGCATGCTGCAGCGCGTCGCCGATCCGCGCAGTGATCTCGGCGGCCTCCGCGGCGCGGCTGCGGTCGGCCCGCACGCCGAGCCGGTCCTTCTGCATCACGTCGCCGAGCGTGCGGCCGTCGACGAACTCCATGCTGAAGAAGTGCACGCCGCGCCACTCGCCGACCTCGAAGATCGGCACGATCGCGGGATGCCGCAGGCGCGACGCCGCGGCGGCTTCGTGGCGGAAGCGCTCGATCGAGCGAGCCGAGAGCGTGAGGTGGTCCGACAGCACCTTGAGCGCGACGCGGCGACGGAGCGAGATCTGCTCGGCTTCCCAGACGATGCCCATGCCGCCGCGGCCGACTTCGCGCACGAGGCGGTAGTCGCCGACGCGCTGCCCCGCGCGCAGCGCCGGGGGCGCGTCCGGATCGTCCGCCGTCTCGCCGTCGGCCGCGAACATCGGTTCGAGCAGGTCGCGCAGGTCGGCGTGCTCGCGGAGGAACGACTCGCGGTCGCCGGTGGGGCCGCTGTCGCGGAACGCGAGGAACAGGTCCATCGCGTTCGCGAGCCGCAGCAGGCGCGCGGCGCGGTCTTCACTCGGTGGTTCCTGGCTCGGCTGCATCGGTCGACGGCGCGCGGTGCTCGAGCATACGGGGCCCGCGGGTGCCGGAGGCAGGAGCGTCGTGCCGGCCGCGACCGGACGCGTTCCCGCCGGGATTTCGAAAACGGGCGATCGCGGTCCGCCGCGCGGCCTTGGCGACGCTCCGAACGTCGCCATGAACACCAACCAGAGCGCCACCATGCGCCATCTCCTGCCTCGGGCCGCTGCGGCGGCGTTCTCCCTCTCCTGTGTGCTCGCGCAGACCGCGCCGGGCGGCACGCTGTCCAGTCCGGCATCGATCCGCGGCACCGCACCGATCCACTCCGGCGCTTCCGACGAGGGTCAGCCGTACGGCGTCTGGGCCGTCGGCCGCGACTACAAGGTCGGGTTCGCGGACGGCGTGCAGTTCGTCCCGTACATCGGACGGACCGACGGTCCGGCGCCGTCGTGGCGCTGGCGCACGAAGTCGGCCCGCGTCGGCGAACTCGAACTCGCGACCGCGGCGTCGCGCTTCTCGCACGGCGAGTGGCGCGCGGAGTACGACCTCGGCGGCGTGGTCGAGGCCTACGACGTGCGGCCCGAAGGCGTCGAGCAGACGTTCGTGCTGCGCGACCGCCCGCGCTCGACGGGCGACCTCGTGATCCGCGGGGCGGTCGACTCCGTGCTGCGCGCGCAGCAGTCCGACGGCGCGTGGTCGTTCGTCGACGAGCGCGGCACCGAACGCGTTCGCTACGGCGCGGCGACCGCGGTCGACGCGTTCGGGAACCGGCGCGCGATGAGCACGACCTTCGTCGACGGCGGCCTCGAGCTGCGACTCGACGGAGCCTGGCTCGCCGGCGCGGCGTTCCCCGTCGTCGTCGATCCGCTCGTCGCGGCGGTGACCGTCGCGAACGGACAGCCGGTCGGTGACGTCGTCGTCGCGCACGACCCGCTCGGCACGAAGAACCTGTGGTTCGCCAACGTGCGATGGGCGGGCAACGACGCCGACGTGCTGCTCTACCGCAGCGACGAGGACGGCCACAACGGGGTCCTCGTGTTCAGCGACGTCTCCGCGTCGTGGTCGTCGATCGAGCCGTCGCTCGGCGTGAGCCGTCCGGGTGCCAGCACCATCCTCGCCTACACGCGCCACATCTCGTCGGGCGACCTGCGGCGTGTGCGACTGCACGTGCACGACCGCACCGACCTCGGTTTCGAGGGCACGGTCTACCTGATGTCGGCGCCCGGTTCGCGGAACCAGTGGCGGCCGACCGTCGGCAGCGAACTGTCGCCGATCTCGTACAGCTCGGTGCTGCTCGCCTACCAGGTCGAGGGCTCGGGTTCGTTCGTGAACGGCATCGCGAGCGAGATCCACGGCGCCGTGGTCTCGTGCAACGGCACGGGATCGGTGACCGCGCAGTTCCCGATCGCGGCCGAGGCCGGCGTCGACTTCGAACGGCCGTCGCTCGCGAAGGTCGCGATCGGTCCGACGCGGGTGTGGACGATCGCCTACCAGCGATACTCGTTCGCCGCCGGCGGCTTCGAGTGGGACGTGGGCACGCGCCGCATCGACCAGTCGAACATCGTTGGACCGGAGTACCTCGTCGACGCCGGCAACGCCGATGTGCACGAGATGGCGCCGCGCCTTGCCGGCATCGACGACCGCTTCATGGTGTTCGCCACCGCCTCCGACGCGGCCGACACGGTCGCCAAGCCGGGCGGCACGAACGGCCACCGTATCCGCGGCACGCGCGTGGACTGGGTCGGCGGCGCGCCCACCATGCCGCACGGCAGTCTCACGCTGCAGTCCAACAGCGATGCGCGCCTCGAACTCGGCGGCGCCGACCTCGACTGGACGACCGCGAGCCACTGGGCCCTGTCGTTCCGCAGCAACGCGACCGAGAACGTCTACCTGCGTGTGCTCGGCTTCACCGGTGCGCAGCTCTCGAGCCACGACGTCGACTCGCCGTCGACGGGGCTCGGCACGAGCAAGGCGGGCGGCGTGTGCTTCCTCGGCAGCGAGGGCTCTTTCGCCGTTGCCTACGGCATCGACGATCCGGGCGTCGGTTCGGACCTGCGTCTCCGCACCCACGAGTTCGGCGCGCCCAACGCGTACCACTTCGGCTTCGGCTGCACGACGACGGCGATGAACTGGACCGGTTCGCGGTGGATCGGCAGCGAGTTCTCCGGCCTCACGTTCACGAACGCGCCGACCGACTCGGTCTCCTTCGCCCTGGTCGCGCTCGCACCGGCCGCGCTGCAGATGTACGGGTTCGGCGGCGTGCACGACGGCTGCTGGCTCTACGTGCCGATCAGCGGCCCCGACTTCGTCATGTTGACCTCCGCGATCGTCGGCGCGAACGGCTTCGTGCAGATCCCGCTGCCGGAATGGCTCGAGAGCGACCTGATCTACTTCCAGGGCGTGACGCTCGACGGCGCCACCGGCGAGTTCTTCACCACGAACCGCCTCGCCGTCCCGACCTCGAAGTGACGCGCGGTTCGCCCGCGGCGCCGGCGCTCCTCACCGCCGGCGCCAGCGCACCGCGAACCTGCCGCCGGCCGGCGTGACGTCGATGGCGGTCGGCTCGAAGACGATGTCGTCGGGGAACGCGCGGAGCCGGCGTCGGCCCGGCGTGAGGCCCCGCAGCGGCCTCGCGTGGGGGCCGCCGAACGGGACGAGGCGGTGAAGCAAGCCGGGTTCGTCGAACCACATGTTGACGCCGTTGATGCGGTGATTGCTCTCGGCGCTCGCCTCGGCGAAAGGGCCGCGGACCATCGCGGCTTCCCGGTCGTCCAGGAGAAGGAACAGGTGTCCGGTGCAGACGTCGCGCGGCATCGGCGCGTCCGGGGCGAGAGCGACCGTGACTTCGACGCCGCGCGGCACGTCGATGGGGATCACCGGGGGATCGGCCCCAACGGTCACGGGAAGTCCCAACACGGTTCGCGGAGCGTGACCGGATCCCGCGGCCCACACGGAGACGTCCACCGCGCCGACCGGCAGTCGAAGGTCGATCCGCCCGCGCGAGTCGATGCTCCGGCTTGCCTGGACGAACTCACGATCGCCCACGGCGCGCCATGCGAGCGTCCATGGTTGGGCGTCTTCTTCGAAGACGCACGGCGCCTCGTTCTCGGCGTCGCGCAACTGCAGGCGGAGCGAGCCGAGGTCCGACATCGTGAAGTCGATGTCGTGCGAGGCTGCTGCCACGCCAGCTCGGCGGCGTTCGGCCGCTTCTCTGGTGACCTTGACCGCGTACGTGTATCCCGCCGTGCAGGGGATCGAGTAGCGCCCGTCGCTGTTGCTCTTGGCATAGCGCACGTGCCGCTCGGCGCCGTCGGAGAAGGCTTGCACCGCGATGTTCGCGAGCGGCAGTCCGGTCGAGGACGTGATCCGGCCCGTGATCGGGGCGCGTCGTTCTTCGACGACGAAGTCGTGCTGCAGTGTCGCGCCGGCGTCGACTCGCAGCGTGCAGCGCTGCGCGGTTTCGAAGCGCCCCCCGAGCCGCAGGCACACTTCGCCCGGGCTCACGTCGAGCAGCTCGTAGCTGCCATCCGGTTTCAGTCCGGTCGAACCGTCCAACCCCGTGTTCGTCGCCGATTGCCACGAGACCTGGGCGTCGACCATGGGCTTGCCGTTCCGTCGTGCCGTGCCGCGGATCGTGCCGCCGGCGCCGAGTGTCAGGTCGATCCGCATCCTCGCGCCAGCACGATCCAGCTGGAACGGGGCCGAGCAGACCGGCGGCATGGCTTCGTGCCGAACCCGGATGGAGGCGGCGGTGGGCGACGGCAGCAGCCTGAGTTCGAAGCGCCCTTCGGCGTCCGTCTCCACCGGAGCGCTCTCGCTGGAGAACGAGAAGGTGCCGGGCCCCGCAGCGACGACCGCGGACGGGGAGTACTCGCGGTCGACGCTGTTCACCAGATCGACCCTCGCTCCGACCGCCGGTGTGCCCGCGCTGTCCGTGACGCGGCCCTCGATCGTCGCGAGACGAACGAGTGGGATGCGCGGCACGGTCGACGACGCGTCGCGAACGAGCCATGTCCACTCGGTGGATCCGTATCCAGCGGCGATCACCACCCGGCTCACGTACTCGCCGTTGCCGGTCGTGAGCCGGTATTGCCCGTGCTCATCGGTCTTCGGGGCGGCTCCAAGGGCCGTGTTGAAGACCAGGGCGCCGGCGATCGGCGCGCCGGTTTCGGCGTCCACTACCTGCAAGGTCGGCATCGCGAGTCGCCTCAGCCGCACGTCGACGTCCACGGGGTCCGAGTCGAGGATGCTGAGCCCGCGCCGGTACTCGAGGTAGCCGGCGTGATCGACCCGCAGGCGTGCGTAACCGCTTCGCGACTCCACCGTGAGTTCGCAGCGCCCCGCGGTGTCGGTGGTGCCCGTCGTGAGGCCATCGACCTCCGCGCCCGCGAGAGGTGCATCCGTTTCCGCGGCGAGCACACGGCAGCGGATCAGCACGATGCGGCTCAGGACGAACCCCACGAGACCGGGGCCGGCGACCTCGCTGGCCTTCGTCAGATGACCCGGGGCCTGCGCTTCGACCGTCAGTTTCTCCGGCCATTCGGGGTCCCACGCGATACGGAAATCGCCGTTGGCGTCGCTCGTCGTCTCGGCGAGCGGCGGCGACTCGGCAGACC
>JAEUHQ010000120.1 GCA_016794565.1 Planctomycetota bacterium | reverse complement strand
CTCGCCGCGAACCACTGCGTCGTCCGCGTCACGAACCCGCGCCTCGAAGCGGTCCCGCCGGCGAAGAAGTGACGCCGGCCGCGCGCCGCGGCTACGGTGCGCGCCGGATGTTCCCGAAGTCGATGCTCGCCGACGGCCGCGGTCGTGTGCTGCTGTTCTGCTGGCTCGGGTGGGTCTTCGACTTCTACGACCTGATCCTCTTCAGCTTCACGAAGGGAGGCATCGCGCACGAACTCGGCCTCGACGTCACCGGGTCGGTCGCGTGGATCGAGGGCTGGTCGTTGCTCGCGACGGCGATCGGCGGGTTCCTGTTCGGGCGCGTCGCGGATCGCGCGGGGCGCCGCGCGGCGATGGTCGCGAGCATCGTCGTGTTCTCGGTCGGCGCGCTCGCCACCGGTCTCGCGAACGGCTTCTGGTCGCTGCTCCTCGCGCGTGTCGTCACGGGACTGGGCGTGGGCGGGGAGTGGGGGATCGGCCACGCGGTCGTCGCGGAGCACTGGCACGGCCGCGAACGCGACCGGGTGCACGGCATCCTGCAGGCGGGCAGCCCCGTCGCGATGGCGATGGCGGCGGCGGTGGGGTGCTTCCTCGCACCGCTGCCCGGAGTCGGCTGGCGCGCGGTGTTCGTCGGTTCGTCGCTGCTCGGGCTGTTCGCTCTCGCCGGTCGCTGGTCGATGCCGGGCCCGGATCGGGCGGTCGCGCACGCGGAACGGCTCCCGGCACGCGAACTCTTCGCGGCGGCGCACCGCCGCACGTCAGTCGTGCTGCTCACGATCCTCGTGCTGCACATGGCGGGGTTCTGGTGTGTCTACGCCGAGCTGCCGGGCGCGCTGATGCGGATGCACGGCGTGTCGCCGCACGACGTCGGCTGGTTCCAGATCCAGGTCAACGGCGTGCACGTCGTGGCCGACGTGCTGTTCGGCTTCCTCGCCGCGCGCTTCGGCCGCGTGCGCATGTTCGTCGCGTTCTGCCTCGTGTTCGCGCTCGGCCAATGGCTCGTGCTGCAGCAACTCGCGAACGTGACCGCCGACTTCTCGACATTCACGATCGCCGTCGCGGCGATGGGGCTCGGTGCTGGCACGTGGTCGTGCTTCGGCGCCCTGTTCGGCGAGCACTACCCGGCAGCGCTGCGCGCCACGGCCGCCGCGACCTTCTACTCACTCGCGCGCGCGGTGCAGCTGCCCCTGAAACCCGCGGTGAACGATGCGTTCGCGGCGAGCGGCTCGTTCGCGCCCGCCCTGTGGATCGGCATCGGGTGTGCGCTGCTGTCCGCCGTGGCGGTGTGCGGGCTGCGGTCGCAAGGCCCTGCCCGCCGGGCGTGACGGCATGTTCTCGACTAGACTCCGGCCCTCGCTCCCCGTTCGCGACCCGGAGATCGTTCCATGCATTCGACTGAAGAGGGTTCGTTGCTGCGTTCCGTTCGGTGTCGTTGCGCCGCAGTCGGCGTCGTCGTCGCCGCCAGCCTCTCGGCGCAGTGCACCAACGTGTGGTTGCCCGGCCCCGCCGTGCCCGGCCTGCACTCGTCGTTCAGCATGGCCGTGAACGCGCTGCACGCGTGGGATCCGGACGGCGCCGGTCCGGCGACGCCCGTGGTCGCGATGGGCGGTCGGTTCACCGTCGCGGGCACCGCGGTCGTGTCGCACGTGGCCACGTGGGATCCCGCCAGCGGCGCGTGGTCGTCGGTCGGCGTCGGTCTCGGCGCGAACTACTCGTTCGACGAAGTGCGAAGCCTCGGATCGCTGCCGAACGGTGACCTCGTCGCGGGTGGCTGGTTCGCGTTGCCCGGCACCTCCAATGTGAGCGGCATCGCGCGTTGGGACGGCACGTCGTGGTCCTTCCTCGGCGGTGGCGTGAACAACTACGTGTTCGCGATCGTGACGATGCCGAACGGGGACCTCGTGGCCGGAGGGTACTTCACGACCGCCGGCGGCGTGAGCGCGCCGTACCTCGCGCGTTGGGACGGCGTCGCGTGGTCGGCGTTCGGGGGCGGTGCCAACGGGCCGGTGTACGCACTCAGCGTCGCCGCGAACGGCGATGTCATCGCGGGCGGCGGCTTCACCAGCATCGGCGGCGTCGCGTGCAATCGTGTCGCCCGATGGAACGGCACGACGTGGTCCCCGCTCGGCAGCGGCCTCGACAACTACGCCCTGGCCGTCACGGAAATGCCGAACGGCGACGTCGTCGTGGGCGGGTACTTCGAGTCGGCCGGCGGAGTTCCCGGAACTGCGACGATCGCTCGGTGGAACGGGACCACGTGGTCCTCCCTCGGCTTCAACGCGAGCGCCGTGCGGGTCAACGCGCTTGCCGTTCTGCCGTCCGGAGACCTGCTCGCGGTCGGGAGTTTCCTGTCGCTCGGCGGCGTGTCGTCGCCTCACGTTGCGCGATGGAACGGCACGTCGTGGTCGTCGCTCGCGAGCGGCACGAACTACGAGACGGAGGACGTGCTCGTACTCGGCAACGGCGACGTGCTCGTCAGCGGAGCGTTCTCGCAGGCGTCCGGCGTCGCTGCGAGTGGCGTGGCGCGCTGGAACGGCGCCTGGTCGCCGCTCGTGCCGGGTTCGGACGGCGGGGTGCTCGCCACGGCGACGTTGCCGAACGGGGATCTGGTCGCCGCGGGCGGCTTCACCGCGATCGGCGGGGTCGCGGCGAACAACATCGCGCGACGGAACGGAACGACCTGGTCGCCGCTCGGTGCCGGGCTCGGCACGGCCAGCGAAGGGATCGGGGCACTGTGCACGATGCCGAACGGTGACCTCGTCGCGGGCGGGCAGTTCGCAGGGTTCATCGCGCGGTGGGACGGCGTCGCGTGGTCGCCGCTCGGCTCGGGGCTGAACGGCCGCGTGTACGATCTGCTGCCGTTGCCGAACGGCGACCTGATCGTCGGCGGCTGGTTCACGACAGCCGGGGGCGCGAGTGCCAACTACGTCGCTCGCTGGGACGGCACGGCGTGGTCGCCACTCGGCACCGGCTTGAACGACGCCGTGTTCGCACTGGCCCGATTGCCGAACGGCGATGTCGTCGCGGGAGGACGATTCACGGCCGGGGGTGGGACCCCCGCGTGGCGCGTCGCGCGTTGGAACGGTGTTGCGTGGTCGCCGCTCGGCGTGGGCGTCGGTGTCGCGACGACCGAGGCAGTCAGCGATCTGCTCGTTCGCCGCGACGGTTCGCTGGTCGCGACCGGGCGTTTCCTCAATTCGGGTTCGACGTCGCTGAACAACGTCGGCGTGTGGAACGGCACCGTGTGGTCTTCGCTCGGCAGCGGTATCGATCAGTGGGGGCAGGTGCTCGCCGAACTTCCCGACGGCGACCTGCTGTTGGGCGGCTGGTTCACGACCGCCGGGGGAGTGCTCGCGAACAACATCGCGCGTTGGAACGGAACGGCGTGGAGCGCGCTCGGCAGCGGGCTCGACAGCTATCCCGCCTCGTTTGCGATGCTGCCGAACGGCAATCTCGCGGTGGGCGGCGTGTTCCGTGTCGCGGGAGGCATCGTCGCCGCGGGTCTGACCGAACTCGGCACGACGTGCCCGGCGTCGGCCGTGTCGACGGGTCTCGGCTGTCCGAGCAGCGGCGGCAGCAACACGCTCGTCGCGGCGACGCTGCCGTGGGTCGAGTCGACGTTCCGTGCGAACGGCACGGGTCTGCCGGCGACGGCGATCGTGCTGACGCTGACGAGCTTCACCTCGGTGCCGCAGGGCATCGCGCCGCTGACGATCCTGTTCCCGCAGGCGGGACCGGGCTGCGATGTGCTGGTCGGGCCGGACATCCTCGGCGCCGTGGTCACGACGACCGGCACCGCGCAGTCCGAGCTGTTCCTGCCGAACGTGCCGCCGCTCGTCGGGCTGTCGTTCTTCCACCAGATGGTGCCGATCGAGATCGGCGCCGGCGGCGCGTGGACGGCAGTCACCGCGACCAACGCGCTGCAGCTCACGGCGGGCATGTTCTGACTGCGCGCCGCGACTGCCGCGGGAGTCAGACGTTCGTGGTCGCGCCCACGAAGGACGGCAGCCGGAACGTGAACGTCGTGCCGAGGCCGGCGCGGCTCTGCAGCTCGACGCGCCCGCCGAGCGCCTCGCAAGCGGCCTTCACGGCGGCGAGGCCGACGCCGCGGCCCGACGTCGTCGTCACGGTTTCGCGCGTCGACACGCCGTCGGTGAACAGCGCGGCAGTCAGGTCTTCGTCGGTCGCGTGCGGCAGGCCGCGCTTCTTCGCCGACTCGCGCATCGCGACCCAGTCGATTCCCTTGCCGTCGTCCGCGATCGTCACCACGAGGCCGTCGTCCGCGTGCTCGGCGCGGAGCTGCAATCGGCCGACCGCCGGCTTGCCGCCCGCGAGGCGCTGCTCCGGACTCTCGAGGCCGTGGTCGATCGCGTTGCGCACGACGTGGATCACCGCCTCCCAGAACGGCGCCAGCGCCACCGGATCGAAGCGCAGCCCGTTGTCGACCGCATCGACCGTCACGTCCTTGCCCAGTGCGGTCGCGACGCGTTGCGCCTGGCGGCCGAGCCGCGCGAAGGCCGAGGCGACGGTCGGCAGTCGCCAGGACTCCGCGACGTCGGCGAGCGCCCCCGGCTCGCCGCCGTTTCGCAACCGTACGACGAACCGCGCCAGCTCGGCCGGCGACACACGAATGGCGGTCTCGTTGCGTTCGGGCAGGAACTGGCGCACGCGTCGTACCGCCTCGTCCCAGTTGGAAGTCAGCTTGCTCGCGACCGTGTCGAACGCCTGACCCTCGGCGATCGCACTCTCCACGCGGTGGCAGTGGTCGGCGAAGTCGAGGAAGCCGTACACCGCGGCGTTGCCCTTGACGGTGTGCAGACTCCGCAGGCGGGCGCGTTCGTCCTCGGTGAGCAGTTCGCGCGTCACGAGCTTCTGCATCTCGTCGAGGAAGCGCTCGAAGTCCGTCGGATCGCGCAGCAGGATCTGCACGATGCCTTGCAGTTCGCGCGCCTCCTGCTCGGCACGCTCGCGTTCGAGGTCCGCGGAGATGTCGCGCACGATCAGCAGGAACCCTTCCGTCCGCTCGCCCTTCGCGACCCGGCGGAAGTCGATCGACAGTTCGCGTTCGCCCCGGCGCAGTCGCCGCGGCATCTGGTCGACGAGCAGCTCGAACGGCAGGAAATCGTCGAGCAGCTGTTCCCAGCCGAGGCGGAAGTCGTCGCGGCGGCGTGCGTCGTCGCGGAACAGGTAGTCCCAGACGTCGTCGCCGGCGGCCGCGCCGAACCACTCCTCGGCGCACTTCGAGACACTGCCCACGATGCGGCCGCGCAGATCGCAGGTGACGAGCCCGTCCCCGGTGCTGTCCAGCACCAGCTTCATGTGGTCGTTGATCGCCGACAGCGATCGTTCGCGGTCGCGGATCTTCGCGGACATCTCGTTGAACCCGGTCGTCAACGTCGCGATCTCGTCGTTGCCGATCACCGGCACCTGGACCACCGAGCCCGTGCGGAGCGCCTCGACGCCGCGCATCAGGTTGCCGAGACGCCGCAGCATGCGGGACACGCCGAACAGCGTCAGTCCGAGCAGCAGGCAGCCGGCGCCGGCGATCACGAGCATCGAGGAGCGGATGATGCTCTGTCCCTGCGCGAGCAGCGGCCGATCGCGATCGACCCGGACCAGCACGCAGCGCTGGCCGTAGATGTCCTCCATCCAGCAGAACGAGGACGTCTGCTCATCCGAGACGCAGACGGTCGTCACGTCCTGCGGATTCGCGGCGAGCCTCGCCCGAGCCTCTCGCTCGGCGTCGTTCGCGGGCGGCTGGTCGGCGCGCTGGAACGAGATCGCGAGGCGCGTGAACTTGCGCAGGCGCGCGAGCCACGCGTCGTCGATCCGAGTACAGGTCATGAAACGGCCCGGCACCTTCGTCGGCTGCTTGTCGGTGGTGGTGACGTCGCGCGAGACCGTGACCCAGAGTGTGTCGCCCGTCGTCACGAAACCGGTCACGGGCGGCCCCTGGCGGTAGTGCGTGGCGACGTTGCGCAGATGCGCCGTCATCGCAGGGGCCACGTCGACGAGCTTCGCGCGCTCGGCGTCGAGGGCCGTGAGCAGGCAGTCTGCACCGTCCGGCGGCCGGGCGACGTACACGACGTCCCATCCGAGCGCGGCCAAGGCGCCGGGCTCGATGTTCTCTTCGGCGTACGTGGGGTTGTCGCCGTCGACCAGCTTGGCCGTCGCGTCCCATTCGGCCCAGTCCGTCGTGCGCGCGAGGCTCTCCTCGAGCATCGTCCGTACGATCTCGCGCGTCGAGTTCACGGCGCGATCGGCGTCGACCCGTTCCTCGGCGAGGAAGCCGGACATGACGACCGCGTCGGTCGCCACGTAGAGCACCGCGTTCAGCACCACGATGCCGCCGATGGCCGACACCAGGACTTTCGACCGGAGCTTCATTCGCGGCCGGGCGTCAGAACAGGACGAGGTCGCCTTCGCGCCCCACTTCGGCGTCGCCGCGGGCGAGCTTGTCCAGTCGCTGCGCGTCCTTCACCTGGTAGTCGATCCAGACGGTCGCGCGCTTGCCCTCGGCGGCCATCGTGATGCCCTGGCGCTGGTTGCGGGGTCCGTTCGGCACGATGCGCACCGATCCGAGGACCGTCGGCGTCAGCGCCGCGACCTCGACTTCGTACGCGAGCAGACGGTTCTTCAGGCGGCCGAGCAGCTGGTTCGAGAGCTCCGCGAGCCAGTCGCGCTCGGTCGTCTCGGGGATCGGCGTCGACGATCGCAGCAGCGCGCTGTCGACGACGAGCACCACCGCGCCGCTGATCGCCGCGCCGGTGAAGCCGACCACCGCGGCGAGCGTGCTGGCCGTCTCCTTCGCCCCGGCCGGGTCCTCGGCGAGTTGCACGCCGTACGCCTTGAACAGGCCGAGCGTGCTGGTGAACAACAGGTTGTTGAGCGTGTCGGCGATGGCCATGGGCTGGTCTTTCGGTGGGTCACTGCCCCGCGATCTTCTTGATCGCGGCCAGGAGCAACGGCGGCTTGAACGGCTTCACGATCCATCCCTTGGCGCCGGCCTGCTTCGCCCGCTGCATCATCGCGGGCTGTCCTTCCGTCGTGAGCATCAGCACCTGCAGGCGCGCCATCGCGCCCTTGGCCTTCAGCTCGTCGAGCAGGCCGAGGCCGTCCAGCCTCGGCATGTTGACGTCGCAGATCACCACGTCGATGTCGGTCCGCGTGGTCAGGGTCTGCAGGGCATCGAGGCCGTCGACGGCTTCGAGGATCTCGAACCCGCCCTCCGCGAGCGTCGTCCGCACGTGCTGGCGGATGCTCTGCGAGTCGTCGACGACGAGGATGCGTTTGCTCACGGTGCTGCTCGGTTCCGGATCTCTCGCGGCTCATCGGCCGGTTCCTGCACGCGGATTGATTCCTCGGCGCCTGGGGAAAACCCTCGCTCGACGCGTACCCTTGGCATGGCCGTTTCGATGCGTGCGGCTCTCCGTGTGTGCTGTGCGCAGCCCGTGCCCCCCGGCCGACGGCGCGCGAGTAGGCTGGCGGGTCCCGTTCGTTCCGGATGCGAGCCCCCGACCACCGCTGGTTGCCGCTCTCGTTGCTCGCGGCCGCCGCCGCCGCGCAGCAGGGCGCGCCGACGTGGATCTCGACGACGGATCTCGGCTGCTTCACCCCGCCCGCGGCGCTCGCCGCGGTCGGCCTCGCCGGAACGGACCTCGGCGTCGCGTTCCCGCTCGGCGACCGCATCGCGTTCCTGTTCGGCGACTCGTGGACGCTCGATCGCACGGACCAGGACGCCGACAGCGTCGCGTTCGCACCGCGCTCGCTGCCGGCCGCCGGCCTGCCCGCGCTGACGTGGCTCACACGCGAGAACGGTCGCTTCCACGAACTCGCGCCGAAGGGCCTGCCTCTCGGCGGCATGAACGTCCCGGTCGAGGGAGTCGTCGTCGGCGACCGTGTGCACGTCTTCTTCTCGGACGGCTGGGACGGGCGGCGCGGGCGCCACTCGCACTCGGTCTGTACGACGGCGCGCGGCGGCGACCTCCGGCAGCTCGAAGTCGCGCACCGCGCCGCGACGGAGCGCTTCGTGAACGTCAGCATCGTGCGCGATCGCGACGTCTGCTGGATCTTCGCGACCGGCGACTACCGGAAGAGCGACGTGTTTCTCGCCCGGGTCGCGAGCCGGGACCTCGCCGATCGTGGGGCATGGCGCTACTGGCCCGATTTCTCGGCGGACGAAGCGAGGGCGCGGCCGGTGGTGACCGGCGCGGCGTTCGGCGAGCTGTCCGTGCGGCGCGTGCCGGGCTGCGACCTCTGGTGGATGGCGATGAACGCGCCCGCGCCGCGCGGCATCCACCTGCGCGTCGCCGCGGCACCGACCGGGCCGTGGAGCGAGCCCGTCGTTCTCTTCGATCCAGCGCGCGACCGCGGCTACGGCCACTGCATGCACCAGAAGGCGAGCGCCGTCGGTTTCGACGACGGCCTGTCGGAGCCCGGGCGCGAGGAGGACTGGGGCGGCGAGTACGGGCCGTACATCGTGCCGGACTGGTGTTCTTCCCCCGGCAAGGGCGTCGTCGACCTCGTCTACACGCTGTCGACGTGGAATCCGTACACGACCCGGCTCCTGCGTTCGCGCGTCGTGCTGCCGGGCGCGCACTGGCAGGAGCCCGCCGCTTCGCCGCCGTCCGTCGCGCTGACCGCGCGGTCGCCGCAGAACCTCGCGTTCGCGAACGGCTCGCTCGCCGGCTGGAAGCAGGAAGGCGATCGCTTCGCGACCGCGCAGCGCGGCGACGGTTCGTGGTTCGTCTGCACGTACGTTGCGCCGGGAGGCGACAGGGTGAAGGGGCGCATCTGGCAGGAGTTCACGGTGCCCGCCGCCGCGAAGGAACTGCGCGGGTTCGTGTGGGGCGGCGACGAGTCCGTCGAGCTGTGGCGCGGCGACGAGCGCGTGCGCTGCACGCGCGGTCGGCGCACCAACGATCGCGAGACGCCGCTGCGGTGGAATCTCGAATCGCTGCGCGGCGCGACCGTGCGCCTGCAGATCGCCGACGGCAGCGCCGCAGCCTGGGGCTTCGTCAGCGTGTGCGGGCTCGAACTCGTCGAGTAGCGCTCAGCGTCCTTCCCTGCCTGCTGGGGCCTCACTACGCTCCGCGCCGCCCCGGCACCGAACGTCGCATGAACCACCGCTGGAAGCTGTTCGTCATGATGGTCCTCCAGTTCGCGATCTGGGGGGCCTGGCTGCCGCTGATCTTCGGCTATCTGCCGAGCCTCGGCTTCGACGACTGGCAGCAGTCGGCGGTCCTGAACGCGTTCCCGATCGCCGCCATCGTCGGCATGTTCTTCGGCAACCAGTTCGCGGACCGCACCTTCGCCGCCGAGAAGTTCCTCGCGACGAGCCACCTGATCGGTGGCGCGTCGATGCTGGCGCTCGGGTTCGTGCACTCCTTCTGGCCCTTCTGCGTGCTGATGTACGTGCACTGTCTGTGCTATGTGCCGACCATCTCGATCACCAACGCGATCGCGTTCGCGCACCTGAAGGACAGCCAGCGCGAGTTCGGGCTCGTGCGGATGGGGGGCACGATCGGCTGGATCCTCGTCGCGTGGCCGTTCACGTTCGTGTTCGTCGACTGGTCGGCCGTGTCCGCGGCAAATCCCGAGGGCCTGACCGCGTGGCTCGGCGAGGCCCTGAAGCACCCGCTGGCGGGCGATGCCGCGAAGGCCGCGACGACGTGGACTTTCGTGGTGTCGGGCGGTGCTTCGCTGCTGTTGTCGGCGTTCGCGCTGACTCTGCCCCACACGCCGCCGCGGGCCAGCGAGAGCCTCGCGTGGGCGAAGGCGTTCCGGCTCTTGAAGCACCCGTTCGTGCTCGTGCTGTGGGTGGTCGCGCTCGTCGACGCCCTCGTGCACCAGAGCTTCTTCATGTGGACCGGGCGCTTCCTCGAGAGCGCAGCCGTCGGCATTCCTGCCAACTGGGTGATGCCGGTGATGAGCATCAGCCAGGTCGCCGAGATCTTCACCATGATCGGGCTCGGCACCGTGCTGCGGAAGCTCGGCTGGAAGTGGACGATGGTGGTCGGCGTGCTCGGCCACGTGCTGCGCTTCTTCGTGTTCGCGCACTTCCCCGGGCACCCCTGGCTGATCGTCGCGATCAACGTCGTGCACGGCATCTGCTACGCGTTCTTCTTCGCGACGGTCTACATCTTCGTCGACACGTTCCTGCCGAAGGACATCCGCAGCAGCGCGCAGGGTCTGTTCAACCTGATGATCCTTGGCGTCGGTCCGCTGCTCGCGAACACGTTCGGCCCGCACGTGTTCACGCACTACACCGCGTCGGCGACGGAGGCGACGCCGCCCGACTGGCACCACCTGTTCGAGCTGCCCATGTGGCTCGCGCTCGGTGCGGCCCTCGCCCTGGCGCTCCACTTTCGACCGCCGGCGAACCCGCGATCGACGTGATTGCGCCGCCGTCTCGCGATCAGGCGTAGTACTTGCCGAAGCGGTTCTGCAGGAACGCGTCGTAGTCGACGTTCTCCATCTTCAGGAGGCCGGTCGTGGTCGGCGGCTCTATGGCGCCGGATGGGGCGGGTCCACGAGCGGACGTCGTCGATCCCTGCGTTGGGTCCCTTGAGCGGCTTGACAGTTGTCTGGTCGCGCGCCACTGTTCTCCTGCACTCGTAGGTGTCGGGATTGGGCCCACCGGGATTGGGCCCACCGGGATTGGGCCGCAGTGAGGATGCTCCATGAGTTTCTGCCGCCCATCACGCCTTTTGTTGCCGCTTCTCCTGTGCGCCGCTGCGGTCGCGCAGACTTCCGGCGGTTGGTCCGCCAAGGCGGGAGACAGCACCAGTTCCCTCCACAGTGGGACCTCGGGAGGAAAGGAGGAACACGTCGAGGTGACAAACGCCGTGCGCCCCAACCATGCGTCCGACGAGGTGACGCTGACCATCGTCTACTTCGACAAGGACGAAGCAGGCCAGGTCGTGGAGAAGACGTTCACGGTGAAGATTCCGGCTGGCAGCAAGCGGAGCTTCCACGGGGATGTGAAGAGCGTCGTAGTCACGGCTGGGACCGCGGATGCCGAAGGCACCTACTCGATCACGTACCCATAGACTGTGAACCTTCGCTTGCTTGCGGCTGCCGGGGTGGGGCTGCTCGGCCTGCTCGTGTTCTGGCGATGCGCGCAGGTTGACATCCCCGTCGTTCTCGTCGGCCAAGGCTCAGGTGGCGCATCAAACCCGGCGGCGGAACTGCAGGCAGTTCCGGCTCCGGTGCGAACAGCGGTGGGACGCCCCGGATCGACGCGGGCAGGCCATGTCGGGCTCGCACGCGTGATCGTGTCGGGTCCGCTCGGTGAGCCGGTCGTCGGCGCTGTTGTCTCGACACTGCGCGGGGACGCGACGGAACCATCCGACGAAGGTTACACCGATAGCGAAGGCATGCTCGACCTGGGGCGCGCTCCCACGGGGCCTGTCGTGGTCGGCGTCGAGGCTCCCGACCTTTCTCCCTGGTTCGGCGAGTTTCGATTCGGCCCGGGAAACGAGACCCTGACGGTCTCGCTGCGGCGCGGGCTCGAAATTGCCGGCTGCGTCACACACGCCGAGCGACCGGTGGCTGGCGTCGCTGTCCGTGTGGTTGGGAGGGCTGGCTCCACCTGGCCGTTCCCGGACTTCGTGGCCTCCGGCACCTGGCCATCGAGGGCCGCCGCATACACGGCGCCCGAGGCGGCCGCCTACCAGTGGCGCGTGACTTCCGATGCTACGGGCGCATTCGTCGTCCGAGGCGTTGAACCGGCCTGGTCATGCTTGGCAATCGTCGATGACGAGCGCTGGATCGGTGTTCCGGTCGCCACTCCAGCATCTCCTGGGGACCGTCACCTCGTTCTCCGCACTCGCCCGGCAACGACCGTGGATGTCGTCCTTGCGCGTGATGCCGTGGGTGCGCGCGATCCGTGCGATGTGCTGCTGACTGCTCAATCCGCCAGCGGTGACGTCGGTTCTTTCGCGTTCACGATGCGAGAGGGCCACGGGTTCATCCGGTTCGCGGTACCAGAGAATTGGTCTGATCCGGTGACATACCACGCCGTTGCCCGCGGGGAGGGTTGGGCGCTCGCGTGTCGGGAGCGGATCGGACACCTTGGCGAGCGCACCCGGCTCGAACTGGCTACCGACCGGGCCGGTTCGTCGGAGTGGACGCTGTCCCTGAATCCGTCCTGGAGCGACGGTGCTCCGTGTGGGGCGGGCGTGTTCGTGCGAGCGTTCCTGTCAACGGGGGAGATGGTGGGAGCCAGGGTGTTCCCGGCGGCCCCGGCCGGCTATCGCGTGACTGTCTCCGCCGCGCCGGCGCGCTTGACGTGGCTGCCCTGGGACACCTTTCGCGAGATGGACGACGCCGTGACGGTGGATGTCGCGAATGCACCGACGGGGAGTGTCATCAACACTGCGATGCCCACGGGGCCGGATCTCGAGCTCGTACTACCCGGGGCTCCGGCGAGTGTCTTGCTCGAGGGGCCGACCGGTGCCCGCAGCCTCCGGGTGGAAGGGGTTCTCCGCCTGCGTTCTGTTGCCGCGGGACACTACACCGCGAAAGCCACGATCGCCGGTTCAGCGATGACTCGAGCCGTCGACGTCGGGGCGAACGGACTGCATCGCCTCGACTTCTCCCGATGAGCCGCGATCAGGCGTAGTACTTGCCGAAGCGGTTCTGGAGGAACGCATCGTAGTCGACGTTCTCCATCTTCAGGAGGCCGGTCGTCGTGGGCAGCTTGCCCGCGCGCAGCATGTCGACGATGCCTGTGACGCCGGCGGCCGTCGTGATCTGGATGCCGCTCCAGTTCTCGCCGTCGATGAGCTGGTGGTAGATCGTCTTCGCGTAGGTGCGCTCGGTGAGGCGGCCCTGGTACTTCCCGGTCGCGCTGACGAAGATCACGATCTGGTCCTGCGCCGTCGCGGGCAGGCTCCTCTCGAAGATCTCCTTCAGCAGGCCCTGCTGTTCCTGCATCTGCAGGTCGTGCAGCAGGAACTTCATCAGGTCGCAGTGGCCCGGGTAGCGGATCGTCTTGTAGTTGACGTTCTCGACGCGGTCCTTGAGCGTGATCGCGAGCGTGCCGAGGCCGCCCGACGTGTTGAACGCCTCGTAGTCGACGCCGTCGATCGTCAGGCGCTCGAGCTGCTCGAGGGGCGGCAGCGTGGTGAGCTGGCCGTGTTCGACCGCTTCGCACGGCTGGCAGTACTCGTTGATGAGTCCCTCCGTGCTCCACGTCAGGTTGTACTTGAGGCGGTTGCTCGGATAGCGCGGCAGGGCCCCGACGCGCAGGCGCAGGTCGCTCACGTCCGTCATCGACCGCATCAGGTGGTTCGCGACGATCGTGATGAAGCCAGGCGCCAGTCCGCACTGCGGCGCGAACAGCGTCTTGCTGTCCTTCGCGAGCTCGACCACCTGGTGCGTCACTTCGACGTCCTCGGTGAGGTCGAAGTAGTGCACACCGTTCTGCTTCGCCCGCTGCGCGATGAGCGGGTTGCAGTGGAACGGGGCGCAGCTGATCACGGCCCAGGCGCCCTTCAGGATCGCGTCGAGGCTCTGGGCGCTGCCGAAGTCGACGACCTGCCCTTTCACCTGCGGGTACTTCTTCGCGAGGTGGTCGACGGCGCCCTGCGCGACGTCCCCGACGCGAACGGCGTAGTCGCCGGACTTCGTCATCAGGTGGCACACCATCCGGCCGATCTTGCCGGCGCCGAGGATCACGAGTTCGTTCATGGCAGTTCCGAGGTCAGTGCAGCAGGGGCGAGCATGGTGCGGAGCGGGGCGTTCCCGCGCAAGCGTGCGCACGCGCCGGTGGCATCGGACGCACTACTCCTTCGTGCCGACGACGATCGCGATCCACGCTTCGTCCATGTCGCCGCGTTCCTTCCGCCGGAAGACGCCGTTGCCGCGTCCGGTCTTGCTGTCCGTGCCTTCCCACAGCACGTGCACGTCGCGGAACCCGGCTTCTTCGTAGAGCTCGCGCAGCTCCGCGAGCGTCCACAACCGCCATTCGTAGACGAACGCGTCGCGCATCTTCGTGCCGTCCCGGAACTCGAAGTGGATCGCGCACTCGATCTCGTGGCTGATCGGGTCGTAGCGGCGCTGCTCCCAGAGGTACGTGAAGTCACCGTGCCGCGCGCGGTCGACGACGTGCTTCTGCACGTCAGGACCGCCCCATGCGTCCATGAACAGCACGCCGCCCGGCTTCAGCGAACGATGCGCGTTCTGCACGTACGCCGCGAGGTCGCGCCGCGTCTTGAACACCGAGTAGCTGAAGTTCAGCGCGAGGATCGCGTCCGCCTTCGGCGAGCGCACGTCGAGCACGTTCTCCTGCAGCAGCAGAAGGCGCTTCCGTTGCTCCTCGTCGAGCAGATCCTTCACGTTGTGGATGCGGCCCCATGCGAGGGTCGGCCAGTGCAGGTCGACGCCGATCGCGCGGTTCTCACGGTGACGGCGCACGTGGTGGCACGACAGCACTGCCGTGCCGCAGAAGTCCTCGCGCATCACGCGCAGCGGCCGGCCCGTCGTCCGTTGGAAGAAGCGTGCATAGAACGCCGCGTCCACTTCGGGCGATTGCACGGCGCGCTGGTAGAGCACGTGGCGGTCGGCGGTGCGCGCGGTGAGCGGGGGCTTCTTCGGCTGCTTTGGCTTCTTCGTGCGCTTCGGCGCGGGCGGTCGGCGGCGACGCTTCGTCATGCGGACGTGTTAGCGGACGCCCGGTCGGGACTCCACGGTGCAGTACGCGGTGCCTTCGCGCGTCGGGTGCGCACCGCGGCCCGACGCGTCGGCGGTCCACGGCCCGAAGTCCTGGTCGAGATGCAGGAGCAGCACCGTGTCCGCGTCGGCGGCGTGGCGCGTGGCCGGCGTGAAGTCCGCGGCGTAGCGAGCGCTCTTCGACAGGCGCACTTCGTCGATGGAGCCGGCGAAGAAGGTTCCCGGCTGGCCCTTGCTGCCCGGATCGGCGCCGACGAACAACGGCAGCCGGTTGGTCCGGCGCATGCCCTTGCCCGGTGCTTCCGCCGCGAGCGCGCCGTCGACGAACAGGCGCACACGTTCGCCGTCGAAGACGCCGGCGAGGTGGTGCCACGCGCCGGCTCGCAGCGTCGCCGCCTTCGCCTCTGCCCGCACGTAGCCGTCGCCGAGCCACACGAAGAACCCCGGCGCCCCGTCCGTGGTCGACAGCGAGTACTCGCTGTTCTCGGTCTTCGCGACGACACCGTGCTTGCCGGTCACGTCCTCGGCGCGCACCCACGCTTCGAGCGTGAACGGGCCGTCCGGCAGCTCGACCGTCGCGGCCTCGGCGCGCAGGCACGCCGTCTTGCCGTCGAGCACGAGGACACCCTCGTGCGGCGCGTCCTTCTCGCCGAGGTCGCGGGGCGGACGCATCTCGAACGCGAAATCGCCCCGCGGCAGGCCGATGCGGCGGTCGGCAGCGAGGTAGTCGCAGCGCACCTCGAGCTGCGGCAGTGCGAACGGCACCGCGGGATCGGCGCGCCGGCGCACCGCGAACGTCGTCGTCGCGGTGTCCTTGCCCTTCACGATCAGGTGCTGGTGGTCGGGCCCGAACTGCCAGCTCGGGTCGCCGTGCGGGATCAGTTCGTACTCGACGGCGCGCGTCGCCGGATTGGAGCAGCGCAGCGTCACGAGGGCGTCGACGGCGCCGTCGGCGGTGATGGCGTCGCCCGCTCCGGCCGCGACACACTCGACGAGCAGCGGCCGCATGCTCTCGTGCACGCGGTCGACGTCCTCGCTGAGCTGACCCGTGATCTGCAGCGGGTCCATCACCGTGCCGACCGGCAACGCCGCGACGGTGATGCCGTCCGGCCGCACGGTGACCACGTGGAACTGGTGCAGGAAGCCGGCCGCCGGCGCCTCGAACTCGAGGTAGGCGCCGACCGACGCGACCGTGAAGTACCGGATGCCGTCCTTCACGCCGTCGAAGCGCATGCGGTGGATGTGCCCAGCGAACACCGCGCTGACATTGCCGTTCTGCGCGAGCAGCGTGTGCACCCGGTCCCAGTCGTTGCCGTACTGCGCGAGCCAGCGCGGGTGGTGCAGGAACACGAACACGTGACGCGCGCCCTTCGCCCTCGCCAGCGTCTCGCGCAGCCAGGTGAACTGCGCTTCGCTCATCCGCTGGCACTCCGGATCGCCGAAGTCCTTCTTGCCGGTCGTGGGGTTGCCCTCGTCGGAGTAGAGCACGACGAACCAGCACTTCTTGTGTTCGACCGCGTACCACAGCGGGCCGAACGTCGCCTCGTAGTTGCCCTCGTGCTCGCCTGCCGGCTTGCCGGGGCCGCGCCAGTACACGTCGTGGTTGCCCGGCACGGGGAACCACGGCATGCGCAGCCCCTGCATCACGCCCTTGTACTCCGCGGCCTGCTTCTGCCAGTCGGGCGTCGTGTTGTAGCCGTTCACGAGATCGCCGACGGTGAGCACGAGATCCGGGTCGAGCAGGTTCGTGTCCGCGACGGCCTGCCGCAGGACTTCGATGCCCTCCGCGGGTCCGCCGGTGCGGTCGCCGAACACCACGAACCCGAACGCGTCGTCCTCCTTCGGCAATTTCAGCAACTCGCGGCCGGCGGGGCGGCTCGTGTGCACACGAACGTCGTCCTGGGCGGGGATCGCGGCGGCGAGAGCGAGCAGCAGGAGACGGAGGGCGAGGCGGTGCATGCGTTCCTCGTGCCGGGCGACGGGGAAGGAGCCGCCAGCGCCGCGACAAGGTAGTCGGTGCCGCGCGACGCTTCTATGCTGCGCGCCCCTTGCACCCCGCCGATCGCCCTCGTTCGCCGTTCGCCGGCCTGCTGCTCGTCGCGAGCCTCGCGGTCGGTGCCGGCAACGCCTGGCGCTTCGTCGGCAGCGTCTGCGACGACGCGGTGATCTCGTTCCGCAGCGTCGAGAACCAGGCGCTCGGGCACGGCCTCGTCTACAACGTCGACGAACGGCTCGAGACGTTCACCAACCTCGGCTTCGTGTGGCTGCTCGCCGCTCTGCGCGCGGCCGGAGCCGATCTCTTCGCGGCGGCGGGGGTGATCGGTTTCGCCGCGGCGGTCGGGGCGTTGTTCGCGACGTGGTGGCTCGCGCGCGAAGCGGGACTCGGCCGCGCGGCCTGGGCGCCGGTGCTCTTCGCGGCGGCGTCGACGACGCTCGTCGGACAGGCCGGCTCGGGGCTCGAGACCACGACGTGCGCGTTCTTCACGACCCTCGGCCTCGCGCGGGTGCTGCAGGAATGCCGCGCGCGCGGTGAAGGCGCGTCGCGCCGCCACGGAGCGGGTGCACTGCTGCTCGGCTGTGCGGTGTCGATGCGCCCCGACAGCGTTTGTGTGCTCGCCGGGGCGATCGTGTGCAAGGCGTTCCTGCTCGATCCGTCCGGCCGGCGCCGGGCGATCGCCGCCGACGCCGTCGTTGCGACCGCGGTCGTCGCGGCGCTCACGGGCTTCCGCCTCGCGTACTACGGCGATCCGTTGCCGAACCCGGTGCACGCGAAGGTCGGCGCCGACTTCGCCGTCCTGAAGTCCGGGCTCGTGTACTGGTTCGAATGGGTGCGGGCCGACTTCGGCATGGCGGTGCTCGCGGTGGGCCTGGCACTCGCCTTCGCCGCGAACGGCCGCACACGTCTCCTCGCCGTGCTCTGCGCCGGTTGGTGCGCATACGTCGTGCTGAGCGGCGGCGACCACATGCCGTACTCGCGGTTCTTCGCGCCGATGCTGCCCGCGTTCGCTGTCGCGTTGGCGGCAGGCATGGCGCCGCTGTTCCGCGGCAGCGACGGTGTCGTCGGCGGCCGCTGGCGCGCGGCGGCGGGGGCGGTGTTCGTGTTCGCGCTCGCCCTGCAGCCGGCGTGGTCGTCGGTGTCGCGCGGCAACGTGCCCGCGAAGAACATGGCGCACGAGACGTTCCGCCGCGAGATCGGCGGCTTCTTCGCCGCGGAAGCCGCGAGGCGCGGCGGCCGGCTCGTCGTCGCGTGCAACCCGGTCGGCTACGTCGGCTTCTTCGCCGGCCCGGGCGTGCACGTCGTCGACATGCTCGGCCTGTGCGACGCGCACGTCGCTCGCGAGGGTCGCCGCGACACGAAGCTGCTCGTCGGGCACCAGGTCGGCGACGGTGCGTGGGTGTTGGCACAGCGCCCCGACTTCGTGATTCTCGGCACGGCGACGCCGGGTGACCTCTGGCAGCAGCGCGACGGCGCCGCGCTGCTTCGTGAGATCCGCGCCGCCGGTGTCGAGGCGTGGGCGAAGGCGAACGGGCACACCGTCCTGGTCAGCGAGCGCGAGATGCTCGCCGCGGACGAGTTGTTCGCCGCGTACGAGCCGGTCGAGGCCCCGCTGCCGGGAGGTCGTTCGCTGCACGTGCTGCGGAGGAAAGCGTGATCGTGCGTGCGCCGCTGCGCGTCGGCATCGTGGGCGCGGGGCGCACACGACAGGGGCTCGGGCCGTACTTCGCGCGGTGGTTCGAGGCCGCGGGCGCGCGCGTCGCGGCGGTGTCCGGCCGCACGCTCGACGGCGCGCGGCGCACCGCGGACGAACTCGCCGCCGCGTTCGGGCATCCGGTCGACGCCGCGGCCGATGCCGCCGCACTCGCGCGAACCGTGGACCTGCTCGTGGTCGCGTCGCCGGTCGCCACGCACCTCGAAGGGCTCGACGCGGCGCTCGCGGCCGGCGTGCCGTGTCTGTGCGAGAAGCCGCTCGTCGCCGCCGAGCACGAAGCGGCCGGGCGCGCGCGCATCGCGGCGTTCGGCAGGCGAGGACTCCTGCTCGCGGAGAACTGCCAGTGGCCGCACGCGCTGCCGGCCCTGTTCGAACTGCATCCCGAGCTCACCGGTGCGCCGGTGTGGCGGGTCGCGATGGGCCTCGGCCCGATCGGCGCGGGTGCGGCGATGGTCGCGGACTCGTTGTCCCACGTGCTGAGCGTGGTGCAGGCGCTCGCGCCGCTCGACGACGCGGTGGTGCACGATGTCCGTGCCACCGATCGCAGCGCGACGGCCGTCCGGAACGTGGTGTCGTTCACGGTCGGCGCACGGGCCGGCCCCGTCGCCGTCGAGTTGCATCTGGAGCATTGTCCACAGCCCCCGAGACCCGCCTGGATCGCGGTGAACGGCCGCCGCGTCGACCGCCGCATCGGGGCCGGCTACACGATCTCGTTCGTCCGCGGCGACGGCCGTGCGCTGAACGTGACTGATCCGCTGCAGCGACTCGTGTATGGTCTCGTTTCCACTCTGGAGTCTGAACCTCGTGAACGAACCGAAGCCTTCGCATCCCTCGACGTCCGGCTCCGCCTCTACACAACGATCCTCCGCGCCCTCGAAACCGACTGAGCGCACCGTCGAGCAGGTCCACGACTTCGCGAAGAAGCTGCAGCAGCCGAGCCTGTGGCCGAAGGTGCTCGACTACGTGAAGTGGCAACGGGCGCGCCGCGCCGCCGCGAAGGCCGGCAAGCCGATGCCCGACATGCCGGACATCGCGCCGTTGTCGATCAACCTCGACCTCACGACCGCGTGCAACTACGCGTGCGACCACTGCATCGACTGGGACATCCTGAACAGCAAGGTGCGCCACGAGGACCAGGAGCTGCGCGACTCCGTGCAGCGTATGGCCGAGCGCGGTCTGCGCAGCGTGATCCTGATCGGCGGCGGTGAACCGACGCTCTATCCCGGGTTCCCTGGCTTCGTCGAGTTCTGCAAGAAGCTCGGCCTCTCGGTCGCGGTCGTCAGCAACGGCAGTCGCGGCGACCGTCTGCTCGCGGCGGCGCCGTTCTTCACCGACGGCGACTGGGTGCGGCTCTCGCTCGACTCCGGCAGCAACGAGATCTTCCGCCGCATGCACAACCCGTCGAGCAAGACGCTGTCGCTCGACGAGATCTGCGGCTGGATGCCCAAGATCAAGGCGGCGAACCCGAAGGTGCAGCTCGGCTTCTCGTTCGTCATCACGTGGAAGGGCGGCAGCCGCGGCGACGTGAAGATCGTCGAGAACATCCACGAGATGGTGATGGCCAGCAAACGCGCGTCGGACTCGATGTTCGACTACATCTCGTTCAAGCCGTTTCTCGAGCGGCAGGCGGACGGTGCCGAGGTGATGGACCCCGCGAAGACCGAGGCCGAACTGCAGGCCGTGATCGCGCGCATCCAGGCGAACCTCGAGGAGGCCCGCGCCTCGGTGCGCCCGGGTTTCCGCGTGCTGGCGAGCACGAACCTGCGCGTGCTGATGAGCGGCACGTGGCGCGAGTACACGAAGCAGCCGAAGGTCTGCCACATGCAGATGCTGCGCCAGGTCGTGACCCCGCTCGGCACGTTCAACTGCCCTGCGCACCGCGGCGTCGAGAAGGCCCAGCTCGGCGGCAAGGAGGTGTGGCAGGTCCCGGCCGCCGCGCAACACGCGACCGCGCGGATCCTCGACGGCTTCGACGCGGCGCACGAGTGCCGCGAGGTGACGTGCCTCTACAACAGCACCAACTGGTGGCTCGACGAGATGGTCGCCACCGACGCGCCCCTGCCCGAAACGGCGCCGGCACCCGAACAGCGCGACTGGTTCCTGTAGCGCGCGGGGCGCCCCCGAGCGGCCGGCGGCTCGAATCGGCGGCGTTCGCCGCTACCGTGCTCGGCCCGTTTCGAGGCCGCTGCACCATGACCCACCCCCAGGTCGTCCGCGTCTACAGCACGTACCAGGACCCGGACTACGAGAGTCCGTGGCAGAACGTCGCGCCGCGCGGCAGCACGGGTTCGGGCGTCATCGTCGGTCCGCGACAGATCCTCACGGGCGCCCACGTCGTCGCGAACGCGACGTTCGTGCAGGTGCAGAAGCAGAGTGATCCGACGAAGGTCACCGCGCGTGTGCTCGCCGTGAGCCACGACGCGGACCTGGCGTTGTTGCACGTCGACGAGGCCGCGTTCGCCCGGGGCATCCGGCCCGCGGTGATCGGCGATCTGCCGCGCCTGCGCGACGCGGTGCAGGTCGTCGGCTACCCGATCGGCGGAGAAGAGGTCTCGATCACCGAGGGCGTCGTGTCGCGCATCGAAGTGCAGCGCTACGAACACAGCCAGCGGCATCTGCTGGCGGTGACGGTCGACGCCGCGATCAACGAAGGGAACAGCGGCGGTCCGGTGTTCGCGCGCGGCAAGGTCGTGGGCATCGCGTTCCAGGCGCTGCCGGAAGCCGAGAACATCGGCGAGATGGTGCCGGCGCCGATCCTGCGCCGGTTCCTCGATGGTGTCGCGAAGGAGAAGGATCCGCACGTGCCCGGCCTCGGCATCACGACGCAGCCACTCGAGAACCCGGCGCTGCGTGCGCACCTCGGGATGGCGAAGCACGACAGCGGCGTGCTGATCACCGCGGTGCAGTTCGGATCGAGTGCGTGGGGGATCCTGCAGAAGGGCGACGTTCTCTGCCAGCTCGACGGCCTGCGCATCGCGGACAACGGCACCGTGCGCTACCGGGGACAGTTCCGCTGCCAGTTCGACGCGGTGATCGGCGATCACCACGTCGGCGACAGCTTGCGCGCGAAGATCCTGCGCGGCGGCAAGGCGGTGTCGGTGACGATGACGATGCAGCGGATGGCGTGGCTCGTGCCGCGCACCGAGTTCGACCGGCGGCCGATGTGGTTCCTGTTCGGCGGGCTCGTGTTCCAGCGGCTCACGGCCGAGTTCCTCCGCATCTGGGGCGAGCAGTGGTGGGACAAGGCACCGAAGGAGCTGCTGCACCTCTACTACTCCGGCCTGCGACGGCCGGAGCAGCAGGAGATCGTCGTGCTCGCGCAGGTGCTCGCCGACGCGGTGAACGTCGGCTACGAGGCGTTCCACAACGACGTCGTGGTGGCGGTGAACGGACACGCGCCGGTCGACATGGCGGACTTCGTGCGCCGGATCGACGCGGCCCGCGGCGAGGTGGTGCTCGAGCTGTCGAGCGGCGCGAAGGTGCTGCTCGACGCCGACGCGGCGCACGCCGCCGAACGGCGCATCCTCTCGCGCTACCACGTGCCGTCCGACCGGTCGACGGACCTGCCGCGCGCGAAGCGCGCGCCGTCGGGCAAGCGCCGCGCCAGGCGCTGAGCGCGATCCCGTCAGGTGCGGGTGACCGCGCCAGCGTCGACGTTCGCCGCGGGTGTCGCGACCGCCCCGGGTCCGCCGCGCACGGGCATCGACACTTCGTCGGCGCACTCGGCGTGCAGCGTCGCGGCGCGCATCCAGAAGCGCGCCAGCAGTTCGTCGAACGACGACCCGCGCGCACGCACGCTGTCGCCGCAAGGCGCCGCGAAGACGGCCGCGGCGTCCGCGGCGTGCACGGCGCGCGCCGCGACTCGTTCGCGGCCGAACGCGACGCCGGGTCGCGCGCGAAGGACGAACTGCGCCGGGCCCGTTTCGATCGGAGTGCCGTGCGTCGCGAACGGCGGGCGTCGCATGCGTGAGAAGGCGAGTTCCATCGCGCGCCGGTTCGCCGCCGCGACGAATGCGACGCCGTCGGCGAGTCGAAGCGATGTTTCTTCGGCGAGGCCAGCCACGATGCGCTCCTGCCACGCGGTTTCGAGGTCGAACGTCGTGCGCACCGCTTCCGGGCTGCCGAGACCGACGAACCAGGTCTCCGTCGGATCGCCGCGGCGCAGGCGCCCGCGGAGGCGGGCGAGCAGCGCGCCGAGGTCGCGGGCCGCCTCCAGCGCCGCCGACGGGCCGCCGCGCGCCGCCCGGGTCAGTACGTCGGTGCTCGCGAACAGGGTCACCGCCGCGGGTCCGGTGGGGCGCCGTTCGATCGCCAGGGCCGCGGTTCCGTCGTCGCGACCGCGCGGCCGCAACACGAGGTTCGACCGGTCGACGACGACTCCGAGGTCGCGCAGGGTCGTGCTCGCGTCGAGAGAGCGCAGAAGTACGTCGACGGCGTGGTCCGGCACCTGCATGCCGGCGGCCGGTGCGATGTCGTCCGGGCCGAGGGCCGTCCGCAGCGCCGCGAGTTCGTGCTCGCCCACGCCGTGCGCCAGCACGAACAGAAGCGATCGCTCTTCCCGCCCGATGGTCACGTGCCGGACATCGGCCGTCGCCTGCGCGTGTCTTGTGCCGACGGCGTCGCGGCGGTAAGCGCAGCGCATGGACCGCATCGAACCGAGCGCACCCCCGGGGCTGCTGATCGGCGCGTCGCCCGGCCGTGGCCGCGGCGTGTTCGCGGCGCGCGACTTCCGCGCCGGCGAAGTGATCGAGCGAGCGCCGGTCGTACCGTTCGCACGCGAGCTGGTGCGGCCGTTGCGCGGTTCGCTGCTCGACGACTACTGGTTCTGGTGGGACGAGACGAGCAACGCGATGGCGCTCGGGTGCGGGTCCCTCTACAACCACGCGTCGCCGTCGAACGCGCGGTACCAGCGCGACCTCGCCTCTCGCACGCTCGTCTTCGTCGCCGTGCGGGACATCGCGGCTCGCGAGGAGATCACGATCAACTACCACGGCGAACCCTCCGACGCGTCGCCGGTCTGGTTCTCCGCA
Organism: Planctomycetota bacterium; assembly: GCA_016794565.1. Classification (GTDB taxonomy): domain Bacteria; phylum Planctomycetota; class UBA1135; order UBA1135; family UBA2386; genus JAEUHQ01. The sequence goes on along the minus strand of JAEUHQ010000120.1, from coordinate 15,014 downwards.
CGTTGATCGGCTCTTCATGGGGCGATGCCCCGTCGCGCGACCACTGGTGAACGGAGCGCGCGGCCCTACCATCGAGGACGATGCCCCGCGTGGTTCGTTCGATCCGAACGCTGCGTCTTTCCGTCACCCGACTCGCGGTGCACGCGTGCGTCGTCGCGTCGGTGGCGACGGGCGGACGGTCGGTGGCGGCGCAGTGCCCGATCGAGTGGCGGACGGGCCTCGGCATCCCCGGCATCGACGGCTCGGTGCGCGCGGCAGCGAGATTCGACCCCGACGGCCTCGGGCCTCTCCCCGCGATCACGGTGATGGGCGGTGAGTTCGCTCTCGCGGGCGACGCACAGGTCGCGAACCTCGCGACGTTCGATCCGTCTTCGTCGACCTGGACGCCGCTGGGTTCGGGAACGAATGCGCGCGTCCACGCCCTCGCGACGCTGCTGCACGGCGACCTCGTCGCCGCAGGGCGCTTCACGGTGATCGACGGCGTTCCCGCCGATCGTGTCGCGCGGTTCGACGGCACGACGTGGGCCGCGCTCGGCGGCGGCCTCGACTGGGAAGTCGACGCGGTGCTCGAACTGCCCAACGGCGACATCGTCGTCGGCGGGGACTTCGCGATGGCCGGCGGATCGCCCGCGAGTCGCATCGCGTCCTGGGACGGAAGCGTGTGGTCGCCCCTCGGGACGGGCACCGACGGTCCGGTGCGCGCGCTCGCGGTGCTGCCGAACGGCGACCTCGTCGCCGGCGGAGCGTTCACCGTCGCCGGGGGCGTGCTGGTGAACGGCATCGCGCGCTGGGACGGCAGCAACTGGTCGGCGATCGGCAGCGGCATGGACGACGAGGTGACGTCGCTCGCCGTACTGGCGAACGGCGACCTCGTGGCGGGTGGCGCCTTCGCGCTGGCCGGCGGCGCGGTGTCCCCTCGCGTCGCCGTGTGGGACGGGTCGTCGTGGGGCAGCCTGGTCGCCGGCGCCAACGGCACGGTCGACGTTCTCCGCGTCCTCCCGGGCGGCGATCTCTTCGCCGCCGGTTCGTTCACGACCATCGGCGGGACCGCCGCCAACCACGTCGCGGTCTTCGACGGCCTTGCGTGGTCGGCCCTGGGCGCCGGCACGGACGGCTGGATCACCGCGGCGGTCGACATGCCCGGCGGGGACATCGTCGTTGGCGGGCCGTTCGTGGCTGCCGGTGCGGTGCCCGCATTGCACGCGGCCCGGTGGGACGGCACCGACTGGTTCGCGACGGGCACCGGGATGGACGGCGCGGTCCTCGCGCTCGCTCGGGGCGCTGCCGACGAGGTGTTCGCCGCCGGCACGTTCACCGCTGCGGGGGCGGTCGCTGCGTCGGGCATCGCGCGCTTCGACGGGGTCGCGTGGACGCCGCTGGACGCGGGCATGGACGCGCCGGTGACGGCGCTCGCAGTCCTGGCGAACGGCGACGTGGTCGCCGGGGGCGGCTTCGGCTTCGCGGGGGCCACCGCCGCGAGCCGCATCGCGCGGTGGGACGGTGTCGCATGGCAGGCGCTCGGCGCCGGTGTCGACGACTTCGTGACCGCGCTCGCCGTGCTGCCGAACGGTGACCTGGTCGCTGGCGGTGCGTTCACGCTCGCCGGCGGTTCCCCCGCTGGACACGTCGCGTCGTGGAACGGCTCGTCGTGGGCGACGCTCGGCGCCGGGACGAACGGCGACGTGCGCGCGTTCGCGGTGCTGCCGAACGGCGACCTCGTCGCCGCCGGTTCGTTCACCCAGGCCGGACTCGTCGCCGCGAGCCACGTCGCGCGCTGGAACGGCACGTCGTGGTCGGCGCTCGGTGCGGGCGTCGCCGGCGGCGCCGCGAATGCCCTCGCCGTGCTGCCGAACGGCGACCTCGTGGTGGGTGGCGACTTCGTCCTGGCCGGCGGCTCGCCCGCGAACCGGATCGCGCGCTGGGACGGTGCCCTGTGGCACGCACTCGACGCGGGCACCGACAGCGAAGTTCTGTCCCTGCTGGCACTGCCGGACGGCGACTTGCTCGCGGGCGGGCGGGCCGCGACGGCCGGCGGCGCGCCGGCTGCCCATGTCGCGCGGTGGAACGGAACGAGCTGGTCCGCGGTCGATGGCGGCGCGTCGGACTGGGTGACGTGCTTCGCGCCGCTGCGTGGCGACGCCGTGCTCGCGGGCGGCTACTTCGAAACGGTGGGCGGGCGCACGTCGGCGTTCTTCGCGGCACTCGCGACCGACTGCCCGGCGAGTTCGACGACGTTCGGCGCCGGTTGTTCGAGTTCCGGGGGCGACAACGAACTCGTCGCGGTGACCGAGCCGTGGGTGGACAGCACGCTGCGACTCGAGGCGTCGGGGTTGCCGTCGATCGCGATCGTGCTGACCGTGACCGGTCTGTCGGCGTTGCCTGGTCCGGTGTCGCTCTCCTTGCTGCCGCTCGGGGTTCCTGGCTGCGACCTGTTCATCGCGCCGGACATCGTCGGCGCGACCACAGCGGTGGCCGGAACGGCGGCGGTGAGCCTGTTCCTGCCGAACGTGCCGCCGCTCGTCGGTCTCACGTTCTGGCACCAGATGCTGCCGTTCGAACTCGACGGCATCGGCGACCTGATCGCCATCACGGCGACGAACGCGGTCGAGCTCGTGGCCGGCGAGTTTTGATCCGCCCCGCCTTGCAGGCGGCGCGGATCAGGATCTCGCGGGAGCTGTCGCAACGCGGGGAGACGCCGCGGGCGAGGTGAGGCATCCGGCCCCGCTGCGCCATCTCCGAAGGCCGCTGCGGTGCGCCAACGGACAGGCCCTTGACGGAGTGCTCTCCAACTGTTCTAGTTGCACTAGAACAGTCCAAACACTGCCGCCACCGTGATCATCCGCGTCGACCCCCGCTCGGCCGAACCCCTGTTCGAACAGGTGGTGTTCGCCGTCAAGTCGGCGGTGGCCAGGGGCACGGCCAAGACCGGGGAGAGGCTGCCGAGCGTGCGCGAACTCGCGCGGGAACTGGCGATCAACCCGAACACCGTCGTCCGGGCCTACGAGGCCCTCGAACGCGACGGCGTCGTCGTGCGGCGCCAGGGGGCGGGAGTGTTCCTCACCGGCAGCGGCAGCGACCTCGCGGCGGCGGAGCGGAAGAAGCAACTGCACGATCTGCTGCGTCGTGCCGTGACGGAGGCGTTCCACCTCGGATTCACCGCGGAGGACGTGCAGAAGGTGCTGCAAGGGTGCCTGGACGAGACGGAGATCAAGACGCGGAGGCAGTCATGAGCAAGGACGTGGTCGTGTTCGATCGGGTGGAGCGGTGGTTCGGCGTGCACACCGTGCTGCGCGGTCTCTCGGTGCGCGTGCAGCCGGGCACGGTGTACGCGCTGCTCGGTCGCAACGGCGCCGGCAAGACGACGGCGCTCCGGATCCTGCTCGGGTTCCTGCATCCGCACGAGGGGTCGGCGACGGTGTTCGGGTGCGACAGCCGCGACCTCGGGCCGGGCGAACGGGCGCGCATCGGCTACGTCGGCGAGGACCACCGCCTGTATCCGACAATGTCCGTGGGGGACGCGATCGCGTTCGAGAAGGACACGCGCCCCGCGTTCCGCGCCGCGTTCGTCGAGAAGGCGATCGAACGCTGCGGCCTCCGGCGCGCGCAGCGGATCCCACGACTCTCACGCGGACAGCGCGCGCAACTGAGCCTGATCCTCGCCGTCGCGAGTGATCCCGAACTGCTGATCTGCGACGACCCGGCACTCGGGCTCGACGCCGTCATGCGGCGCGAGTTCCTCGACGCGCTCGTCGACCTGCTCGCGGAGACGGGGTGCACGGTGCTGTTCAGCTCGCATTTCCTCGGCGACGTCGAACGCATCGCCGACCGCGTCGGCATCCTGCACGACGGCGCACTGCTGGTCGACGCGACGCTCGACGACCTGAAGCGCCGCATCGTGCGATGCGGGTGGTCGCCGGCGGCAGGTGAAACGGCTCCGGGCGGTCCGAACGTCTTGCGCGTTGCGCCGCGTCGCGGCGGTTTCGATCTGACGCTGCTCGATCCGACCCCCGAACTCTTCGCGTCGCTGCGTGCGCACGGCGAACTCGCGGAGGCACCGACGCCGACGCTCGAGGACCTGTTCCTCGATCTCACCGGACCAGAGCGGCCGGGCATGCTGCGCGAACCGCTGGACGACCTCGTGTCACCCGGCCGCGCGGCGGGAGGTGCACGATGAGCCTGCTCCTGCGCAAGGACCGGCCGTGGGTGGTCGGGTTCGCGGTCGCCGGTGCCGCGGCGATCGCGATCGCGTTGCTCGTCGAGTCCGCGGAGAGGGTGTTCGGCGTCGGCGCCGACCGGCTCGAGGCGCCCTTCCACGTCGCGTGGATCGCCGGGCTCCTGCTCGGCGGCGTCGCGTCGTGTTTCGACGAGATCCTCGGCACACGCGAGTTCCTGGCCCAGCGCCCGCTGCCGCGGTCGCAGCCGTACGCGGCGCGTCTGTTGGGTGTGCTCGTGGTGCTGGGCGTCTGGTGGTTCGTGGCGCCGCTCGCAGCCTTCGGCATCGCGAGCATCCGCGACTCCGGGCTCGTGCGATTCGACGCATCCGTGTTCGCGCCGATCCTGGCGACCCTCGTCGTGGCGGCGTCGAGCGCGGCGATCGCGTTCGCGGCCGGCACGCTGCCGGCGCCGTGGTGGCAGCGCCTCGTGGCCGCCGCAGCCTGGTTCGGTGCAGCTTTCGGAATCGTGCACGCGCTCTCGAGCACGACGAACGGGCGGGTCGGGCTGCCGGGCTACGTATTCGGACACGTGTTCGTCGCGGTCGTCATGTTCGCCGTCGCACGCGCCGCGTCGCGCCACGTCGCGGATCCGGATCGGGCGTTGCCGGCACCCGTGCGCCGTGCGGTCCTGTTGCCGGTCGTCGCGGCACTCGCCGTCGTGGTGGCCGCCGTCGTGCGCGAGATGCAGTCCGAGGCGATTCGCAGCCTCGAAGCCGTGTACCCGAAGGTCGCGCGCCGCAGCGGCGAGTTCGTGCTGTTCCGTTCCGATGAGCGAGGCACCGCGCGCCGCGTCGTGGACTCGGAGCATCGTCCGACCGGCGGGTCGTGGAAGCCCGAAGCCGGCGAAGACGTGTGGTGGGGGCGGCAGTGGCTGTGGTACGGAACGTCGTTCTTCTTCGAGGAGCCGCGCTGGTGTGCGTCGTCCAACCACACGCGCATCGACCGCGGCTGGGTGGTACTCGCGGGCATGGGTGGGGCCTTCGTGCGCACGTTCGATGGCTCCTTGCGGGCCACCGGCCGCGGCCCGGAACACGCGCCGTTCGCCCCCGAGTCCACGATCGACCAGGTCGGCGACGCGGTCGCGGCAGTGGACGCCGCGACCGGCGAAGTCTGGCGGTTCGACCCGAGTGTCGATCACTTCGTCCGGGTGGCGAGCCCCGCCGGCGAACGCTGCGAGCGGATCGAGTCGCACTACTTCGACGATTCGGCGGAGGATCGGGCCGCGCGGAAGGCCCTGTTCCCGGAGGGCTCCGATGGCAAGCGCTACGACGCGTTCGTGCGCGGCAGGAACGGCGGGTACACCGTGCGCAGCGGCTCCCTCGTGCTCGTGCCGGGCCTGCTCGAACGGGCCGATCGTCGGCGCGCCGCGCGCTGGTCCGGGCCCGCGCAAGAGACGGATCCGCTCGTGTTCACGCTCGAGCTGCCGGCCGACGGATCGCCGGTGACGTTCCGCCACGAGTTCCGGCCGCGCACCGCTGGCGAGTGGTTCCACGCGGGCACCGCGATGCTGCAGAGCCTGCTGCGCCCGACGGTGCTGCAGGTCGCCGGCAGCTTCGTGCCGATGCCCCGACGCGCGGGCTGGATGTTCGATCGGCTCACCGTCGACGGGCGCCGGCCGTGGCTCGTGTTCGTCGGTTGTCTCGTCGCCGGCGTCGCCGCGTGGCGCTTCGGGCGCCGTTTGCGGGCGCTCGGCGCCGATCGCGCGACCCAGCGGTGGTGGCGCGCGGCGATCGTGTGCTTCGGGCCTGTCGCGGTGGTCGTCGGGCTCGTGGTCGAACGACCGCGTCGCCACGCGCGGCGTGCGGCTGGAGAGCCCGCGGCGCCGCCGCGCATCGTCACGCCGCTCGAGCCCCAGGAGTCCGTCGCATGAAACGCCTTCTCGCAGTGTTCCTCGCCGTCCTCGCCTTTGCTCCCTTCCTCGCCAGCCAGGACATCCGCCGCGACGGCCCGCGTGTGTCGCCGTTCCGGGGCATGCGGCAGGTTGCGACGGGCATCGAGGTGCAGATCGACGACGACACCTGGTTCGCGCTCGAGGCGATGGGTGGCGTCGACACGAAGACACTGCTCGCCGAAGCGGAGCGACTGTGCGGCTCGTCCGCGTGGAAGCGGATCACGGAGGACATGCCGGCGCTGTTCGAGGCGATGGGACACCCGCTCGGGAGCACCGTCGACGTCGACGTGCGGGACCTCGCCACCGGCGCACGCAGCACGAAGAAGGCCGTGGCGCTGACCGCCGCTAACCGCGCGCGCCTGCTTGCCGCGAACGGTGGGGCACGGCCGGGGCGGCCGGCCTCGGTCCCCGGCGGGCCGCTGACCCGCTCCGATGCCGTCGCGGACCTCGAGGAACTGCGCGGTCTGCTCGATACCAGCTTCGCCTACCGCGATCTGCGCGGTGTCGACGTCGAAGCGGTGATCGAGCGCGCGAAGACGGCGTGCGGCGCGGCGGAGATCGCGCGGGACGACTTCGTCCGTGTCGTCGACGGCGTGCTGCGTGCATTCGGCGACGGCCACTCGCGGGTCGACGGCGTGGACACGGTGCACGACGTGTTCCTGCCGTGCCTCGTGCAGGAAGCAGAAGGCGGCCACGTCGCGTTCTCGCCCGGCCGCGACGCCTTCGTGGATCCGGCGCGCCCGTTCGTGGTCGCGATCGACGGCCAGCCGATCGCGACGTGGCTCGCGGCGGCGCGGGCCCGGTCGACGCAGGGATCCGCGGCGATGCAGGCGCGCGGCGCCGAACGTCTGCTGCGCGATCTCGGTGACCTGCGTGCGGACCTCGGCCGGCCGGTCGCTGGCGACGTGACGCTCCGACTGCGCGGGGCGACCGGCGAGCGCAATGTCGTGCTGCGTCCGTCGAGCCGGCGGCCCGCGTACGGCGAGTGGCCGCGCACGAAGACCCGCCGCGTCGGTGATTTCGGCTGTCTGCGCATCGCGGCGATGAGCAGCGACGAGGCGTTCCTCGACGGGCTCGACGCGGCGATGGCGTCGTTCCGCGACACGAAAGGACTCGTGATCGACGTGCGTGGCAACGGTGGCGGCTCGCGCGACGCGCTGCGCCGGCTCGCTCCGTACCTCCTGCCGGCCGACGGCACACCGGTGGTCGGCAACGTCGCGGCGGTGCTGCTCGACGCCGGCGCCACGGCGCCGGAGGATGCGCTCGCCGACCGCGGCCTCTGGCGCGCCGACTGGAACGGCTGGAGCGCGCCCCAGGCGGCCGCAGTCCGCGCCGTCGCGAAGTCCTTCGCCCCGTCGTGGAAGCTGCCGGCCGGGCGGTTCTCGCCGTGGCACTACCTCGTGCTCGATCGCGCCGACAATCCGAAGGCGTTCGCGTACACGCGCCCGGTGATCGTCCTGATCGATCGCGGCTGCTTCTCCGCGACCGACGTGTTCGCAGCGGCGCTCGGGGCGCTGCCGAATGTTCGCCTCGTCGGCGAAGCGACGAGCGGCGGCAGCGGCCGCGCGCGCGGGTTCACGCTCGGGAAGAGCGGCGTGCGCCTGCAGCTGTCGTCGATGGCGTCGTTCCGCCCCGACGGCGTGCTGTTCGAGGGCAACGGCGTCGTGCCGGACGTCGCGGTCGCCACGTTGCCGACGGACCTGATCGGCACCACCGACACGGTGCTGCAGCGCGCGATCGAACTGCTACGGTAGCGCGCCGGATGGCCGATCGTTTCGTCGCCGCGTCCGCCGGGCCGGTGCTCGCACTGCTCGCGGAGCGTTTCCCCGAGTGGCACAAGAACACGCTGCGCGAGCGTGTGCGACTCGGCTGCGTGGAGGTGAACGGCGCGGCCGTGTTGCGGCACGACCATCCGGTCGCGGCCGGTGACGAGGTGACGATCCTCGCGAAGGCCGACGCGACGCCCGATCGGCGCCGTGCGTCGGCGCTGCCCGTCCTGTTCGAGGACGAGGACCTGATCGCGATCGACAAACCCGCCGGTCTCCTGTCCGTCGCGAGCGACGACGAACGGACCCGCACGGCGCTGGCGGTCGTGCGCGAGCAGGTCGGCCGCGGCGGTCCGCGCGGCGCGTTGTGGCCGGCGCATCGACTCGACCGCGAGACTTCCGGCGTGCTGCTCTTCGCGAAGTCGCGCGAGGTTCTCGATGCCGTCCAGGCGGCGTGGCCGGACGTGCGCAAGGTGTACGCCGCGGTGGTCGAAGGCGTACCCGAGCCGCCTGTCGGCGAGGTCGACCTGCCGCTGCGCGAGGACCGCGGCCTCTTCGTGCGCGCCGGTCGCCATCCCGACGCCAAGCCGGCGCGCACGCGGTATCGCACTCTCGAAGCCGGGCGCGGGCGCACGTTGCTCGAGGTCGAACTCGACACGGGCCGCAAGCACCAGATCCGCGTGCACCTCGCGACGATCGGGTACCCCGTGGTGGGCGACGATCGCTACGGCGCCCGGGCGCCGCGGCTCTGCCTGCACGCGGCCCGGCTCGAACTTCGCCACCCGAAGACCGGCCTGCCGATCGTGATCGAGGCGCCGATGCCCGCGGCCATGCGCACCGCGCTGGCAGCACGCTGACCGTTCACTCGATCGGCAGGAACAGCGTGTCGTGCGTGAACAGGAGGACCGCGAGTTCGCGCAGCGCCGCGTCGGAACGCTCGATCGCCGGCAGGTCGCCGTGTTCGCGGAGCAGCGAACGCACGCGTGCGAGCATCGTCTCGTCGTGGCGCAGCCGCACGGCGTCGTAGCCGTGTGCGACGGGCAGGTCGCCGCGGGTCAGGTGCTCGGCGATGTTCGTCCGGAAGCGCTGCAGCGTCGCGTACGGCGTGAGCCCGAAGCGGATCGGCCGCTCCTCGAGCGGATCGGCCCACGGCAGCCAGCGGCCCATCCACGCGTCCAGGTCGGGCAGCGCGAGTTCTGGGTGGCGCTGCGGCAGTTCGAACGCGGCGAAGAGGTGTGCGTAGAGCGGATTCGGCGCGCGACGGCCCGTGCGGAGTGCGCTCGCGTGCGCGAGGAACGCCGGTTCACGGCTCCACGGCGCGTGGAACGGGAGCCGCGGTGCGCGGTCGACGCCGCCGAGCACGATGCCGCTCTCGCGGAGGTGGTCGGGCGCCGCGCCGGCGCGCAGCGAGCGTGCGTCGCTGGCGCGGAGGACGACGTCGCCAGAGCCGGTGCGCGACGGCACGCGGCCCCCGAACCAGCGCAGCCGTTCGAGGTGCAGGCGGTGGCGCGGTCCGTGCCCGCCGCGACCGAACGCCGGGTGCGGCGCCGGTTCCCGCGTCTCGCGCGGCGGTGCGTCGGCGCGGCGCGCGCACACGACGAAGTTGCCGCGCAGTTCGTGCCACAGGTCGAGCTGGTTCAGCACGAAGGTCTGCGTGCGGTCGCCGAGGCCGAGCCGTTCCGCCATCGTGTCCGGCTGCGCCCACGGTCGGTGGAACCAGTGGCCCGGCACGAGGCCCGCGTTCGCGAGCAGGTCGCCGAACTGGAACGCGGTGAAGCCCCGGTCGCCCGCGTGCAGGAAGCCGTCGACGACACCGGCGTCGTTGCGGCTGTCGGCGTAGGTGACGAACGCGTGGCGCAGCGGGTGCGCCTTCGGCAACGCGCGCACGAACGAACGGAACGCGGCGGGGTGGCTGCGGTCGTGCGCGCCGAGCCCGAGAAGTCGCGCGACGCGCTGGAGCTGGAAGACCCGCGAGCGCGACCACTGCGGGTACAGCATGAGCCGGAGCACCCCGCGAGGCGTGAGCCGTTCGCGCAGCGCCCGCAGCGCGCGCTGCGGATCGGCGAGGTTCATCAACACCCCGTAGCACTCGATGAAGTCGAACGAGCCGTCGGGCCACGTCGACTCGTCGGCGAGGTCGACCGGCGCGAAGCGCACGTGCCGCTGCCGGTGCACGGCGCAACGCCGCGCCGCCGCGCGCAGGCTCGGCTCGCTGATGTCCGTCGCGACGATCTCGGCGCGCGGGTTCGCGATGGCGAACGCGTACGGCTGGAACGTGCCGCAGCCGGCGATCCAGATGCGCGGCCGTTCGGGCGCCGGGCCGCTGCCGCAGCGGTCCCACGCCCAGGCGACGTGGAGCTCGAACGGGTGCGAACCCGGCAGCGTCGCGAGCAGCGGCACTTGCGGGTAGGGCCACGCCGCGTACTGCGCCCGCATCGCCTGCGACTTCGTGACGTTCGCCATGCTCGCCGGCCGTCGTTATCGGCAGGCGGCGGCGTGCACCTGCGCCGCTACGCCGGCCCGGGGCCGCCGTCGTACATCTCGACGATCTCCTCGCGCGCGGCGACGAGGTCGTCGGGGGCCTTCACCGGCAGGAACCGCGTGCCGCAGCCGCTGCGGCGGACCTGCAGGAAGTTGGTGGTGAGGTGCGACGTGAGTTCGCCGATCAGGTGTTCGACCTGCACCGCAGGGCGCCCGTCGACCTCCTTCTCGACGTAGTACCAGCCGAGGTCGAAGTCGCGGTCGAGGCACGACGCCGTGAACCAGAACGTGTTCGTGTTGAAGACGTCGACGATGTTCGGGTCGAAGCCCGGCCGGTAGCGGAGCTGCTCGATCAGCTGCGTCTTGCCGAGGTACTGGAACGGCGAGCCGCCGACGTCCTCGGGCCACTTCGGCGCGAGTTCGACGGTCGCCTCGCGCTTGCTCTTGATGTGGTGCCCGAGGATCGCGGGTTCGAGCCGTGCGCCGAGGTTGTCGACGTTGCGCACGAGCAGCCAGCGGCCGCCCGCGTCGAGGAAGCGCCGCAGCGCGCCGCAGCGGCGGAACGCGGAGGGGAAGTCGCCGTGGCCCGGGCCGTACGGGGACAGCTCGCCGTTGTCACGGCGGAACAGCGCCCCCTTCTTTTCCATGCGCAGCGCGATGAACTGCGTGAAGTGCTCGATGCGTGCCGGGTCCTGGCCGAAGTTCCCGCGCTGCGCGAAGTGGGCCTTCGTCGCTTCGTCCGTCGCGAAACTGTTCATCAGGAACGTGCGCACGACGCCGCCGGTCGCGGCCTCGAGCCTGCGCGCGTCCTCGACGACGAGCGCCAGGAACGAACGGTCCTCGCCGAGAACGGGCACGACGCCCTTCACGACGCCGCCAAAGCGCGTGGCCATGCCGCCGTTCAGCACGACGATGCCGACTTCGCCCTTCTGGATCGCCTCGCGGCCGATCCGGTCGAGCTCGCGCCACGCCTTCGTGCTGCTGCCGGGCAGCTTCTGGATCGTGCCCGGAGGCGGTGCCTGGAGTTCGCCGGTGACGACGTTGGTCGCGCGCGAGAGGCGGCCGGCGGCCACGTCGTCCTGCCAGTGTTTCTGCAGGTCCGGGTCGTAGCCGAACGACAGCAGGTGGGCCAGTTGTCGCTCGTCGGGGCCGTTCAAGGGACGCGGAAGGTATCCGGCCGGCGGGCCGCGAGACAACACCGCGAGTGCGGAGCTTGCTTCCGTCGCGCGGAACCGTAACGACGGGCGCCATGACGCCGCGCGCGGGATCCGACGATGCGACGACGCCGACCGCGCGCAGCGGCACAGCGACGCTGCCCGGTGTCGGGCCGAGCACCGCGCGTCGGCTCGCTGCCGCCGGACTCGGCACCCTGCTCGACCTCGTGCAGTTCTTTCCCCGTCGGTACCGCGCGCTGCGCGAACTCGAAGCACCGGACGACGCTGCCGTGGGCGAACTCGTGCGGTTGCGCGGCACCGTCGCCGTGGCGCGGCGTGCATGGCTGCCCGGCCGGCGCGCGATGGTGACGGTCGTGTTCGACGCCGCGGACGGAACGTCGTTCGACGCTTCGTTCTTCAACCAGCCGTGGCTCGCGAAGAACTACCCGGCCGGCGACGTGCGGCTCGTCGAAGGCGTTCTCGCGAAGAAGGGGCGCCGCTTCGCGGTGCAGCAGCCGCGCATCCTGCCTCGCGATGCGCAGCCGAGCGGGGAGGTGCAGCTGCGGTATCCCGAGGTCGACGGCGTGTCGGCGGCGCGCCTGCAGCAATGGATTGCGCACTGCCTCGACCACGTCGACTGGTCCTCGGTGGCCCTGCCGGCGCTGCCGCCCGGGCTCGATGCGTACGACGGGTCCTTCCCCGAACTGCTCGCCGCGATGCACCGCCCGCGCGACGTCGCGCATCACGAACGGGCCCGCCTCCACTTCGCGGTCCGCGAGGCTGCCGAGCTGTTCGCCGCGGTCGAGCGGGCGCGGTCGTCGCGCGCGCGGCGGGCGGCCGTCGCGTTCGCGGTCGATGCCGCGCTCGCCGCACGGATCCGGAGCCGCATCCCGCTGCGCCTCACCGCGGACCAGGAGAACGCGGTGCAGGCGCTGTGGGCGCGTCTTGCGGGGCCGGCGGCGATGGGTGTATTGCTGCAGGGCGACGTCGGGACCGGCAAGACCGCGGTCGCGATCGCGGCGGCGCTCGCGGTGCTCGCACGCGGCGCGCAGGTCGCCTTCCTTGCTCCGACCGAGCTTCTCGCCGAACAACACTTCGCATCCGTGTCGAGGTGGCTCGCCGGCAGCGACGTGAAGGTCGTGCTGTGCACCGCGTCGCAGCGGGACTTGCCTCTCGATGCGCCGGGGTCGCGGCTGATCTTCGGCACGCACGCGCTGCTCTCCGCCGGTGTGGTGATCCCGCGCCTCGGACTCGTGATCGTCGACGAGCAGCACCGCTTCGGCGTGCAGCAGCGCATGGCGCTCGTGCACAAGGGTGACAACCCGCACGTGCTGGTGATGACCGCGACGCCGATCCCGCGCACGCAGGCGCTCGTGCTCTTCGGCGATCTCGACGCGGTGACGCTGCGCCGTCGCCCGCTCGGCCGGCGCGACGTTCGCGCGTTCTGGCTGCCGCAGGAGAAGTGGCCGCGCGCCGTGCGTTCGATCGCGCGCGCGGTGCGCCGCCGCGGCCGTGTGTTCGTCGTGTGCCCCGCGGTCGGCGAAGAAGGCGAGAAGGGCGGCGTCGTCCGTGTGCACGAGGCGCTGGCCGGACGCTTCCGCTGCGGTCTCGTGCACGGCAGGCTGGCGACCGCCGAACGGCAGGGAGTCCTCGACGCGTTCCGCCGCGGCGACGTCGACGTGCTGGTCGGGACGACGGTGCTCGAGGTCGGCGTCGACGTTCCGGACGCGACCCTGATCGTCGTCGTCGCGGCCGACCGGTTCGGCATCGCGACGCTGCACCAGTTGCGCGGGCGCGTCGGGCGCGGCACCCGGCGCGGCATCGCGGTCCTGTGCGGCCCGAAGACCGCGCGCGTCGCGGCCGTGTGCCGCACGACGGACGGGTTCGAACTCGCCGAAGCCGACCTCGCGATCCGCGGCAGCGGCGAACTGCTCGGCACGGCGCAGAGCGGCTTCGGCGACCTGCGGGCCCTCGATCCCGTCGAGGATCTCGAGCTGCTGCTGCAGGTGCGCAAGGCGGTGCAGGGCGGAGGCGGCGGCGCGTGACGAACGAACGGGTGCTCTCCGTTGCGGAGGCGCGCGCCGTCGACCGCGATGCGGCGACGCGGCTCGGCATGCCGACGATGCTCCTCATGGAGAACGCGGCGCGCGCGGTCGCCGTCGAGGCCGCGCGGCTCGGCGATCGCTTCGTGATCCTCGCGGGTGCGGGCAACAACGGCGGCGACGGTCTCGCCGCGGCGCGCCACCTCGGCGTCGGCCGCTGCGCGATCCATCTCCTGGCAGAGCCCGACGCGGCCCGTTCGCCCGACGCCGCGCTGCAGCTGCGCATCCTGCGCGCGGCGGGCGTGCCGATCGTCGTAGGCCAACTGCCCGACCCGACGGCGCATCGCGGCGCCGTGTGGATCGACGCGCTGTTCGGCACCGGCCTCGACCGCGAACTCACGGGCGCGGCGCGGGCCTGGGTCGAGGCGTTCGACCGCGCGGAGGGACCCAAGCTCTGCGTCGACATCCCGTCCGGCCTGCACGGCGACACGGGCGCCGTGCTCGGCGCCGCGTGCCACGGCGACGTGACGGTGACGTTCGTCGCGAAGAAGAAGGGCATGGTCACGCCGAACGGCGCCCGGCACTGTGGCCGCGTCTTCGTCGCGGGGCTTGGTTTGCCGGAAACGTGAACCCGACCCGCTGTCGGTCCGCTGTACGTCGTCGGCACTCTCGGATCGTCGATCGAGGGTGGCCAGAGCCGGATGGACGACTGCGCGGAGGATTCCGGCTTCGACCGTCACGAGCGATCTGCGAACGGCCATGGAGCACTCCTGCATGAGAGCGTTCTGCCTTGCAGGGTTGCTCGTCGCATCCACAGCGTGGGCTCAGGACCCCCGGCACAAGGACGTCCTGTTCTCCGTGCGCGAGCCTTCGATTTCCGAGTACGGCACACTCGCCGTGACGGACTTCACGGCGTCTCTCGAGTGGGAGCCGTCAGTGCCACATCCGGACGGTCAGGGTGGCTACGTGACGATGGCGCCGATCACGACGCCGTTGCCGTTCGACCGTCCGGGAGGTATCTGCCGACTGAACCGCGAGACATGGCTGCTGTCGGGGTACGACAGCGGCACCGGGACGGGACAGGTTGTGCGTGTGCTGCTGGTCCGCACCACGCCCCGAGTGATGGTGGTCATCGACCAGTTGCCGCTGCCTGGCGTGGACCCCATTGACATCGCTTGGAATGCTCATGAAGGGCGCGCCTATGTTCGCTACCACCTCGCAAACACGCTCGTGGCGTTCGACCTGCCGAATGCGCTCGCGCCTTTACCGCCGGCCTCGGCGCTGTCGCCTTCGATCGACGGGAGCGTGCTGCCCGCGCTGCAGGCGACGGCCCGCTACCGGTTCTGGCCCAGGAGCCGGCCCGAAGCGGGAGTCGTGTTCGCGCCGACGGATCCGCAGCACTGGTTCGGGACCGTTGCGCAGCCGCGGTTCAACGCGGCGTATTCCTCGGGCTCGGGTTGGACCGT